>DASYWT010000378.1:0-4437 GCA_035935775.1 Terriglobales bacterium
GGCACGACGCCGCCCTGGGCGATATGGTGCGCGTGCTCCGCACCTACCGGCCCGATGTGCTGGTGACGCGCTTTCAGGGGGCGCCTCGCGATGGCCATGGCAACCACCAGGCGGCGGGCATTGTGACCCGCGAAGCCTTTCGCGCCGCTGCCGATCCCAATCGCTTCCCCGAGCAGATTAAAGAGGGCCTGCTGCCCTGGCAGGCCAAAAAGCTTTACACCGACAACGTCCATTCCGGCGAAGACTACACGGTGGTGTTCGATACCGGGGCGGTGAGCCCGGCGCTGGGCATGTCCTACGTGCAGTTTGCGATTCAGGGCCTGCGGCACGAGTTGTCGCAGGGAGTGGGCTACTGGCACATCGAGCCCGGCCAGCACCTGGACTACTACAAGCTGATTGACTCCGTGCTGCCGCCCTTGCCGGCAGGCGCGCACGAGAACGACTTCTTCGACGGCATTGACACCAGCGTGCCCGCGCTGGCCGATCGCCTGGGCTCGGAGCAGTCCAAAGTGCCGCAGTTGAAGTCGGAGCTGACGGATTTTCAGGACCGGATCAACAAGGCCAGCGACGAGGCCCGCAAGAGCCCCGCTCGCGCCGCGGAACCGCTGCTGCAGGCCCTGGCGCTGCTGAACCGCGCCATCTCCGATGCCGGCAGGGCGGGACTAAGCCCGGCGGCCCGGCTGGACCTGATCACCCGGCTCCAGGAAAAGCAGCAGCAGTGCGAGAAGGCCATCAACCTGGCCATGGGTACTTCGCTTCAGGCTACTGTGGCTTCTCCTTCGGGGGCGCCGAATTCGGTTCCGCCCGAGAAAGATGCCCTCACCGTGGTTTCACCGGGCCAGGTGTTCACCGTCATCGCTAAATTTCACAACGGATTTAACAAACCAATTGAAGTGCAGGACGTCTCTTTGCTGGGCGGCGAGGACTGGATTGTGGGGGGCGTGTATAAAGGACAAAATACCAAGCTGCAGCCGGGCGACGACTATTACGCCAACTTCCGTCTGCGCGTCCCCGGCGATGCGGCCTACACGCGCCCTTATTTTCATCGCTCTTCCCCCGAAGACGCGGTGTACCAGATCAGCGACCCGCGTTATCTCACGCTGCCCTTGCCTCCGCCACCCCTGCAGGTGAAGGCCGATTATTACGTTCCCCAGAGCCAGGGGCACAGCTTCACGTTCGCAGGTCACGATGTGAATCTGGCCGGCGCAAAGGGATGGCACGCTTCTGAAGTTGTGCCCGTAACCGTCCCCTACCAGGACGCAAGCGGGCAGCAGCGCGATCCCACCCTGGCCGTGGGGCCGGCGTTTTCGGTCATGTTGAACCCGCCGACGCAGGTGGTGCCGCTCTCGGACAGCAGCTGCCGCGTGACCGTTGATGTGCGCAGCCTGGTTTCCGGCGCCGTGAGCGGGACCCTGCGCCTGCAATTGCCGGAGGGCTGGAGGGCGGAACCCGAGCAGGCGCAGGTCACCTTCGCCCAGCGCGGCGAAAACCGGCAAGTCAGTTTTAACGTGGTTCATGCCGGGCTGCAGGAGGGGCGGCAGCGAATTCGTGCTGTGTTCGATGCGGGCGGCACAACCTACGCCGAAGGCTACATCGAAATCAGCCGTCCTGATATCGAAACTTTTTACTACTACGAGCCGGCGGTTCAGCACGTGAGCGTGGTGGATGTAAAAGTGCCGCAGGGATTGAAGGTCGGCTATATCATGGGCGCGGGCGACGACATTCCACAGGTGCTGCGGGAAATCGGCGTCAACCTGACCATGATTTCGCCGCAGGAGCTTGCCGGCGGCGACCTGAGTCACTACGCCACCATTGTGCTGGGAATACGCGCCTATGACACACAAGAGGCTGTGCGCGCCCACAACGCCCGCCTGCTCGAATACGTGAAGAACGGCGGCACCCTCATGGTGCAGTACAACCAGCAGCTCACACAATTCAATGACGGCAAGTACACTCCGTATCCCACGCAGGAAAGCCACGACCGGGTGACGGTGGAGGAATCACCGGTGCAGATCCTCGCCCCCCAGGACGACGTGTTTCATTATCCGAACAAGATCACGGCTAAAGACTTTGATGGCTGGGTGCAGGAGCGCGGCCTGTATTTCATGGACGACTGGGATGGCCATTTCCAGCCGCTGCTGGCGTCCAGTGATCCGGGCGAGTCTCCGCTGAAGGGCGGCCTGTTGCTGGCGCATTACGGAAAGGGGATTTACATCTACAACGCGTATTCGTTTTTCCGCGAATTGCCTACCGGCGTGCCCGGGGCCATCCGCCTGTATGTGAATTTGCTGAGCGCGGGACATGAAAAGCAGGTTTCAGAGTTTCAAGGTTTCACAGTTACGGAATTTTGATTTGTTAGCATCGGGCTTCACAGATTGTGTAAATGGGCAGACCTTTTATGCGGCGTCATCCTGAGTGGCCTTTAGGCCCGAAGGATCTCGCGAGCGCCACACCATAATACGGTGGTGCACGCCAGATGCTTCGGCCCTGAAGGGCCTCAGCATGACGCCCTGCGCGTGCGCAACAGCCGGCGAGACGCGAGCGCTACTCCCGACCACGCGGGCGGGGCGCCCGCGCCACAAAGGATGTTTGGGGGCTGAATGCTGAGTGCTGAATGCTGAGGGCTGCGTTGGACACGCTGACTCCTGATTTCTGACGACTGACTCCTGCCCACATGCACGCCACGCCCAAACAACCCGAAAAAACACATGCCGGCGACCAGGAACTGATTCGTGGCATTGGCCTGGGCAGCGCCATCACCCTGACCATGGAGACCATGATCGGAGTGGGGCCGTTCATCACCATTCCCCTGATCGTGAGCGCGGCGGGCGGACCGCAGGCCATGCTCGGTTGGATCTGCGGTGCCATTCTCGCTCTTTGTGACGGTTTGATCTGGGCGGAACTGGGCGCCGCCATGCCGGGCTCGGGCGGTTCCTATCGCTACTTGAGCGAGATTTATGGTCCCAAGAGCCTGGGCCGGCTTATCTCATTCCTGTTCGTCTGGCAGCTTTCGTTCAGCGCTCCGCTTTCCATCGCCTCCGGCTGCCTTGGATTTGAGCAGTACGCCAGCTACATCTGGCCCCTTCTGGAACGCCCGTATTTCAGCCGCGACATGCGCCTGCCCATTCCTCTTCTTGGCGCGCTGGAGGGACATGTTCTGGTAACGGCCGGCACTTTTTTGGCCATGGGGATTTGCCTGTTCGGAGTGTTGCTGCTGTACCGCCGCATCACCAGCATTGGGCGCATTTCCAAGTTTCTGTGGGCCGGGGTGATGGGGACGATCCTGTGGGTCATCGTGACCGGCCTCAGCCACTTCAACGCGCCCCGCGCCTTCAGCTTTCCGGCCGGCGCTTTTCACCTCTCACACAGTTTTTTGCTGGGCCTGGGCGCTTCCATGCTGATCACCACCTACGACTACTGGGGCTATTACAACGTTTGCTTCTTCGGCGGCGAGATCAAGAATCCGGAGAAGACGATTCCCCGCGCCATGTTGCTATCCATCGTGCTGGTCGCCGGTCTATATCTGCTCATGAATGTGAGCATCCTGGGCGTGATCCCATGGCAGGAACTGGTGGCGGCGGCAAAGACGGACACTCGCTTTTACGTGATTTCCACTCTGATGCAGCGGGTTTATGGGTCGTGGGCGGGGTACCTGGCCTCCGCCCTGATCATGTGGACGGCCTTTTCTTCGGTGTTTTCGCTGTTGCTGGGGTACTCGCGCGTACCATATGCTGCGGCGCTGGACGGCAACTACTTCCGCATTTTCGCCAAAGTGCACCCCCAGGGCCGCTTTCCTTATGTTTCGCTGCTGGCGCTGGGAGGGGTGGCCGCCGCCTACTGTTTCCTGCGCCTTGCCGACGTGATTGCTGCCCTGGTGGTGATTCGCATCATGATCCAGTTCCTGGTACAGGCGGTAGGGCTCATCGTGCTGCGCATCCGCCGCCCCGATATGCCCCGCCCGTTCCGCATGTGGCTGTATCCGGCGCCGGCGCTGGTGGCTATTGCCGGATTCGTGTTCATTCTGGTCAACCGGCCGGACTTCCAGCGCCAGGTGCGTTATGCAATGGTCATTCTCATCCTGGGGATTGTGATTTATCTTGTGCGGGCGGCGCGGAGGCACGAATGGCCGTTTGGCACCGAAACCAGGGCGCTGGTGGAAGAAGCGCCGGGGCAGAGTGGATAGCTTTTTCGTAGCGCCGCCGTCCCGGCGGCTGTCCTGCGGGCGTCTCGCCCGCAGCGCGAGGGCAGGATGCCCTCGGGGACAGCCGGCAAGATGCCGGCGCTACAACGGTTGAGCTTCGCAACATGATGGAGGGCGAGCCGATGTCAGTGCGGGCGGAGGAGGGAGCGCGGTCACTCTCTCCCTGGGCGCCATTTCGCGAGCCGTTGTTCCGCTCCATCTGGATCGCCGCCGTCATTTCCTACATCGGCACCTGG
>DASYWT010000379.1:0-3505 GCA_035935775.1 Terriglobales bacterium
AAGAGTGGCTTCCAGCGCTGCTTCCAGGGCGGTGCGCCGCGCCGGCACCACCATCTCTACCAGCGGCCGTCCCAGCCACTGCTGCGGGTTGTAGGCCCCGCTTTCGTACCAACGGCGGTTGGCATAGGTCACTTGGCCGGCCCTATCGGTCACCAGGATGATGCTCTGCGTGTTGTTCAGAATCTTGTTGTTGAAGTCGCGCTCGCGCTGCAACTCCGCCTGCGAATTCTTCAGTTCGGTAATGTCCAGAATCAGGCCCCGGAACTGCGTCACCTCGCCCTGGGCGTCGCGCACCGCAAAAGCGTTCTGGAGGGTGTGGATGGGGGCGCCGTCCTTGCGGCGCAAAGTTTCCTCGTAGTTGCGAACCACCCCCGTCTCTGCCATGCGGATGCGGAAACGCTCGCGCTCCTTAGCATCGAAGTAAACCTGGCTGGGGATATCCACTTGCAGTAGTTCGTCGCGGCTGCTATAGCCCAGCATGCGCACCAGCGCGTCGTTCACCTCGATAAAGCGGCCTTCCCGGCTGGTGAAGTAGAGCCCCTCCTGAATGTTGTCGAAAAGCTCGCGGTAGCGGCGTTCGGCTTCCCGCCGGTCGGTTATGTCCTTGAGCACGTGGATGGTCTGCAAACCCTCGTTGTTGGGGCCGTGAATACGCGAGGTGGAAACCAGGTAGGTGCGCTCCAGTACGGGGTGAATGAACTCGTCGGTCGTCTCAGCATCCGGCCGGCAAAAAGGGCAGGGCTGTGGCCCGGGCTGCGCCGTCGTAGCCAGCAGAGCGCGCATGCTGATG
Organism: Terriglobales bacterium; assembly: GCA_035935775.1. Lineage (GTDB taxonomy): Bacteria > Acidobacteriota > Terriglobia > Terriglobales > Acidobacteriaceae > JAICWP01. Next base: position 791 of record DASYWT010000379.1, read on the forward strand.
CCGATCAGTTCCGCCGGGCGCACCCCGATGAATTCCGCCATGGAACGGTTGACGCGCAGCACTTTGTGTTGCACATCGTGCACCACGATGAAATCGCTGATGGCGTCAAAGATCTCCATCCAGTGCCGGTTGGCCTGGTCCATGCGAGTGAACAGGCGGGCATTTTCCAGCGCCACCGATGCGTGCCCGGCCAGCGCCTGCAACAGGTTCTGGTCCGCCGCGGACAGCGGTTTGCCCCGGTTGGCCAGGCAGAGAATGCCGACCAGTTCGGCGTCGCTTCCATGCAGGCAGGCCAGGACCACATCTTTCCAGCGCAAGGCCGCGGCCACATGGCCTAACAATTGGGAAGCGTCGCCGCTGATGATGGAATCGCGGCGATCAGCAACCACGTCGCCCAGCGCGACCGCTAGCCGCCGCAAAACGCCTTTCTCGGGAGCAGGCTCAGGACCGCGCACGGCCACGATTTCCAGATGCGGCCGTTGTGCCAGGGCCAAAGCCGCCGAGCCCGCGCCCAGCATCTCGGCCGCCCGCGTGGTGAAGCTCTGAGCGAATTCCGGCAAGCGCAGAAGCGAACTGAGCTCCAGCGCCATGCTCATCAGGTCTTCGGCACGCCGGCTGTGCTCCTTGGAAAGATGGAGGTTCCGCGCCGCTTCCAGGGCCACGGCCACGGGTGCGGCCAGGGCGCGGGCGCGGCGAATGTCTTCCGGAGTAATCCCGGCCTGGTCCAGCCGGTCAAGAACGCCGAACATGCCCAGAGTCCGGCCCTCGGAACTGAGCAGGGGCACGGTCAGCACCTGGCGCACGTTGTGGCGGGCGGCGCTTTCCTGGTCAGCCTCTGCTACCTGTCGGATATCGTCGGTCCAGAACACCTCTTTGGAGCCCAGAACGCGGGCGGCCACGTCGGAAGGAAAACTGACCTCCATGGGATGCGCCGTGCCATGTTCCGCCACCCAACGCACGTGGCAGTAATCGCCTTCCAGCATGGCGATGTAGGAGCGGGCGAAGCCCAGGAATTCCGCTGCCCGCACCACGAATTTCTTCAGGAATTCATCCAGCTTGCTGCTGCCGCCCAGTTCGGCGGAAATCTCCAGCAGCTGGTGCAACTCATGGGTGTGCGCGCTGGCCGTGGCGTAGAGCCTCTGCGCCTCCATGAGACTTCCCAACTGGCCGGCCAGAATGGTGGCCTTGGCGGCCTTATCGTCGTCGAAAAACTCCGGATCGGTGGTGTGCAGAAAGACCACTGAACCGATCGCTTCGCCGCCAACTACCAGTGGAGCGGCCATGAGCGAGCGCACTTGGAAGCGCTCCGCCATGGGATAGCGCTTATGGTCTATGTCGTTGACATACACCGTTCTGCCGGTGCGCACCGCTTCCGCGGTTACAGCGCTTTCATTCTCTTTCAGCCGCAACCCGCGGAATTCCTTGGCGACATATCCATCCGCTTCCTCCCCCACCAGTTCATCGCCCGCAACCCTGCGCCAGAAGTACGCCCCTTGCACTCCGAAAAATTCACGCGTCGAGCGCAAGAATAATTGGATTAACGACTGAGGGGTGCTGCGTAAAGAACCGGCGAGAGAGAAATCCAGCAGCAGCCGTTGAAAAGAATCCTGCAACCGGGGAGCAGCACCTCGAGGCACAGTTGTATTCCCAGGTTGCATGCGTTGCTGCCGCCTTATTCGTCCAAACTGTTTAGCTACTTATAGTTATCAGGAAAGTACCTTGCAATCTCATTTTGAGTCAAGCAAATTGCGCGGCCAGTCTCAAACTTCAAACGCTTTCTTCTGCCCATCTCAAGGTGAAACCGAAGCCCCCGCCCCGCCCGCGGCAGTGAGATGCGTCTTCCGTCCAGATCCTGTCGGTAATTGCGAAAGCACCATAGTTACCTTTGTAAGTTGCTGGTAACACATGAGGGTTGGATCATGGTCCCCAGTGGTAACCAGCACCCATAAGCTGGCACCGGCCTTGCATTTAAGTTCTCCCAGGAAACGCGGCGCTGGCGGCACGTTCGAGTTGCGCGCTCTGGCACGCCCAGCGCACCGCCGCGATTAAGGCCGGGCAGGCAAGCAAGGAGTTTGGCATGACGATCGGCAGAAGGCTCTATACCAATTTTGGCGCCATTTTGGTCATGGTAGTGATTCTTTTCCTGGTCAACATGATCGCGGTGCAGCGCGAGCACGCTGCCAAAAATGCCGCCACCCAATCTCTGGCCATGGCCGAATCCACCGACGCCGTGCGCTTCCAGATGATGCAGAACCGGCTCTTTCTGAGCAACTACCTGCTGAGCGGCGACACCCGCGAAATGGACAAGATGTACGACGGCATTGGCAAGCTGCAGGAGTTGATTAATGACGCTCGCTCCAAAGCCAACTCCGACCAGCAACGTTACGCCCTGGCCAAGGTGCAGCAGTTTGAACGCGACTGGGCCAGTGAGTTCGCCCAGCCTCTGGTGAACAAGCGCAAGGAAGTGGACGCCGGCAACGCCACCGTCGCGGAGTTGCAGATTTTTTATCTGCAAAAAGACGCAGGGGCCTGGATCAAGAATTCGAGCGGCGCCCTGGACGTCGCCGATAGCGAGAACCGCAAGGTAGTGGAGGAACGCCGCAAGTCGGACGAAACTGCCGCCGCTGCCACTTCCGCTGTCGCCATTACCGGCACGCTGCTGGCGCTGCTGCTGGGAATCGCCATTGCTTACCGCACGGCCAAATCCATCACCGA
>DASYWT010000380.1:0-13514 GCA_035935775.1 Terriglobales bacterium
TGGCCTCTGAATTGCCCTTAAGTAAGACCAGATTGCTGTCGGCGGAGCGGGGTGCTGGTCACAAGGAGCTCTGTTTAGGGCTCTTGCAGGCTACTGGCGCATTCTGAGGTGAGTTGGTGGGCTGGAACTGTATATCCAAAATTTGGTAGTCAGGTGCTTAGCTTGGGTGGGGAAAGTAACGGGCCGGTAAGACGATGAAGCGCTACTGGCACTTCCTTATTGTCGGTGTTATTTGCCTGCTGGTGGCTTTGCTGTGGGCCCAGCCGCCGCACCATCATGCGCCCGCCCCTCAGACTGTGGCCGTGATGGCGGACGCGACTCCTGTGCAGAAAAGCAGCGGTGCCACGGCCTCTGCCGGCAAGCCCGCACCCGCTAAGGATGCAGGTCTGCGTAATAAAGAGGATGACCAGCCTCTGCCCGGCTCCAGCAGTTCCCTTCCCCTGCTGGCGGTGATCGGCTTCGGGGTGCTGGCGGGTGGAATTACCTCAGCTATGCGCACGCGCTAACCGGGGCCCGAGTGCCCGATCCGACCTGTGACCCGCTGCGAAATACCAGCTTTGGTTGCGCTACCCCAGAATTAAGCATCTTATTGTCATCTCGTTGTCATCTGGCCGTCAGGAGCAGGACACCCTTTATGAGAATCGCCCTGGACCGGCTGAAGCGCCTCTGGCCTTCATTGCTGATTGTGGCCGGAGTGGCGTTGCTGATCTACGTGGTCTCGCAATACGCCACCATGTACGCGGCGCAACGACACCTGGCGCAGCAATGGCAGGACCAGAACCAAAAGCTGCCCGCCCAGCCCGCAGGGCTGGTCACGACCCTCACTCGCCTCTCGATCCCCAGCATCAATCTTGACGCGGTCGTGGTGGAAGGCGTGAACCGCAGGGACCTGCTGATGGGCCCGGGTCACCTGCCCGATACACCCGAGCCCGGCGAACCTGGCAACTCCGTGATTTCCGCCCACCGCGACACCTTCTTCCGCCACATTCATGAGCTCAAACCGGGGGAGTACATCCTGGTGCAGCGTGCAGGGCGGCAATTCCGCTACCAGGTGACGGGCAAGAAGATCCTGCAGCCCGACGACGTCTGGGTGACAAAGCCTACTCGCGATACGGAGCTGACCTTGCTGACCTGCTATCCCACGTATTACATCGGACCGGCGGCGGAACGGCTGGCTGTGTTCTCCAGGCTGCTGGATGTGAGCCGCAATGAGGAGCCGGCCGCGCAGGCCAAGCCGGTGGCAGAAGAAGCACAGTAGTCTCTTGGATTGTCATCCTGAGTTCGGATGCGGTACACCAACCCGCATCCGAACGAAGGACCTGCTTTTGGCGTGCGAAAAAGCAGGTGCTTCGCTGCGCTCAGCATGACAACCATTGAGGTGAGTAGCGGTTCAGGTTGCAAGCATCTCTCCAGCTTGCGCCTCACGCTGGCGAAAAAGCAGGTGCTTCGCTGCGCTCAGCATGACAACCATTGAGGTGAGTAGTGGTTCAGGCTGCAAGCATCTTTCCAGCTTGCGTCTCACGCCCGATTGCCGCTTCCACTCCCTCTCCTCCGAACGAAAAACCTGCTTTTGGCATACAGAAAAGCGGGTGCTTCGCTGTGCTCAGCATGACAACCATTGAGGTGAGTGGCGGTTCAGGCTGCAAGCATCTTTCCAGCTTGCGCCTCACGCCCGATTGCCGCTTCCACTTCCTCCCCTCCGAACGAAGGACCTGCTTTTGGCATGCAGAAAAGCAGGTGCTTCGCTGCGCTCAGCATGACAACCATTGAGGTGAGTAGTGGTTCAGGTTGCAAGCATCTCTCCAGCTTGCGCCTCACGCCCGATTGCCGCTTCCACCCCCTCCCCTCCGCGCGCGTTCTACAATGTTTTTGTGAAAACCTGGGACGTCGCGATTATTGGCGGCGGCATCATTGGCCTGTCGCTGGCGCGGGACTTGCACAAGCACGGCGCCGCCGTGCTGATTGTAGAACGGCATGAACCTGGCCAGGAGGCTTCGCACGCGGCCGCCGGCATGCTGGCGCAGTGCGATCCGCATACTCCGGAAAAGCTGCGCTCCCTGGCCATGGCCAGTTTCCAGCTCTACCCTGAGTTCGTGCACGAACTGGAGGACGAGTCGGGTCAGCGGGTGGATTTTCGGCAGGAGGGTTCTATTGTTCTGGACGGCGACGAGCAGTCGCTCTGCCGTGACGCTCAGCCCTTGAAACCCCGACAGCTGGCCGAGCTCGAGCCCTGCCTCGCCGGCGGCGCCAAGCAAGCCGAATATTGGCCGGAAGCCAGCGTAGACCCCCGCGCTCTGACCGCGGCCGCCCTCAAGGCGGTGAAACATCGCGGCATCGAGATCGCTTCTGGAGCTTCGGTGACCGAAATCCAGGTGACAGACGGACGCGCTGTCGGCGTCAAGACCGCAAGGACCCATTTCCCCGCGGCCGTGGTGGTGAATTGCGCCGGCGCCTGGGCGGGCCAGCTTGGGGGAGCGCCAGCATTGCCAACGCGTCCCGTGAAAGGTCAAATGCTCTCGGTGATCGCCCCACGTCGCAACTTCCTGCGGCACGTGGTCCGCGGGCCTGGCGCCTACCTGGTTCCGCGCAGTGATGGGCGCATCCTGATTGGCGCGACCCTGGAAGAGGCCGGCTTCAACAAACGCATTGACGCCGACACTATTCAACGGCTGCACCAGGCTGCCGCCAACCTGGCGCCGGAACTGGGCCAGGCACGAATGCTTGAGGCTTGGGCCGGCCTGCGCCCGGGCACGCCTGACCGACTACCCATCCTGGGCGCCACTTCCCTGCCCGGCTACTTTGTGGCGACCGGCCATTTTCGCGACGGCATCCTGCTGACCCCGGTCACGGCTCTATTGATGACGCAGGTGGTGCGCGGGGCGCGGCCGGAATTTGACATATCCGCTTTTTCACCGGCGCGCTTCAGCAGCTAATTTCGCCCTGAAAGCAAATCTTCACCGCCGAGGACGCTGAGGACGCCGAGACAAGCCTTTTCAAAAATCACCCTTGCGGTCTCTGCGGTCTCGGCGGTGGAGTCTGGTCTTGCGTCTCGGCGGTGGAATTCGAGGTGCACGCGTCACAGCCGCTCCCTGCAGCCTTCGGGTATACTTTCAGGTCGTCGCAATGCCACAACTCTGAAGATGGGGAGGGCTTATGTCCACTGCCGCCGTTGATTATGCCCGTCAGAACCAGCAACGCTTCCTCAGCGAACTGAAGGACCTACTGCGAATTCCCAGCGTAAGCACGCTGCCAGATCACAAGGATGATGTGCGCCGGGCTGCGGACTTCGTGGCCGCCGAGATGAAGCGCATTGGCCTGGAGCACGTGGAGGTCATCAAGACCGAGGGCCATCCCCTGGTCTACGGCGACTGGCTGCATGCCTCGGGCAAGCCCACCGCACTTTGTTACGGTCACTATGACGTGCAGCCGCCCGATCCGCTGGACGAGTGGAAGTCTCCGCCTTTCGACCCCACCGAGCGCAACCAGAACCTCTATGCGCGCGGCGCGGTGGACGACAAAGGCCAGATGTACATGCACCTGAAAGCGCTCGAGGCGCTGATGAAGACGGGCAACGGCAAGCTGCCGCTGAATGTGCGCCTGCTGATTGAAGGCGAGGAAGAAGTGGGAGGCGAATCCATCGCGGCGTTTGTAAAGGAGCATCCCGACCGGCTGAAGTCTGATTTCGCCCTGGTCTCCGACACAGAAATGTTCGCCCCGGAGACCCCCAGCCTCTGCGTTGGCCTGCGCGGCATGTGCTACACCGAACTGGAAGCCAGCGGCGCCATGACCGACCTGCACTCCGGCGTTTACGGTGGCGCAGCCCCCAATCCCTTTGAAGCCCTCGCCCGCATGATCAGCAAGCTGAAAGACGAGAGCGGGAAGGTTCTGATTCCCCACTTCTATGATCGGGTGGAGACACCCACCAAGGACGAACTGAAGGCGTGGGACCACCTGCCGTTTAACGAAGAGCACTACCGCAAGACCGAGGTGGGCTCCAAGGTGCTGACCGGCGAGCCCGGCTTTTCCGTGCTATACCGCACCTGGGCGCGGCCCACCCTGGAAGTGCACGGAATGCCCGGCGGCTTCACCGGCTACGGCGCCAAGACCGTGATTCCGGCGCGCGCCAGCGCCAAGGTCTCCATGCGCCTGGTGCCTGACCAGCGCCCGGATGAAATCTGGAAGCTGTACAACGAGTTTGTGCAGTCCATCGTGCCCAAGGGCATCGAGGTCAAAATCAAGCAGTGGAGCATTGCCGACCCCATCGTGGTCAGCACCGACAACAAGTACATCAAGGCTTCCGCCCAGGCCATGCACGACGTGTTCAAGAAGGACACGGTGTACATCCGCTCCGGCGGCTCGATTCCCATCGTAGCGGACTTCGAGAAGGCGTTGAAGATTCCCAGTGTGATGATGGGCTTCGGCCTGCCGGACGACAACCTGCACGCGCCCAACGAGAAGTTCCACATCCCCAATTTCTATCGGGGGATTGAGAGCATTATTCGCTTCTTCCAGATTGTAGGCGGCCCAGCATAGAGTCTGTTGCAGCGAATCGTAGCCTGGCGTCACTTTAAGGTGGGTCTGAGCCCAGGAGGGTGCTAGCGCTCCACGGGAACGTGCGGGGAAAGTTGCGCGCTAGAGCGCCTCAGCGTGGCGCCCAACGGTTAATACCCAGGTAACGACACGGTAACCTTGCTCACCATCCCACGCTTTTTATATTCTGCTCGGTTCCACTGAATTTGGAGAACCCGCTCGACATGTTCAAGGCGATCCTTGTCTTCATGCTGCTCTTTACGTGTGTCCCGGTGGTGGCGGCCCAACCCCAGCCACAGCTCGACCTTATGCCTTGGCCCCAGAGCGTGCGGCTGAGCGCCGGGCAATTGGTCATCACCTCGTCTTTTTCCGTCGGTTTCACCGGGAACAAGGATGCGCGCCTGCAGGCCGCGGCCAGCCGCTTTCTGCAGCATCTGTCGCGGCAGACTGCGATTCCATTGAACACCCATCCCAGCGACGGCGCCAGCGCCACCCTGGTGATCGCGGCAGAGCATGCCGCCAGGGAGATTCCCGAACTGGGAGAAGATGAGTCCTACCAACTTCAGGTGACTCCTTCCGGCGCCCGGATTGCCGCGCCTACCAGCCTGGGCGCCATGCACGCGCTCGAAACTCTTCTGCAACTGGTGCAGCCAACGGCGGCGGGCTTTGCCGTGCCCGCCCTGGTCATCCATGATCAGCCCCGCTTTCCCTGGCGCGGGCTGATGCTGGACGTGGCCCGCCGCTTCGAGCCCATGAGTGCCGTCAAACGCGCCGTAGACGGCATGGAGGCGGTGAAGCTGAACGTGCTGCATCTCCATCTATCCGACGACCAGGGCTTCCGCGTGGAAAGCAAAGACTTCCCCAGGCTGCAGGAAAAGGGCTCGGACGGCCTCTACTACACCCAGGACGACATTCGCGACCTGGTCTCCTATGCCGCCGACCGCGGCATCCGCGTAGTCCCCGAATTCGATATGCCCGGGCACAGTATTTCCTGGTTTGTGGGCTATCCGGAGCTGTCCAGCGGCCCTGGCCCGTACGAGATTGAGCGCACCTGGGGAATCCACAACCCGGCCATGGACCCCACTCGAGACAGCACCTATAAGTTTCTCGACAAGTTTGTGGACGAAATGGCAGGTCTTTTTCCTGACCGCTATTTCCACGTCGGCGGCGACGAGGTGAACGGCAAGCAGTGGGACGCCAACCCCAAGATCCAGGAGTTCATGCACGGGCATGGCATCAAGACCGATGCGGACTTACAGGCTTACTTTAATTCCCATCTGGAAAAGATTGTAAGCAAGCACCATAAGATCATGATTGGCTGGGATGAAATACTCCGGCCCGACATGCCGACCACCATCGTTATTCAATCCTGGCGCGGCCAGGCGTCGCTGGCCCAGGCGGCCAAGCAGGGCTATCGCGGACTCCTCTCCAGCGGTTATTACCTGGACCTGATGCAGCCGGCTCTTATGCATTACGAGGTGGACCCGCTCTCCGGGGATGCTGCCCGCCTGAGCCCGGAGGAGCAGCAGCGCATTCTGGGAGGCGAGGCTTGCCTGTGGTCGGAATATGTTTCACCGGAGAATTTCGATTCGCGGCTTTGGCCTCGTGCCGCGGTGGTTGCGGAACGGCTATGGTCGCCGGCCAGCGTGCGCGACGTCGACTCCATGTATCAGCGCCTGGCCGTTATGAGCACCTGGCTCGAGTGGCTGGGGAATACGCACGTCTCCAGCTATTACCTGATGCTCCACCGCCTGGCTGGACAGGAGAACATGGGCCCACTGCAAGTGCTGGCCGACGTGGTGGAGCCGGTAAAGGAATACACCCGCGAAGATCTGGCGGTTACCCCTGCCACCAGCCTGAGCCCTCTGAATCGGCTGGTGGATGCGGTTCCGCCGGAGAGCGAAAAGGGGCGGCAATTCGCTGACCTGGTGCAGCAGGTAATCGCCGGCAAGGCGTCCCCCGCGGTCTACACGAGGTTGCGCGCCCAACTTACCCGCTGGAGCGGCAATGACGCCTTCCTCCAGCCTTTGCTGCAGAAATCGTTTCTGTTGAAGGAAGTTGCTCCGCTTTCCCGGAATCTTTCCCTGTGCGCTGAAACCGGGTTGCAGGCGCTCGACTACCTCAGCCGCGGCCAGCATCCGCCATCGGGATGGGCCGCGCAACAAGTGGGCATGCTGCAGCAGGCGCTGAAGCCCGGACATGCGCAATTGCTGCTGATGGTGGCGGCGCCGGTGGAATCGCTGGTGCGGGCCAGCGCGGGCATGCCCCCGACCGCCGCTAGAAACAAGCGGCCGTGGGCTGTCAGCGGCAAGCGATAAGCCTCGTCGCCCCGCAAAGGATGTGAAATGGGTGGAGGTCCCTCCGATTCTCAATCGTAATTTTCTCCGAGCCTCTGTGTCTCGGTGGCAGATTGTGAGCTATGACTTCTGTCACGGACATCTCGTGTTGCGATGTATATCCTCTAGTTGATAAGGAGGACATCCATGGCAAGCCTTCCGCAAAATCCTGGCCCGCAACGCGCGCCCGACATCACGGCGGGTCCCTATCTGGAATTCGATCTGGCGGCGGAAATTGAAAAATTGCGCCGCGAACCCGCCTACGAAGGCGGTCGCAACTCAAAAACGATGGTCAAATATGAGGACTTCCGCGTGGTCCTCACCGCCATCAAAGGCGGGACTCGCATCCACGAGCACCACTCCGCCGGGCGAATTTCCGTCCAGGCCGTGGCCGGCCACATTCGCATGCACGCTCTGGACCGGGAGTTCGACCTGCCCCAGGGACGCCTGCTGGTGCTCGATCGCGGCGTGCAACACGACGTGGAGGCGCTTGAGGACAGCGCTTTCCTGCTGACCGTGGCCTGGCCGCGGTAAAACAGTTGTCAGTTGCCAGCAAAACCAGGAGTCAGGAGTCGGTAGTCGGGGGTCAGCGGTGGTCTAAGGGCGAGCTTTGATTTTGATGGTTTTTCTCTGAGCCTCTGTGTCTTTGTGGTGAAACCGGGTCTCATAGCTCCACATTGCGCAGACGCAGCGAGTTCGTGATCACCGACACCGAACTGAAACTCATCGCCGCTGCGGCAATGATCGGGCTGAGCAGCACGCCAAAAAACGGGTACAGGACGCCCGCCGCCAGGGGCACGCCCAGCGAGTTGTAGATGAAGGCGAAGAACAGGTTTTGCCGGATATTGCGCATAGTGGCCTGGCTCAAGCGCCGGGAGCGCACAATACCGCGCAGATCGCCTTTCACCAGAGTCACGCCACCACTCTCCATGGCCACGTCGGTGCCGGTACCCATGGCGATGCCAACCTGCGCCTGGGCCAGCGCAGGCGCGTCGTTAATGCCATCGCCCGCCATGGCCACCACCCGGCCCTGCGACTGCAGCCGCCGCACTACTTCCGATTTCTTCTCCGGCAGGACCTCCGCCTCGAACTCCTCAATGCCGAGCTTGCGCGCAACCGCCTCTGCCGTAGCTTTGCTGTCGCCCGTCAACATGACCACGCGCACGCCAGCCGAGCGCAGCTCGGCGATGGCCTGAGGAGTGGACTGCTTAATGGGATCGGCAATTCCGATTACCCCTGCCGGCCGGCTATCTACAGCCAGCAGAATCACGGTCTGCCCTTCTGACCGCAACGAGTGAGCGCGCGAAAGCAGGTCGCCGGCTGGTACGCCGATCTCCTCGAACAGCCGCTCGTTCCCTGCCGCCACTTCCCTGCTGTCCACCCTCCCGACGACGCCTCGCCCGGTCAGATAGCGGAACTCCCGCGCCTCAGTCAGCGATAGCTTGCGTTCCCTGGCCGCTTGCACCAGGGCTGTGGCTAGCGGATGCTCGCTGCCGCGCTCCAGGCTGGCGGCCAGGCGCAGCAACTCTGCTTGTTCCACGTCGTCCGCGGGCAGTACCGACATCACCCGCGGCTTGCCCTCGGTGAGCGTGCCGGTTTTGTCCGTCACCAGCGTGTCCACCTTCTGCAGAACCTCCAGAGCTTCCGCATTCCTGATGAGCACTCCGGCGCGCGCGCCACGCCCCGTTCCTACCATGATGGCCATGGGCGTGGCTAGCCCCAGCGCGCAGGGGCAGGCGATGATGAGCACCGCCACCGCATTCACGATGGCATACGCAAGGCGGGGCTGCGGGCCAAAAATTCCCCACGAGATAAAGGTGACCATGGCGATGGCAATCACCGCCGGCACAAACCATGCGGAAACACGGTCGGCAATCCTCTGGATGGGCGCGCGGCTGCGCTGGGCCTGGCTCACCAGGCGCACGATCTGCGCCAGCAAGGTTTCACTGCCCACGCGCTCGGCCCGCATCACCAGCGAGCCGGCGCCGTTCACCGTTGCTCCCACCACCCGGCTGCCCGGGCCTTTCTCCACGGGAATGGATTCGCCGGTAATCGCGGATTCATCCACTGCGCTTGCGCCTTCCAGGACCACACCGTCCACGGGCACTTTCTCTCCTGGCCGCACACGCAGCCGGTCGCCGGGATGAATGTGGTCGAGCGTTACGTCTTCTTCCCTGCCGTCTTCGCGCAGTCGGCGCGCCGTTTTCGGCGAAAGATCAAGCAGGGCGCGAATGGCGCTGGAGGTCTGGCTGCGGGCGCGCAGTTCCAGCACCTGGCCCAGCAGCACCAGCGCGGTAATGGCGGCCGCGGCCTCGAAGTACACATGCGCGGCGCCATCCATACCGCGGAACGAAGGCGGCAGGACTCCGGGCGCGATGGTGACGGCCAGGCTGAACACGTATGCTACCCCAATGCCCATCGCAATAAGGGTGAACATGTTGGCGCTGCGGTTGATCACTGAGGCCCAGCCACGCTGGAAGAATGGCCAACCCGCCCACAGCACCACGGGTGTGGCGAGCGCGAGCTCAATCCAGTTCAGGAGCCGCGGACCGACTGCGGTGTGCGCCATCATGCCCGTCATGGCGATTACCAGCAAGGGCGCGGTGAGCGCTACACTGACCCAGAAGCGGCGCGTCATTCGGCGCAGCTCAGTGTTCTCTTCCGGCGCTGCGGTGACTGTGCGCGGCTCCAGTTCCATGCCGCAGATAGGGCACGCGCCCGGATGGTCACGGACAATTTCCGGGTGCATGGGGCAGGTGTATTCGACCTTGGCCGGCGCCGGCGCAACCAGCTCCGGTTCCAAGTCCATGCCACACTTGGGACAGGCGCCGGGACCGAACTGACGCACCTCCGGGTCCATGGGGCAGATGTAAACGGCGCCGCTCTCCGCCGCTGAGGGCACAGTCGCCGCCTTTTTGGCGCCTAACTGCACCAACCCGGCTCCGGCCGAAGCTTTCGGCTCGAGAAATCGTTCCGGCTCAGCCTGAAACTTTTGTGCGCAGCCCAGGCAGCAGAAGTAATAAGTTTTTCCCCGGTGCTCGGCCTTGGCTCGCGCCTTGGCCGGGTCAACCTTCATATGACATACGGGATCTTCCACCAGTTCTGCCATCTCCCACCTCAGCGCGCATGCTTGAAAAACAACGACGCCAGTTCGTCATACACCTGGCTGGAGCGCGCCTGGTCTCCGGAACGCACAGCGCCGGTTACGCAATGCTGCAAATGATTGCGCAACAGCAACTGGCCCACCGCGCGCAGCGACTCCTGCACCGCCGAGACCTGCTCCATCACATCCGGGCAATAGCGTTCTTCTTCCACCATACGCTGCAGTCCGCGCACCTGGCCTTCAATGCGCCGCAAGCGGAGCAGCAGGCGGCCCTTCAAGGCCTCGCCCATGTAAGCAGCGTGCTCGGGCCGGGAGGCGCCGCCATTATGTTTGCCGGTCACGTTATCTCCTTAAAGGATTAGATAGCCTATACCCCTATAGGGTATCACATCTATTTTGGCGGTTTAGCGCGCCGCCTGAAGGATGGCTGGAAGATCAAATGGAATTCCTCACCGCGGGAAAACCGGACTAAAATGAATGCCACTTCTGGCCTGTTGGTTGATAATTCCTGAGCCTCATTCGAGGTAATTAAGCCGCGAGGTAGACCATGCTCCGATCCAGGCTCGCATTCGCAGTGCTGGTTCCGGCTTTGCTCTGTCCCGCCGGATTGTGCGGTCAATCCAAACTCGCGCTGCTGAAAGCCACTCCACAGCGCAGGGTAACGCCACGCATTGTCCATCCTAAAGCGCCGCAACCCGAGCCCTGCTGGAAGGTGGCGGGAATTTCGCCGGAGGTTATGGCCAGGCGCAGAAGCATCGAGCAGGAAACCCGAGAGCGTGTTCGGCAGATCTGTGCTGATTCGTCTACTACCGATCAGCAGAAGCGCCAGGAAATTCGCGACGTTCGAAAGGCCGCCGCCCAGGAAATCGAGGGGCTCACCACGCCGGAACAGCGCGAAGCCGTGAAGCAGTGCAACCAGGAACGGGCAGAACAGCACGCGGCCACACATCCTGTGGCGCGCGCGCCACATCCTCCCGCGCCCAATGCACATCCCCGTCCCAGCGGACCGTGCAGCGGTATAGGATGATGCGCCCCCGGGGCTACGGGTTTGGCGACGATCAGAAGACTGTCGTTTGCAGAGGTTTAAGCCGCGCGCAGAGCGTGCTCATCGCGACCGCTGGGCTCTTCCATGATCTCGATGAACAGGCGGCGCACAATGCTATAAGCCGCCCCCTCTGGCGAGCTGCGGACCCAGTCCACAATAGACTCGCGACAATAGGCACGGTCCAGGTAATTCATGGCGTCGGCAAGGATACGAATTCGTTCGAACCCTCTCTCCATCGTCTTCTCCGCGGTTCGGCCAGTACAGGATTGGATGCGGAAGCGGGTAAAAGAGTCGCTTTGGAGGTGATTACCACCGACCAATAGTCCTGCTGGTCGTTCGGGCAATGTTCCCCCTTTCCCCTCCCCCTCATTCCCTGGCTAACCCGTCGGCGGCTCCGTGCTTCGAAGGCACTGAGGCTTTGTTGCCATGAGCTGCCCGGAAGATGTGGTGCAATTCGTGACTGACTGGTGGGAGTTAAGCGGCAACATCATAACCACCCTCGCTGCTTTGCGGCGGCTCAAGGACTCCTATCCCAGAGACTATCTCCTCACCTTTTGTCACCCCAACGAAATCGCTGACGGGGCAGCCGCGCTGCAGGAAATCTGCCAGTATTTTGACGCCATCGCCAGAATGCGTTCGGAGCAACTCTGAATTCGTTGTTCCAGAAGAGAGGAAGAAGGCGCGGTTGACTTGGCTGGAGTTCCAAACAGAGCTGCAAGAATGATCCTCTGGTAAGCTGGTAAGGCTTTGACCTACGTCACAGTTGGGAGAGACCGCGCCAGATGGAGGCAGATTATACGCTCACAGGCAAGCGCTGGCTATCTTGTTGCCATCTCAGGTTGAGACGCCTGGCGCATGGACAGGTCCCTCCTCCGGACTATCATTTCATAATCCTGCATGGGTTCAAACCCCAAACGCTATAAGGAGGGCGTTCCTTTGAGGGGGCCGTTCGCCGATGAGAACCGAACCACTATTGTCTATTTCCTCCTCTGGCAGTGGAATTACTGCTAGTGGAATGGCCGCACCCAGCTACTGAGGCCGCCTTTCTTTGAGCGAGCATCAGACGATTCCTCGACCAACGTTCTGCCTCCACGCTATCAGTCCGACAGTGTGGCCGCAACCGCGTTTTCCCCTTTTCCCATTGCTGTCGCCTTGAGGTAGGCGATGCGGCTGCGCTCCGATATGTCCAATTCCTCCTCCTCATCTGGTTCCCACAGACCCGTGCCCCTGGACGGAACCTTCGTCGAGATGTAGCTGCGATCCACCGTTGCCGGGACATCGCCGAAAAATTGGTTATCGAACTGGTCCCAGAGCCAAACCCGCACCAGCGCAGCACGCCGACCCTTTGGAATTGGATTTACGCCAAACCCCAAGAGCATCCCGTTCAGGAATCGACGGGAGCCGATACGCCCTGCCCTCGGTCCGCACCGCTCGTTCAGCACTTCATCAGCCCGAAACTGAAGGTCAGCGAGAGGTATCGAGTAGTAAACCTCATGGCGAAAGGAAGAAGATGTCAGCAGACAAATTCCTTCGTCCCACTCCGTCGTGAGGCAGTAATCCATCACATAGCGATTTGCAGCCTTCGACGTGATGTGCATTTGCAACACATAATACACGCCTCCATCAGGCCTGTACGGGATTGCACGGCATTGGAAGTAGCTAGCGTCGTAACCGACGATGATGGAGGTATCCTTTTCCTGCTTGTGGGCGTCGAATTCGAGCGCTTCCCAATCCAGCGGGCAACCATATTTGCGCAGGCGTTCACGAGTTTCTAGATCTAAAACAGTTTCCTTATTGCTTTTCATTCGCCCCCTCCAAGATTTATATGTAAATACATACATAACCTACATGACCTACACCGTCCCTGAGGTGTTGCCACCTCGCCGGCAATACTGGCAGCGAATTTCACCACTCTCGGCCGAAGGAACCTGATAACGGTAGGCCAATTCATGTATCAGCGCCTGCGTGTCGGAGTCTAGAATCAGGCGCTTGCCCACCCCATCCCTTTTCGTGAATAAGCCCAGTCGGCGATTAAGTGCGATGCCGACCTCTTCGGGCGATAAAAGCAAAGTTTCACCGCGGCCGATGCGAATGTTGTTGGATTCGTCGGTAATCTCGTTGACTCGCAGCTTGTGCTGCTTGCCCTCGTGGCAGAAGACTAATAGAGCTTCGAGGATGTTCGAATCTACAGCAACGATTTGCTCTGCCCGAACGTGTTCGTCCTGAGGCCGCAACAGAGGAACGATTTCCTGCCGAACCTCGGGATTATCAACGAGGGCAGCCGTAAGCGCTTCCGCTAAATGGCGCATTTGCGGCGTGAGACCGCAATTATCAAAATTTTCGATGTTCTTGATCAGGTGCCGATTGGTGAGTCGAAAGTAGAGCAACTGGTTGCGTAGCTTCTCTGCTCTGGACTCCAACGTTTGCTGACGGTCGGTCCGCCTTGAAGCGGCACTCGGTATCACGGTCACTTGGAGATTTGCGTTGACCAACCACGGGA
>DASYWT010000381.1:0-2842 GCA_035935775.1 Terriglobales bacterium
CGCGCTGGACCTTCTTCGCGGCGGCGTGCGGCAGCGAAGCGTTTGCCCTTCTGTTTCGCGCCCCTGCTCCGCTGAACCGCGACATCATCCGGGCGGGCATGACCTCTTCTGTGGCTGATAACTCACGCATGAAGCAGGATCTGCTTCCCCGCCTGGAGTATCCCACTCTGGAACTGGGGCTAAAGCTGCTATAGAAAATCGGCCGGTCTCCGCGCGATCCATGCTGGTTGTGTTCAACTGGCGCCGAAGGTGCGAAACAGGAAGGTGCTGCGCGCACCCTTCAGAAGCGGTCCGTTATTGAACGATGCCGCCCCCTTGACGTAGCCGCCTACCACGTACTTCCATCCAAAAAGGTTATCGCCGCCGCTCAGCTTGATGGTGTAAACCTCCCTTGGCGAAACCGGCAAACCGCCACGAGGAAAGAGGAACAGAACGTGATCGCATTCGGCAACTTGAACGGTTTTTGACACCGATGCCACACTGACTCCCTCGCCATTCAGGATCATTAAGGAAATCTCGGCGTTGGCCGGCCCAGGGTTGGCCACCGCCAGTTCCACTTCAACCCCGGTCAGCCGGGGGAACGAAGGCGTGAAAGTCTGCTCTACGGAGTTGTTCAGATTGGTCCATGCGCCCTGCCAGGGGGCGGTGTTAGCCTGGTCCGGCTTCAGCAATGCCTGCCGGGTGGACTGCCTGCCGCCAGCCGGCCGGACATTTATGATCGCAGTGAAAGTAATATCGTTCGTGTAAGTCTCCTCGGAATTCATGACCGGGACCTTCACCCGCGCCTCTCCTACAGCAACAGCTTCGAAAATGTAGACAAACCGGGCGCCACCCGGGTTCAGCGGCCAATCCAGCGCAGTGCTCACAAGCCGGACAGCAGGGGACGAGATTTCAGGCGTGCCGTATTGCCTCGGACCGACGGTCCCAAGGCTTATCTCGATCTGCTGCCCCACCCAGGCGGACACGCGTTGTCCGTTGTTCGCGAAATCGAGTGACAGCACGTGTTTTCTAGCGCCTCCTGAAGGTGGATATGGTCCCTGAGCTTGAAGATTTGTAGCCGCCGTCAGCACCAGGGTAAGCGCGGCCAGAAGGGCTGCTGCCCGTGAGGTTCTCATCAATTGTCCCCCTGTGGGAATCGCAGGTACACACAATTAGAATGGTTGCCTGCTCTTTTCTTGCGCGGCAACACCTGGTCTGCTAAAACCCACATATCAGCTGGAGGTGTCCTTATGACGCACCGGTACCAGGTTCTACTCTTATGCTTCTTCCTGGTGATGCTCGCCGCATGCAGCAAACCCCAGCCGGCATCGGACAGCGAAGCCCCATCCACTTCTTCCCAGCCGGCCAACACCGCTTCTCAGCCCGCCCCTAAATTAGAGCGGCGGGCGGAAAGCAGACCGGTGGTGGTGCCGGCCGGTACCGTGCTGACTGTGCGCCTGGGGCAGGCGGTAGGCTCCAAGATCAGCAACAGCGGCGATACTTTTCCCGCCACTTTGGCCGAACCGGTGGTGGTGGGAGGCGCGAGGGTAATTCCGGCGGGCGCCGAGGCTGAGGGTACCGTAGTCGAGGCCGCTCCCCTGGGCAGGTTCAAGGGTGGAGCTGTGCTGCGCGTTACCCTGACCTCTCTTACTGTTAGTGGAACACCACACGAAATACAGACCGCGGCAGTGAGCCAGGCTGTCCAGGGGAAAGGCAAGCGCTCGGCGGTCATGATCGGCGGCGGGGCGGGTCTGGGCGCGCTGATTGGCGGGCTGGCCGGCGGCGGTAAAGGGGCGGCAATTGGCGCGGCTGCGGGCGCCGGCGCCGGCACCGCGGGCACCGCTTTTACCGGCAACAAGAACATCGTGCTGCCGGCGGAATCCACCCTCAGCTTCAAGTTGACACAGCCGCTGCAGGTACGGAAATAGCGCGCACGGCCCGCCCTACCGTTGGCTATCGGCTTTTGGCCTTTGGTTCTTAGCCTTTAGCTTAGAAACCACGCGCTCAAGTAGTAGCTAGTGGCAGAGCTAACAGCCAAGAGCTAAAAGCTAAGAGCCAAGCGCTAACAGCCACACATGCTCGATTTCTCCCGTTTCCGCGCCTTCACTTTCGACTGCTACGGCACGCTGATTGACTGGGAAACCGGCTTGCTCGGCGCGCTGCGACCCGTCCTGCGCGCGCATGGCAGCCAGTTTCGCGACGAGCAGATCCTGGCGCTCTACGCTGAGTTAGAGCCGGCTGCTCAAAGCCCGTATCGCCGCTATCGGGAGGTTCTGGAGGAAGTGGTGCGGGGCTTCGGCAAGCGGCTGGGCTTCCAGGTGTCGGAAACCGAGGCCCGCTCGCTGCCCGACTCATTTAAAGATTGGCGGCCGTTTCCCGATACGGTCGCAGCGCTCAAGAAATTGCAGACGCGCTTCCGTCTGGCCATCATCTCCAACACCGACGACGATCTGTTCGCGGGTACGGCTCCCCATCTGCAAGTGAAGTTTGACGAAGTGATTACGGCGGAGCAGGCGCAAGCCTATAAGCCCTCGCATGCTCCCTTCCACCTGGCCCTAAAGCGGCTCGGACTACCCAATGAACAGGTGCTGCACGCTGGCCAGAGCGTTTATCACGACGTAGTACCCGCCAGATCCCTCGGCTTGGCAACAGTGCTAGTGCGCCGCCGCGGCTCCGGCGCCACCCGCTTGGTGGCCGACAAGCCTGACCTGGAAGTTCCTGACCTGCAGACCCTGGCTGCGCTGGCTGCGGGATAAGAAAAGACAGAGGGGAGCTGCGCTCCCCCGGACCTAGTTCGACAGCTTCGCTGCGCTCAGCTGCTCAGGGCACGCTCGCGAGGGCGCCCGTCCACACAAGTATCGCG
>DASYWT010000382.1:0-18272 GCA_035935775.1 Terriglobales bacterium
ATATTCTTTCCCATAATGGTCCAAGAGGCTGAACTCCGCCTCAGGCCTCTCCCTATGTCTTGTACTTTGTATCACTCCCGCCGGGTTTCCGTCCGTGAGCAATCTGTCGAATGAATTCGCGCGTCCGTTAGAGCGTACCTCGCCGCTGTGTACGGGCGCAGTGGCGCGCCTGCCCTTGAAAACATAGATAACTAGCTTGTGGTGTTCCTTCGTCTACTTGGCGGCAAAACAGTTTTCCAGTTTGCGTTTGGGTTAGCGGGTTGAAGTCGTAAAAGACTCCAAAAAACAGGTCAGGCGCGCACCGTAATAGATGTGGGGTGAGGATGGCAACGGTGCGCGCCCTATTAAGTTGATTTAACTGTAGTAAAGGGCTGCCCACAGGTCAAGAAAAATCTTTCAAAATTATTTTCTTAGTTCCATTTCGGGAACATAAGTTCAATGACAAACGCAAGTACATGGATCACACATCCGTGTGATTAGAAATGGAGCACCGGTCCGGTGGAAAAACGGAAGTTGTTTTGAGTGTTGCTGAAGAAGCGGTCGCTGAGGAAGTCGCCTTGCACCCGCCAGCGCAGCGGCCCCAGCAGACGGTAATCAATCCCTCCGCCCAGGGCGTAAGCGAACGCGGTGTCACTGAAGGAGAAGGGGCGCACCTTGGTCGTTTCGCTCAGGTGGCCGGCGCCAAACAAAGCATGCGCGAAAGGCCGCACCCTGCCGATGGAGAACGAAAGCTGAGGCCCAACCAGAAAGTTGTACAGGTGGGCATTCATGCTGTCCTGTACGGGAACGCAACCGGCGACGAAGCCGCACACGTCGGTTACGGTTTGTGAACCGTAATGGCCGCTGAAATCCGCCACGATTCCAATCAGCGGCAGGAACTTTGCTTCCACAGAGGCGTTCCAGCCGTTCAGATTAGTGGCGCCGGAGGTGGCCACTCCTGAGTTGTCCGGCAGGATTGCTGGAGCCGGCACGGTGGCGTGCAAGTACGAATAGCCGAAAAAAATATTGCCACTGGGCGCTTGCGCCATGGCGGCCGATGCTACGAGGCAAACCATCACCACAGTTTTCAGAATTTTACTCACGGATCACTCCCGCCAGCAGTAGATGGGGAAGTAAGGAAGCAGGTCACAATATTTCAGGAATCAGTTCGGGCTCTTGACTCGGGCCGTGTAAAAAGTCCAGCCGCTGGTAAGGCGAAGCAGGAGCGCCAGCCCGAGAGGAACCGCCATCAGTCGCAGCGGCTTCACCGCATTGTGCGCGAATGCGAGGAAGAATATTAGAAAAAGTAAGTAAAGCAACACGCGGTGCATGGTGGTGTAGAGTCGCGAACCTCCGCACCGCGCGCTGAGCCCCGCTCCTACAACCACCGAGAATCCGATCAGCAGAATCGCGGCTGATTGGCCTGGTTTTTGCACCAGATGCGCGGTTTCAAAACTGGCAATCAGCGCCGCTACCACCGCGAAGTGCACCAGGTGCGCGCCTACGAAGGCGTACACCAGATGTGTCGCGTCTGGCAGGGAACGCACCAGCCGGGCCAGTCCGGGCGCGGCAAATGCCACCACGAACCAGAGGCAGGAAAAGCGCGCGGTGTTGCGCGCCGCGGCATGTGCCCCGGTGGCGTTCCAGCCCAGGACTGCGATGGTTGCCAGGGCTACGCTAAGATTGCTTGCCGCCGCGATGCCGGGAAGCCCGCGCATGTCCCACCCCGCAATAATTTTGCCGATTATGGCACAGTCAGCCGCGTTCGCGTGCCCGCGCTTCGGGACGATCTTCTTGCAGTTCCGGGTGCGCCTGCAGATATTCCTGCGCCTTCGTTATCATTTCGCGCTCGCCCTTGTAGGTGAGCTGTGCGGCCGCTTCGTCCAGTGCCAGCCACAGCGCCCGTTGCACCTCGATGCGCATCTCCTGGCTGATCTCGCCGATCTTGCCTGAGCGGTAGAACAGGAGAAAAAAACTTACGATTTTGAACACCCGCTGCTTGTCGCCCCAGGTGCGCACGTAAAAGTACTTGATGTCCGCCAGTTTGCTGACCAGCGTAGCTTCCACTCCGGTCTCTTCCCGCACCTCGCGAATGGCGGTCTGCTCGGCTCTTTCCCCCTGGTCTACCAGGCCTTTCGGCAAGGCCAGCACGGGAGTAACCTTACGCTTCGAGTGATGATTCTTGTCACCTGCAGCCTCGCGCCGCGGTTCGATGACGGCCACCACCCACTCCGAATTCTGCCAGTGCAGGACAACACCGCCGGCGGAGAATTCGCGCACCATAATAGAACCCTAAGTTATCAGAAACACGGTAGTTAGTCACCGAAACCCCAGGCCGGAGTTAGGGTTTATAGGAATTGTAATAGGGCTAAAATGCAGCGCTTTTTGGGCGACTGGCATCGAAATTGCATAGAAGGAATTGAGGTTAGGCCGGTCCCGGGCCTGGCAGAATTTGGGGTCGAACTTGGGAACTCTTGGTAAGCTGCGTCGTTCGTTGCAGGTCTTCAAGCGCGAATTGACCCGTGTTTCCCCGCCGGCATCCGCGCCCGTTCACCTTCCAACTCCACAAATTGGCTTGGCTTTAGGCGGCGGTTTTGCGCGCGGCCTGGCGCATATCGGCGTGCTGAAGGCGCTGGAAGAGGAGAACGTGCCCATCGCGTGCGTCGCCGGCACCAGCGTGGGCGCGGTGATAGGAGCGGCCTATTGCAGCGGGATGTCGGCCGCAGAGCTGGCGGAAATGGCCGCCCTGGTACGCTTCCGCGACTTTGCCCGCTGGACCATCTCGCGCTACGGTTTTGCCAGCAACGAGCGCATGGTCGGATTTCTGAAGCGCACTCTCAAAGTGCGCAGCTTCGAGGAGCTGCGCATACCCCTGGCCGTGACAGCCACCGACTTCATCAGCGGCGAAGGCGTGGTCTTTCGCTCCGGTCAGTTGATTGAGCCGGTACGCGCCAGTTGTGCTTATCCGGGAATGTTCCTGCCGGTGCAGATCAATGGCCGGCTGCTGGTGGACGGGATGCTGGCGCATACCGTGCCCACTGTTCCCCTGCACCAAATGGGAGCGAATAAGGTGATCGGCGTTTACCTGCGCTCGCACTGGTGTGACGCCAGCGGACCACGGCACGTCTTCGAAGTGATTTCGCAGTGCTTCTCCATCGCCCAGGAGCAGATGAGCGGGTTGTGGAGAGGAGCGGCGGACGTGATCGTTGAGCCGGATGTAGCCGGCTTCGGTTACGACAGCTTTGAGCGCGCCCCGGAACTGATTCGCGCCGGCGAAGCCGCGGCCCGGGCGGCGATGCCTCAGATCCGCGCTTGGCTGCAACCCCATCCGGTCGTCGCCGAGGACCAAGTCAGGGAACGCAAGCCCCTGCAACCCCACACTTCGCCCGTTCCTGCCGACTGAACTAGCGGGGTCGTTGACCAGCGGCAGAGTGGCGGTTAGACTTCCTCTGATCCCCCAAATTCCTATCCAGGGAACCGCCGTGAAAACCTACCGTACGCCGCGTGACCTCGAAGCCAGTATCGAAGGGGCGCTTTTGCGCCGAGCCCGTTCGCTAAACGCAACGCCTTTGGACGAAGTCGCCGAAATCCTCGGCGAAGGGCGCCACTACTCGTGGATTGGAATTTATCTGGTGGCGGGTGAGAGACCGTCCCCTGCTGCCGACGGGGGAAAGCCGGCTTCGCGTGCGGCATCGCAGAAGCGGGCGGTGTTCCCCATTGGGCTGGGGCAGCACGTCTTCGGCGCTATTGAGGTGCAAAGCGAGCGCGGCAAGCGGCTGACCGGCGCGGATCGCGTTTTGCTGAAGCGGGTGGCCGAACGCGTGGCCAGATATTTGCACGGTCCAGGCGCCTTCCTGGTGCGTAAGGCGCGGGAAGCAGCGATGGAGCAGCCGCAGGATCTCGAGGCCCGACATCAACCGGAATCAGAAAAGACGCGGGAGCGAACCCTGGCCGCCGCCGGCGAAGGACGGCGTTAGCGCTGCCCAGTCCAGCTTACCTGTCCGCGGGAATTCGCCGCTCGTTTACTTGACTGCTTCAATCCACCACTGCCCACGGCAGCCATAGCGCGGCACTCCGGCACGGCACTCCAACGACTTGGTTAGCGGGCAACCTGGCGGCCATACCTGTCATCGTTGATGACAACTGGCCGAACCTGTCCCGGAGCAATGCGTGCGCAGACGGAAAGTTAAGACCACAGCAATTGTTTTGCAACTGGAGTATCGCCCGATTCCAATAACTCGCATCCTGGTCTCATCCTGCCGCAACGGTCCTCAAGACGATGAGGACACCTTCATTCAGAATTATTTGTCCCTGGCCGACGCCGCGCTCAAGCAGGCGGCGCCACCCACCTGCGGCGACAACGACTGAAACGACGTCTTTTCTGGCGTTTCTTGCCGCACCCTCAGCCAAATAGCGAAGGATACCAACAGATAGCAGAAGGCAACCCTGCTCGAAAGAGCCTGTCATCACATTTCAAAGGCGGCTTTGTTCGTCGGGGGAGGCGAAATGAAAATCAGTGACGACAGCACCCCTTCTATGCTGCCCCCATTTCACGCCCGCGAGATTCAGGCCAGTGTTGCGCTGATTGCGCCTCTGGCCGACGGCTTCGAAGTGCAGGAGAGGCTTACCCAGGAGACGGCCGCCGACATGCAAAGGTACATTCTGCTGGCGGATAAGTTGCTGGCAGCGGACACAACAGGCGAAAAGCCGAAAGATGAAGCTGCCCCCAAAGTGGCTTGAGCGCCTTCGCAGCCTGCGGGAACTATTCCCCGGGTGCAGTTATCAATCGAAAATCGCGAATAACAGCTACTGTGCCTCTTTGACCCCGCCCTGCTGCTGCAGCCAGGAGGCAAGATTGGGCTCCTGCTGGGCTTTCAGGTCTATGCAGTTGCCGATGAATTCCAGCGACTGACGCAGGGTGCGCTGGGCGGTGGGAATGGGATGCTGGGTGAAGAAGTCCTGCACTTGCTGTTTGTGGGTGGCGTCGCAGAATGTACCGGCGCTGTCCACCACAGCGCCAGTGGAAAAGTTGGTGAGCTTGGCTTCCACCTGCGGCCAGTGCTGGCGGATCCAATCCCAGCCCTGGTCCTGGGTCTCGTTGCTCCCCACAAGCCGGCCGATGAGGAAGGGCGCGTCCTGTGAACGCACTTGGGGAGAAACGGCGTACTCCAGGCTTCGCTCGACCAGGGCCGGGGTATGGAAATTGCCCAGCGCCTGCAGGTAGCGGAAAGAATCCTCGGGTGAAGTGGCGCTCTGGGCGCGCTTTTGGATGGCATCGTAGAGGGCAGCGCCGCCGTCGCGGGTGGCAATTTGTAAGGCAGGGTAAATCAGGGTGGGATCCACTGCTTCGCCGCGCAGCGCTTTTTCCGTGAGCTGGCGAGAGAATTCGAGCACCTTGGGGTCGTGGCCTACGCCACCCACCAACCCGAGCAGGTCAGCGCGGCGTGCCCGCTGCTCTTCGCTGTCGTTGGGCTTGGGCGTCCAGCCCAGTTGTTCGCCTACAGGGCCAAAGGTCTGCCGTACCCAGGCCTGGTACTGAGCGCGGTCGGCGCCGGTGGTCAGGTTTCGGTCAATGTACTCCAGTTCCTGGGCCAGGCCGTCGGTGACGGCGCGAATGGGGTCGTTCTTGAGCGCTTCTGCGAGCGCTAGAAAATCGCCGATGCGGGCGTGGTCCACGCGCACCTGGGCCCAGGCGTCTTCCAGAAGCTGAACGCGTTCGGGCGGGGAGAGGTTTTGCTCGGCGGTGGCGGCCAGTTTGTGCAGGTTCTCTGTGTCGTAGCCGGAACGATAGTAGCCGCGTGCGCCCGCGTTGGCGTACACCGGGCCGCAGCCATTCAGTTCAACCGTCTGCGACTTGCCGGTCAGCAACTCGCATTTTTCGCGATTGCCTGATTTCAGGCAGACGGGAATTTCCCACAGCTCTTTGCCGCCGGCATTCAGCAGTTCGCGATTGTAGAAATAGCGGGTCTGGCTGAGTTCGACCTTGGTTTTGCCATTCGCGCAGGAGGCGTTGACGGAAACCAGGGGCACGCCCGGCTGCATGACAAAAGTGGACATGATCTTGTCCGCCGGCTTTTTGCTGGCGGCGGCAATCGCGTTCCAGAAGTCCGGGGCGGTAGCGTTGCCGTAGGCATACTTGGCCAGGTAGGCATTCACGCCCTTGCGAAAGACGTCAGTCCCGACATAACCCTCAACCATACTCAGCACGGCCGCGCTCTTGTTATAGTCAATGACGTCGGCAAGTTCGAGAAATTCTGCGGGCGAATTCACCGGCTGATGGATTGGGCGGGTTGAGTTCAGCGAGTCCACCGCCATCGCGGCTGCTGCCGACTGCACGTTGTCAGTGGCCAGGTTCCATTCCGGTTTCCACGCGCTGATGGGCTTGGCCGACATCCAGGTGGCGAACCCTTCGTTGAGCCAGGAGTCATCCCACCATTTCATCGTGACCAGGTCACCGAACCACTGGTGGGCCATCTCATGGGCCACGCCGTCCTGCGCCACCACCTTCTGCAGGAAATAGGAAGAGCTCTTGGGATCCACGAAATAGAGAAGGTCGCGCCCGATGATGCAGGCGGTGTTTTCCATGGCGCCGGCGGAAAAGTCCGGCACGCCGATGATGTCCAGCTTGCCGTAGGGATACTTGATGCCGAAGTAGTGGTCGTAAAAACTGAGGGAATATTCGGCGGCCTGCAGGGCAAAGTGCCCGCGCCCCTTCTGCTCCGGCGTTCCGCAAACGCGAACCGGAATGCCGTCAGCTTCGCCCGCTTCGCACTGCAGATCGCCCACCACCAGCGCCACCAGGTAAGAGGACATCTTGGGCGTAGCCGAGAACTTCACCGTGTGCTGGTCCGGGCCCGGCCCGGGAGTGTCAGACAACACCTTGCCATTGGAGATAGCCATATCGCCTTTGGGTACAACCGCGGTCAGGTCAAAGGTGGCTTTCATGTCGGGCTGGTCGAAGGAGGGGAAGGCGCGGCGGGCGTCCGCTGGCTCGAACTGCGTGACCGCGTAATTGCGCTTGCCGACCTGGCTGAGATAAAAGCCCCGCAGTTCGTTGTTCAGAATTCCCGTGTAGTGGATCTGAACGGTCGCCGGCCCAGCAGCCAGCGTTTGCGGGACGGTGAGCGTGGCAGTTTCCGCTTTGGCGTCGGTGGTGACTTGCGCGGTTTGCGTGCTCCCGTTCTGCGCGACCGTGGTCTCGCCAAAGGTGATTTCGGCCGCGTTCAGCGTGATGGAGGCAGTGGGCTGCGCCACCCGCACACCAATGATTTCTTCGCCGTCGAATTTGTCGGTTTGGAAGTTGGGCGAAAGGGTGAGCTGGTAGTTTTCCGGCAGCACGGTGCGGGGCAGTTGTTGCGCTCCCGCCAATGTGACCAGGCAGGCTGAGAGCAGAACGGCGATCCTTTTCATAATGTCTCCGACGCGCGGGGCGCAAAAAGGGTAGCAGGTTGTTGTACGTAAGGAAGCGGCGCAAGGTTCAGAGCGGGAATCAGTAGTCGGGAGTCGGTAGTCAACAACGCCGCACGATGCCCGGTCACAAGTCATCGCTTGCCGCCTCTGAGCCATCCCCTGTTTTCTGACCACTGCGCCCGCCCTTGCCGGCTCCTGCCCCTGACGACTGCCTCCTGCTTTTACGAATATGGCGCCGGCAGACCCAGGCTCCGGCGATAGGCCCGCATTTCGTGCTGCTGATGGGTGCGAATGCGCAAGTCAGAGCGGGCCTTTCCGGTGCATAACAGAACAAAGCCAGCTTCACGGTCCTGGGGAAAATAGGCGTCGGAGTCCGACTGGTCCACCTCGCCCGGCCCTTCCAGACGCCCGGCGCAGGTGAGGCAGCGTCCCTGGTGACAGAGGGCGGGCAGGATAATCCCGGCGGCCTGGGCAGCGTCCCACAGATGCTGGTCGGGCGTAACCACAATGGAATGCTCGCCCCGCGGCGTCAGCAGCGTGACGCGGAACACTCGCGAAGATGCCTGGGATTGCTCGTCCACCGGTCCATTCTAAAAGAGAGTAGTGTTCCTGCCCGGCCAGTGACAGCCTTTGGCCGGACAGGAACGAAGTGAACTAGGAACCGATGTAGAAGCGGCTGTTCTTGCTGTAGGGAGCCTCGCCCGGCTCGCCGCGACGGAAATGGCCGGAGGGGATACTCTTCTTGTCGCGCTCCCAGCCCAGCAGCTCGATAAACCAGGCCTCGTGCTCGATTTCCTCGTTGAGGATGCGCGCGGCCATGTCGTAGGTGCGGGGATCTTTGCCGAAGGTCATGTCGCACACCGCCTGCCAGCTCCGAATAGCGCAGCGTTCCGACTCCAGCAGCAGGGTCAGGATGTTGGTGGCGGTGGGAGGATCAGGCAATTTGGCCGCGGCACAGCCGGCGCCGTCGTGGAAGGCCTTCAGATCGTTGGGCAGTTCGCCGCCCAGCTCGTAGATGCGGGGCACGATCAGCTCCCAGTGAGCGCGGTCTTCCAGGCGCGCGTCCTCGCAGATCTCCTTGTAGTCTTCGTGACCAGCCAGGTGCATGCGGAGAATGGTGTAGTAGTAGTAAGTGCTGGCAAATTCGGCGCCCGCATTGGCGATCAGCATCTTGATCAGCTTGTCCACGTCCACGCCGCGGTTGCGGATCACCTCCACCCCGACGCGCTGGCTGATATCGCCGTGCTTGACGGACATTTTGTCTTGCTTTTCCGGCATATTTCCTCCTCGCTGGCAGTCTAGCGCAGAGGTCCGGCAGAGGTCTAAGATATGGATTCTATAGTTGTGATAGTTTTTGCCGATAGCCGGTCTTACAACGAAAACGGCCTTTGTCACGATAAATGCGCGAGGTTCAGCCGTCCCGACGGGACTGTTGAACGTTCCGGGCAACGACCCGCCACTGAAAGTGGCGGGCTACTTTCATTCTGGTCCTCCGGACCGTCGCTTTTGCATGGTGAGCACTCTTGAGTGGACATGCCGCCTCTGAGTGGGCATGCGCCTCGCCCCAGCGGGGCGAAATGAAAGTGGCCCGCCGGTTCACTGGCGGGAATCATGTCGGGAAGACAAGGAGTCCCGCAGGGACGACTGAACTCTCACGCTTCCGACTGCAAATAGGTGCAACGACGAATTCAGGATTTTTATGCAAGTTCACCAGCTCAAATATTTCTGCGCCGTCGCCCGCACGGGAAATTTCACCCGCGCCGCCGAGCACGAACATGTCGCTCAGCCTTCGCTTTCCCAACAAATCCTGAAACTGGAAGATGAACTGGGCGCCAAACTTTTCGATCGCCTGGGGCGCACCGCCCGCTTGACCCAGTTCGGGCAAGCCTTCCTGCCCCGCGCCGAAGCCATCCTCCGGCAACTGGGCGCAGCCAAGCTCGAAATCCAGGAAATGGCCGGCCTGGAGAAGGGAACTGTGGTGGTGGGCGCCATCCCCACGCTGGCCCCTTACTTCCTGCCTGAACGCCTCACCAGCTTCGCCCTGAAATATCCCGAGGTGCAGGTGAGCGTGGTGGAAGAGATTACCGCGGTGCTGCTGCAGGGATTGCACGAAGGCCGCATTGACCTGGCGCTGGCGGCGCTGCCGGTGGCGGGCGAAGGCCTGGTCTGTGAAGAACTGCTGCGCGAGCCGCTCTATGTAGTGTTGCCGCAGCGCCACCGCCTGGCGGCTCAGCCCGCGGTTTCGCTCAAGCAGGTTGAAGGCGAGCGCTTCCTGCTGCTGAAAGAGGGGCACTGCTTCCGTGACAATACCATCGCCGCCTGCCGCCGCGCCCGCCTGCAGCCCAACGTGGTTTTCGAAAGCGGCCAGTTCGCCACCATCCTGGCCATGGTGGCCACCGGCATGGGAGTCTCGCTGGTTCCGGCCATGGCAGTGGAGCCGCGCAAAGGATGCAAGTTCGTGCGTGTTGCGGACGAGAGTGCCTGCCGCAAGGTAGGCATTGTGCAATTGAGGCAGCATTTTCCCACGCGCGCCCACCGGGCTCTGCTCGAGCACCTGCGGGAGAGCGTGCGCCCGCCCCAACAACTGGAAGCCGTCGGGGATTGATTACTCGTGCTGTCTTTTCCCCGGGTTGATGTGGCACTTGCGAGATACTATTCGCAGCGACGAGACGTAACCAGTTACGTCTCTACGATGCTCGTTTGTGGCGCGGGCGCCTCCGCCCGCGGCGCCTTCCGCAGGAAGGCGTCATTCCGAGGCCCTTCAGGGCCGAAGAATCTCGCGTGCACCGTTGCGTGCGGGATTTTTCACTGCCTGATGCACTTCGGTAGAGACGTTGCTTGCAATGTCTCAGGAGACGTAACAAGTTACGTCTCTACCGATGCTCGTTTGTGGCGCGGGCGCCCTCGCCCGCGGCGCCTTCCGCAGGAAGGCGATTTGCCTCCGGCCGTGGAGCGTGTGATACATATGGGTGGAGGAGGACGGCATGGTTGCGCTTAAGGTGGGAGATTCGGCGCCTGATTTCGATGTGCCGGCGCTGATCGGCGGCGTCAAGCAAAGGTTCAGGCTGCGGGATCAACGCGGAAAGCAAAATGTTGTGATCGCCTTTCACCCCCTGAACTGGACCCCGGTTTGAGCCAAGCAGATGGCGGCCTACAACGCGGAGCTCGCGAAGTTCGCCGCCCACGATGCCCAGGTCGTGGGCATTAGCGTGGACTCTATCTACAGCACAGCGGCGTGGGAGAAAGAGATCGGGCCGCTGGAATATGCCCTGGCAGCCGATTACTGGCCGCACGGCGAGGTGGCGCAGAAATTCGGCGTCTTCCGCGACCAGGGTGAGTTTGCCGGCATCAGCGAGCGCGCCCTATTCGTGGTGGATAAGAACGGCAAGGTCGCCTTCAGCAAGGTCTATTCCATCGAGCAGCTGCCAGAGATGGCGGAACTGTTCGGCGTGCTGGAAAAGATGAAATAGTTCGCATCGCAGTTGCTGGTTCCGATCTTCGACCGGCTTACTCTTCTTCCTTCTCTTGGCGGGTCACCGTTACCGGGATTCGCCGGTGGTGACCGGCGGGATCAATCATTTCGGCGGCGGTGAGGTTGTATTTTTTGTCATAAGCGTAACTAAAGCGCCAGGTTGAGCCGTCAGCCAAGGAAAGCTGTTTAAGCCGGTAGTTGTCGTAGTACTGGTTGACCAGCAATTCGTGTCCGTCGCCGTCCTCGATGCTAAGCAGCCGGTTGTAGTCGTAAGAGTATTTACGAAACAATTTGCCATTGCGCAGCACCTGCCGCAGCCTGCTGCCGTCATCGTAGGAGTATTCCATCCGCTGGCCGGCATTGTCGGAGGCGGAGATAATGCGATCGCCTTCGTCGTAGGCAAAGCGTATCTCCCGGCCGTGCGGCGAACTGAGGCGCAGAAGATGGCGGGAGCCATCGCGTTCAAACTTTAGCTCGTCGCCACGCGCATCACGCATTCCCACCAGCGCCCCCTGCTGCGTGTTATGCGCCCAATACGCTTCCGGAAAACGGTCTAGGCTGCCGTCGGGGAGAATCAAATCCCAGCCGTCGCCGTTCCAGCGAATTCGGGAGCCGTAGAAAGCTCCTGAGGTGCTGCTGTGCTCATAGAGAGCATCGCGGTAGCCGGTGCCCTCGGAAACGCGCGGGTAATCAATCGTGGTTCCGTCCGCCAGCATCAGGTTGAGATAGGTGTAGGGATTGCGCCGGCCGTAAGGACCGATGTCGTAAGGGTGGTTGGTGCCGACACCGAAGGAACGGAAACCTGTGTCCCAGGAAGAGTAAGTGCGGGTCAAGGCAAGGGGAAACGTGTCCGGCAGGAACAGATCTGTCTGGCGCAGCACAAACCACCCCGAACGCAGGTCCACCTCGTAGCGCTCCACGGGCGCGCTGTCGGTGAGGTGGGGCGCGCAGGTGGAAGCTTCTCCTCGGAACTGTTTGCTGGACTCCGACGCCGCTTCCACCACCAGGCAGGGATATTCGGACGTCGTCGGCTGGACAGCAGCCACCTGCTTGCGGACCAGGGGTTGCAGGGGCGGAACCGGAGCAGTTGCGGGGTAGAGCGTCACCGTTCCGCGCGATTCCAGGCCGCGAAAGCTCTCACGCATGTTATCCACGTCGCCTATCCCAGAGTAGTCCCAATAGAGGAGGCTGCTCGGATCCACGCTTTCGGGCAGGTGGAAATAGAGTCTGCCAATGTCGCGCGCCAGCAATTTGCGCAAGCGCAGGTCGCGCAACTGCGAACTGGAGGGATAGCCGTAGAACTTGGGATCGAGGCGGGCGCTGGAAATCACCGCCAGGTTGTCCTGCCAGTAATTGAATGCGTAAGACCAATCCCTGGCGTACATGTCGCGGTCGGTAACTGCGATCACAATGGCGTTGGGTTCCGCTGCCGCCGGGATTTTGTGTTTCATGGTTTCCAGGATTTCTTCCGTTACCGCCTGATCGCGATGGACATCAATCACTGACTCGTCCAGGGGCAGAGAAGGCAACAGGGTCGGCGCGACTCCCAGCTTCTGTTCGCTGTAATCAGCCAGATCCTTGAGAGAAAGATTGGCCGGTGTTCCGAATGTAAGCAGGTAAACGCGCCCACGGGCCTGCAGATCAGCCGTGTGGTAGGCGGGCGCCACGAGCAGATCAATAGCATTACTCCTATAGGGCACCATGGCAGCGAGCGACGAATAATGCCACGCTCCGGCGCTGCGGTAGACATCCGCCTTCAGCATGCCCACGCCATTGCGTCCGAGGATGGGAGTCACAAAAAAGCCCGAACCGCCGTCACCACGCGAATTGAGGTAACCCAGGACAATGCCAGTGCCCCGAATGGAACCGCCCAGCGCCGCGGTGACCTCCGCGGAACGGGAGGCGTGCTCCAGAGCATCGCGGTAAATGAAGGAGGAATACAGTTGGCCGAAGTGACGGTAGGCGGACACGACACTCGCAGTCAGAGGAGCGATAGCCACGCAAAACAGGAGAAAGTGAAGCCACCGCCGGGCGCGCGGAGAGAGTGGGCTGCGGGGAGGAGGTGGCGCCAGGCATGGCTTGCCACAGCGAACGCAAAACTTGGAATCGTCAGGAAGGTCAAGTCCGCAGTTACGACAAAACATCAAAGAGCCTCGTCCACGCCCGGGGAAGAAGGGGCATTTTGGTCTGTGTATTGTGCATACAAGCGCCACTGTAATCCAGTGAAATTTGTGGCCGCGGTTCCCATCCCGGCGCGCCCCTGGTGTAAGCTTCTTCCTTTTGCGCGACTGGCGCGGGGAGCGAGCATGCAGCGGCGGGCCACGATCGTCCTGATTCTGACCACAGCTTTTCTGATTATTGGAGCCAGCGAGGAACGAGACAGGGCCGAGGCGGCGAGGCCGAGAGCCTCCACCGCTTCCATTACCGGCTTTTATGATGCCGCGCAGGAAGAAAAGTGGGAAAAGCTGTTCCTCGCGGTGCCCGACTCCGGGCAGGCGGAAGAGCACCTCCGCACCTTGACCGCAGCGCCGCACATGGCGGGCACACCCGAAGACAAACAGACCGCCGACTACGTTGCTCAGCAATTGCGTCAGGACGGCCTCCAAACCGAAATCGTCGAATACAAAGTGTGGATGAATTATCCGCGGGAGATAAGTGTGGACGTGGTTGCGCCGGAGGGGGTCAAGACGCACGGGCCATCCCGCGAGCATGTTTCTGACGACCGCTTTCAGAACGATCCCCGCGTGGTCACGCCCTTCAGCGAGTATTCGCCTTCAGGGGATGTGGAAGCCGATGTCGTGTATGCGAACTACGCCCGTCCGGAAGACTTCGACAAGTTACGAGAGCTGCACGTGGACGTGCGCGGCAAGATTGTGATCGCGCGCTACGGCCAGAACTTTCGCGGGGTGAAGGCGTACGTCGCGCAGGAACACGGCGCTGCCGGGCTGATCATCTATTCCGACCCCATGGACGACGGCTACTTCAAAGGCGACGTCTATCCCGAGGGCCCGTGGCGGCCGCCCACAGGCGTGCAGCGCGGCTCCATCGGTTACATGTTCGAGTTTGCCGGCGATCCGACCACGCCGGGTGTTGCCTCCGATGCCGGGCTGCCCGACTCGCAGCGCATTCCCCCGGGCAAGTCGGCCGCCCTGCCCCGCATTCCCACCACGCCCCTTTCTTATGGCGACGCTGAGCCCATCCTGGCGCACCTGGCCGGGGCGGTCTCACCGCGTGACTGGCAAGGCGCCCTGCCCTTCACCTATCACGTGGGACCGGGACCAGTGCGCGTCCGACTCCATCTGCAGCAGGATTACCAATACCGCACCATTTGGGACGTGATCGGAACCATTCCCGGCAGCGAGCAGCCGGAACAGTGGGTGGTGGCAGGCAATCACCGCGACGCCTGGGTGTATGGGGCGGTGGATCCCAACAGCGGCACCACCGCGCTGCTGGAAGCAGCGCGGGGGCTGGGCGAATTGCTGCACTCGGGCTGGAAGCCCAAGCGCACCATTGTGCTGGGCAGTTGGGATGGGGAAGAGCAGGGCCTGATCGGCTCTACGGAATGGGCGGAGCAACACGCCCCTGAACTGGCCCAGGCAGCCGCCTACCTGAATGTGGATGTAGCGGTTTCCGGGTCGAATTTCGGAGCCTCGGCGGTTCCCAGCCTGAAACAGTTCATCCGGGACGTGACCATGGCCGTGCCCAGTCCCAAGGGAGGAACGGTTTACGAGGTCTGGCGCAAGGCGCCCGAAAAGCGCGCCGGGCCAACCCAGCAGCCCAGCGCGGCCGACTTGAGCGGCTCCCAGAACCGTCCCCCGGAGGTGGAAACATCGGACCCGCCGGTCGGGGATCTGGGCAGCGGCTCCGATTACACCGCGTTCCTGCAGCATCTGGGTGTGCCTTCGGTAGATATCGGCTCCAGCGGCCCTTACGGCGTGTATCACTCGACTTTTGATGATTTTGAGTACTTCAAGAAATTCACTGACCCCACCTTTGCCTACGAACAGGAGATGGCGCGCGTTTACGGTTTGGAAATGCTGCGGCTGGCGGATGCGGATGTTCTGCCGTACGACTACCCCCAGTATGGGAAGGAGATCGGGGCTTACCTGAAGGCGGCTCAGGCCAGGGCCGGAACCCGCTTTGGCAAGGATGCGCCGGACTTCGCCCCGGCCCTCGCGGCTGCTGCCCGCCTGGAGGCGGCTGGAAGTTCTGTAAGTAAAGCGCAAAAAAATGCACAGGGCCGTGAAAAAGAACTGAACAAACTCCTG
Organism: Terriglobales bacterium; assembly: GCA_035935775.1. Classification (GTDB taxonomy): domain Bacteria; phylum Acidobacteriota; class Terriglobia; order Terriglobales; family Acidobacteriaceae; genus JAICWP01. Next base: position 15,130 of record DASYWT010000382.1, read on the forward strand.
CTTGGCGCTGAGCGCGCCCTTCTCCTGCCCCGGGGACTGCCCAATCGCCCCTGGTACCGCCATGCCATCTATGCCCCCGGGGTTTATACGGGCTACGCCGCAGTGGTGATTCCCGGGGTAAACGAGGCCCTGGATGCGGGCGACCGCCAGCGCGCGCAGCAGGAGTTGATGGAACTCACCAACGCCATCAATCTGGCAGCGAAAATGCTTGAGAGTTTCCGTTGAACAAAAAATTTTAAGCTGCTGCACCGTGAGGCTTCCGGGAAGAGCTAAACTAGAGTCTCCTGGCCGGCTGTCGAATGAATTATTTATGACCGGTCTGGCCACCGGCTACCCTCGCCACGCGTCTAAACAGTGTGCCTCGTACGTAGGTAGCCGTCTATCTCCAGACCAGCTCGAGGAGAGCGCATGCCAGTCGCCCGAATCATTTCTTCCAGCTTCGAAGATGCGCTCAGGTTTGCGGACTATTTGCGGCCTCTTTACGACACTGTGGAAATTGCCCAACCGGGACGTTCTTACGACACGGCCGTGGACCTGGAAGTCAACCTGGAACTCTGCACCCCGGAAGAAGCCTGGCAGCAGATCGCGCAATTGAGTCAGCAACCGGACAGTGAGATTGTTGTCGCTCCGGGCGCCTTGTTTCCAGAAGAGCAGGTCGAGAAACTGGCGAGCTCCGAAACGCCGGTTACTCCCAAGCCTGAGCCGCTTTCGCCAGCTCCGGCTGGCACGTCGCAGGAATTCGACAGCGCCGGGTTGGAGGTAGATGCGGCTATCGTCCGGGCCGGCAACGCGGCAGCTAAGGCGGCGGGTTCCAATGGCTCCGGGACCCACAAAGAACATTCCATCGGGACTGTACCGGAAGAAGAACTCAATTGGCTGGGCCGGGCCCGGGAATCGTTGCGGCAATGGCTGGCGGTACGCGCCCTGTTGCGCGAAATCAGACAAATGCAGCAGGAGGAATTGGCGCAGGAGCAGGCGCGGCAACGGCAGATGGCGTTGCGGTTTGAGCGCGAACGGCGGGAACAAGAAGCGCGGGAACTGGCAGCGGCGCGCGCCGCCGAGCAACCGCCGGTCGCGGTCTCGCCGCCTGAACCGCAACTGGAACAGTGGGAAGAAGTCGCGTTAGCGGAGCAGCAGGCCATCCTTCCCCGCCAGGCAGAAGATGAGGAACTTCAGCGCCAGGCGGAGCGGGAAGAGGCCATCCGCCGCGGCTGGTTTGTGGAACAGATCCTGCGTCGCCGTGCCGCGGAGCAAGCAGCGCAAGCCCTGGAGGCGGCCGCAACTCCTGAGGGTGAAGCCGTGCCGGTGGAATTTCAGGCCGTGCCGGCGGAGTCGTTCGCAGCCGAGACAATACCGGTTGTGCGATTCAGCAGGCCCAGAAGGGATCAACTGCGGCCGGCAATGGCGCTGGCAGGGGTCACCAGCGTGCTGCTCATGGCGGTGCTGGTGGGATACGCTCACCGCCGCCCGGCATCTCCACTTCCGCTTTCGGTGCTGCAGCGCTCAAACGCCGTAGAACAAAAAGTGCCCTTCGGGCCGGCGGTTATTCCTGCCGCCGCGCGGGTTGCGATGCCTCTTACGCAAACCACCGCGGAAGCGCTTCCGGAGGCTGCTCCCCTTCCCGGAAGACACAGTTTCCGCAGCGATTTCCGCCGCGTACAGGTGGACGGACATGAAGTTGATTACGTGGCGGATGATGTAACCGTGCGCCATTTCAACGAACATCGCAGGCGCATCGCGACCCATCCGGCCACCACCGTTCCCATCAGCGCCAGCACCCCCGGCGTCAAGCAAATTTCAGATATGGAATGACTCTCTTCCTAAGGGAAGAAGAGGTGCCCTGTGGGAGGAACAAGCGCCCGGGCCTGTCTGGGCGGGTGCCGCCTTTCGCTCTAGGATGCTTTCTTTTCCGCCACGAACTTCTCCACCAGCGCGGAGTAGTCGGTCTTCTCCAGCCCGTGGACTTCCTTGTTGTACTCATCCACCTTGGACGAGTAGTTCATGGAACAGAACTTGGGCCCGCACATGGAGCAATAGGCCGCGCTCTTGTAGTAATCGTCGGCCAGCGTCTCGTCGTGCATGGAGCGCGCGGTCTGCGGGTCCAGGGAGAGCGCGAACTGCTTGTCCCAGTCGAAGGTGTAGCGGGCAAAGCTGATGGCGTCGTCGCGGTCGCGCGCTCCTGGCCGGTCGCGGGCCACGTCCGCGGCGTGCGCGGCGATCTTGTAAGCGATGATGCCGTCCTTCACATCCTTTTCGTTGGGCAGGCCGAGGTGCTCCTTGGGGGTTACGTAGCACAGCATGGAAGCGCCGTACCAGCCGATCATGGCCGCGCCGATGGCGGAGGTGATGTGGTCGTAGCCCGGCGCGATGTCGGTGACCAGCGGCCCCAGGGTGTAGAAGGGCGCGGCGAAGCAGTACTCCACTTCCTTGTCCACCTGCTCCTTGATTTTGTGCATGGGCACATGGCCGGGCCCCTCGATCATCACCTGCACGTCGTGCTCCCAGGCCTTTTTGGTCAGTTCGCCTAAGGTGCGCAGTTCGGCGAATTGCGCCTCGTCACTGGCGTCGGCCAGGCAGCCGGGCCGCAGGCCATCGCCCAGTGAAAATGAAACGTCGTGCTTCTTGAAAATCTTGCAGATGTCGTCGAAGCGCTCGTAGAGAAAATTCTGCTGGCGATGGTGGGCCATCCACTGCGCCAGGATGGCGCCGCCCCGGCTAACAATGCCGGTAATGCGCTTATGTACCAGCGGCAGGTACTGAATGAGCACGCCGGCGTGGATGGTCATGTAGTCCACGCCCTGCTCCGCCTGCTCTTCAATGACCTCCAGCATCACCTCCGCACTCAGGTCTTCAATGCGCTTCACTCGGTTCACGGCTTCGTAAATCGGCACGGTGCCGATGGGCACAGGCGAATGGCGCAGGATGGCCTCGCGGATCTCGGGAATGTCGCCACCGGTGGAGAGGTCCATCACCGTGTCCGAGCCGAAGTGCACCGCGGTGTGCAGCTTGCGCAGCTCCTCATCAATGTTGGAGGTGACAGCGGAGTTGCCGATGTTGGCGTTGATCTTGCATTTCGAGGCCACGCCGATGGCCATGGGCTCCAGTTCGGGGTGGTTGATATTGGCGGGGAGGATCATGCGCCC
>DASYWT010000383.1:0-6352 GCA_035935775.1 Terriglobales bacterium
CCTTTATTTTGAAGGAAAGTTCTTCAAGCTGGCCAGTCCGCTCGATGTACTGCGCTTCTCGCCTTTGAGTTTGTCCGACCGCTTTCGACTCGGAATGACCGCATTGTTGTCGCGGCGGGTGCGCGACTGGCGGGCTCTGGAGAACGTTACCGCCCGCGAATGGCTGCAGCAGGTGTGCGGTGAGCGCGTCTATCGCGTGGTGTGGGAGCCGCTGCTGGTAGGCAAGTTCGGCGAGTACGCGGAAAGCATTTCCGCCGTTTGGTTCTGGAACAAGCTCAAGCTGCGCGGCGGCAGCCGCGGCCAACATGGGCGGGAGATGCTGGCTTATTATCGCGGCGGCTTTGCCGCGCTGGTGGATCACCTGATCCAAGCCATAGAGGGCGCTGGCGGAAGGGTGCTGTGCAATTTCCCGGTCACGGCTTTGCGGGTGCGGCGCGGGGTGGTCGAAGGGGTAGACACGGCGAAGGGCACAGTGACTGCCCAGCATGTGCTGCTTACGACTCCTTTGCCCATCGCGGCTCGCCTGCTGGAGCCGCATGTCGCGGCCGAGTATACGGCGTCGCTGGAGCGCATCGGCTACTTGTCCAACCTGTGTGTAGTCCTCGTCCTGCAGCGCAGCATCTCCCCCTTCTACTGGCTCAACGTTAATGATCTGTCGTTTCCCTTTGTCGCCGTCATCGAGCACACGAATTTCGAGCCTCCCGCCTCCTATGACGGGCGGCACATCGTCTATCTTTCCAAGTATCTCCCCCCAAGTGCGTCCTTGTACGGGATGAGCGACAGCGAGGTGGTGCGTTTCAGCGTGGCGGCTCTGCAGCGCATGTTTCCCCAGTTCTCCACTGATTGGGTGCTGGACAGCCGGGTTTGGCGCGCCCAATACGCGCAGCCCATCGTGGAACGGCACTACAGCTCTCTCCTTCCTTCGGCCGCTACCCCGCTCCAGGGGGTTGACCTGGCGAGCATGGCTCAGATTTATCCCGAGGACCGGGGCACCAACTACGCGGTGCGGGAGGGCTTTCGGGCCGCCGCGCGCATCCTGGGGGCTGCCGGCTGCGGGCAATACAGTTGGCAAGCAGAGATGGCGGCCGATGGTCTACAGCCCGCTCCCGCCATGGCGCAAGCACAGATCTCATCCTGATTGGCAACTCTGTTTAAACCCACACGAGGATGAAGGCGTCATCCACAACCTGGATTGTGATTCCGGTGCACAACCGCAAGCCCCTGACTCTTGCCTGCCTCGCTTCGCTTGCCCGGCAGAGTTTTGGAAATTTTTCTGTGGTGGTGGTGGATGACGGGTCCACGGATGGTACTTCGGAGGCGATCCAGGAGAGCTTCCCCCAGGTGCATCTCATCCGCGGTTCTGGCGACCTGTGGTGGACGCGCGCCACCAACCTGGGAGTGCTTCACGCCCTGCAACGCGGCGCCACCGAAGTGATGACGCTTAACGACGATTTGGAGTGCGCGCCCGATTGCCTGGAGAGACTCATGGAGGCTGCCGCCTCCCATCCCCGGGCGCTGCTGGGCTGCGCCGCCTGCGATATCGCCAGCGGTAAACTGATCCACAAGGGTGCGTGCATAGACTGGAAATCAGCCCACCTGGACGACCCGCCCCGGCCGGCCGGCCGGGGACTGCTGGAGGTTTCCCACCTGCCCGGCCGCGGCCTGCTGGTGCCCGCTCGCGTCTTCCGCAAGATTGGATTATTTGACGCCCAGGGGCTCCCCCATTACGGCGCCGACTATGACTTCTCCCTGCGGGCGAAAGCGGCGGGCTGTGAGATTTTCTGCGCTGCAGAGGCGCGAATTTACAGCTACCTGGAAAAGTCGGGCGGCAGAGAACTGCTTGCCCGGCGCTCGCTGGGCAACTATCTGCGTCACCTGTTCGGCAAGAAGGGTGGGGGCAATCTGGCTGTCTTCACACGCCTTGCCTGGCGCCACTGCCCGCGGCGCTATCTGGCGGGTTTTCTGGCGCGCGGCATTGCCGCCCGGGTGGGCGGCTATCCCCTGGCATGGGTGAGGGAATGGCTGCATTAGCGTTTTGCAAGCGGTGCTACCTGCGGGCCGCGGCCCGGCCGCTTCCGCTGGGACTGGCGCCGCATGGCGGTGAAGGCCTGCCGCGCCGGGTCATGCGAGACCGGCTGCGCCGTCACGGTCGTGTCCTGCTGAACGTCAATATTGACGACTTTGCTCCCTATTGTTCCGCAGACGGCAGGCTTGATCTGGGAGGCGATCCCCGGGGCGGACTTACCCGCGAGTTGACAGCTCTGCTGAGGGATTTTCCCGCCCTGCGGCTGACCCTGTTTGTCATCCCCGACCTGCGCCTGCCAGCCTTTTCCAGGCAGCCCTCTGCCGCCATTGCCGACGGCCGCAACGCGCAATGGCTCAACCACTATCGCGCCTGGTCGAAAGAAGGCAGGGTGGAGTTGGCGGCGCATGGCCTGCACCATCTGCAGACAGAAAACCGGCTCTTCCAGCGCCACATTGAGTTCGCTTTCAAGACCTGCTCCGAGACGAATATTGCCGTGCGGCAAGCAGCGGAGATCTTCCTGCGGGCCGGCCTGCCGCTCACCGGGTTCCGGCCGCCGGGCTGGGGCTTTAATTGTGACCTGTCCCTACTGCGCGTTATTGCGGAAAGCGGGTTTGTCTATCTCGCCGGTTCCTCCCTTGACGACGGACTGAACCACCGTCACCAGCGGGTAAGCAACTATTACCCCACCCGGATCGGAGGCGCGCTGAATTTGCCACAGAATGTTTTGCTCGACTGGCCAAAATCGCAGCTGCTGGGAACGGTGGACCGTATCGCCCGCGCCCGAGGCATGGTCTCCATCAAAGCTCACACGCGCTGGAACGGGAGCCCCAACCAGCTGACCGCGAGCGGGCTGGGCAAGCTACGTTGGCTGCTGGCGGCGCTGGCCCGGCGTTACGGCCAGGCAATCGAGTACGCCACGTTGTATGAAATCGCGATGATGGTGAGCAGCCGCCTGCAAGCCCAACCGGGAGGTGGCGCGTGAGCCGGGTACTGATCGTGAAAAGCAATCTCGAGCCCTTTCGGGTGCCCTTTTATGCGCGCCTGCAGGAGCGCCTGGCGGGAGAGGGGATCGAGCTGGAGGTGGCGGTGCCGCAGGCGTGCTGCCCGCCACACCGGCCCTCCTGGCTGGCACCGGTATGGGCGGCCAGCTTCTCTCTGGCCGGAAAGAAGGTCTGCTGGCAGGCGGTGAGCGCCCAGGCTCGGCAGGCCGACCTGGTGATCGTGCAGCAGGTGGCGCGCGAACTGACCAACTACACTCTGCTCGCTCTGCGCCGCTGCGCGGGTTTTAAGCTGGCCTTGTGGGGACACGGCACGGAATTTCAGCGCACCTGGACCACGCCCCTGGCACGGCGGGTGAAAGCGCGCTTGTTTTCCGGGATTGATTACTGGTTCGCTTACACGCCCGGAGTCGCCGAGATCGTCGCCGGCACGGGGTATCCGCGGGAGCGAATCTGCACGGTTTTTAATTCTCTGGACACCGACAGCGAGCAGCAGTTCCGGCAGGCCGTCACGGCCGACCAAACCGCAGCTCTGCGCCGCCGTCTGGGCATGTCCGCCGCCGCCCGCCTGATCTGTTACTGCGGCTCGCTTTACAAGGCCAAGCGGCTCGATATGCTCCTGGCAGCATGCCAGCGTCTGCGGGCTTCCGGTGTGGACCTGCACGTTGCCATCCTAGGGGAAGGGGCGGGAAGAACATTCCTGCAGAAGCTGGCCAGCGGGGCCCCCTGGCTGCACCTTGCCGGAGCTATTCGCGGGCGAGGCAAGGCGGAGTGGCTGAGCGCCTCACAATGCATAGTGATCCCGGGGGTGGTCGGCCTGGCCGTGGTGGATGCCTTTGTACACGAGTGTCCTCTAATCACAAGCGATATACCCGGCCATGGCCCCGAGATCGAGTATCTGGTTGACCATGTCAACGGGCTGAAGGTGTCGAGCGATGTATCCAGTCTGGCCGGAGCCATCCGATCCGTGCTGGAGGACGCTTCTCTCCGGGAACTTCTGCGGCGCGGATGCCGCGAAGCGGCCGCACGATTCACCCAGGAAAACATGGTGGAGCACTTCGCCCAAGGCGCGCTTTCCGCCCTGCGCTTGCCGTGCTACCGCCGAGTCGAGATTCCCCGAGCCGCAAACCGAAACCGCTAGCGGACGGGTGGCACTGTGTCTCCGGAAAGAATGAACTTCTGCGCCGGGCGCTGCGGACCGCAAGGACGAATGACATGATATTCAGGAAATCCTCCGCTTTTCCTTCCTTCCGAACCCCTGAGGAGCTGGTGCCGCGTTGCGCTCTGTGTGAGGCGTGGATGCGGCCTCTGCAGTTTGGGAATTCAGGTTGGCGCTTCTTTCGGTGTAACAAGTGCGGCTACTGGACTTCTAGAACAGCCCAGGGAAGTTTTCCTCATGCGGAGTACAACGATACTCCCACCTTCGATTACAACCCGGGGCTGGACTGGCGGGAAACAGTCCAGCAGGCCACAACCATCATGGCCAAGAAATTCAGGCTGGCTGGCAAAATCGGCGGACGTTTTCTGGACGTGGGATGTTCCGAAGGCGTCTACGTCGCCGCTGCCGCCGAACTTGGATGGACAGCTGTGGGAAGCGACATTGACCCGGCGAAGGTCGGGCGGGCGGAAGCGAGAGGGCTGGATGTACGGCATATGGATTTCTCCGACTGCCACTTCCGCCAGGGCTTCGATTTCGTTCTGCTGCGCCATGTCATAGAGCACATTGCCGAGTTCGTGGAATTTGTGCGCTCAGTCTCTTGCCTGCTACGTCCCGGCGGCGTTCTGTGCGTGGAGTGCCCGAATCAGGCGGGCATAGATGCCCGGCTGCACCGGCGCACCCTGAAAGAAGGCAGGTTCTTGGGGAATCTTTATCCGCCATCTCACATTCACGCCTTTGAGCCGCGCACGCTGGACAAGCTGGGCGGGAAGCTGGGGTTGCGGTGCCAGCTGCTGATGACTTATTCCCGATCGGACCGCGGCTGGTTCTTGCCCGCCTATTACGAAGGCGGCGGAGTAAAAGCGCTGGCCCAGATGCTGGCGGCATCCTGGCGAATGGGCGGCAACCTGGCAGCGTTTTATGCTGCCTGACAAATACACGAGGGAAACAGTGCCAAACGGCAAGAGCACAATGATCTGGCGGGAGCAAGTCGACAAAGAAAGGCCCTGCGTGTCAGTGATCATGCCGGCGCACAATGAGGAGCCGTACATCGGCGCGGCCATTGAAAGCGTGCTGGCTCAGACTTACGACCGCTGGGAGCTGGTAGTTATTGACGATCACTCCACCGACAGGACGGCGGAGATTGTCCGGTCCTTCAACGACGTGCGTATCAGGTTGTACCAAAAAGGCGCAGAACCTCCTGGGCGAGCCTCATCGAGAAATATCGGCGTCAGCAGGGCGCGAGGAAGCTTCGTCGCCTACCAGGATGCCGATGATTGCTCCTATCCCAATCGCCTGGAACTGCAAGTCCAAGAAGCGCTGGCCGGCAGCCGGCCGCGCGTAGTTGGCACCTGGGTCGAACAGCGTTCCGCCGCGGGCCTTCGGATCCGGCAATTCCCAGTCCTTCACGACCAGATCGCAGCTGGTTTCGCGCGCGCGTATAAGCGGGTCACGATTGTTGCCGGCACCTTGTTGTTGCCGCGCACGGTAGCGGTGGCAATTCCTCTGCGCATCCGTTTCAAATACCTGGAAGATTGGGACCAGCTCTGTCGCATTCACGAATCGCAAACGGTTGAATTCCGCAATGTTCCTGAGGTCTTGTACACCTACAACATCAGGCCGAAAGGCTCCAAGTGCCAGCGAGACTGGGCCTGCTACAACGTTTTTGAACGCGCCTGTCGGGCTCGCCGTCAGGCCGGCCTCACAGAGTGGAGTTCCCTCGAGCAGTTCGAGGCGTATTTGGCGGATTCACCGCGGAATTTTCTCTACTGGATGGGGTGCCGTCAGTTGCTGCGGCTGAAGGTGAGTATTGAAATGCGTTGGGCTCGCTGCAACTAGGGAATCTTTCCCGACGCTCCTCACAGCCTCGTGCTGCAACCTTCGTCTTCCTTCCCACAAAAGAGATCTCGATATCAGCTGGCCTCGGAAGTTCAATCAGAGGGCAGCGTTGGAGGCATAACTTGAAGCGCGCTCTCATCACGGGCATTACCGGTCAGGACGGCTCCTACTTAGCGGAACTGCTGCTGGCCAAAGGTTACGAAATTCATGGCATCATCCGCCGCGCCAGCACCTTTAACACCGAACGCCTGGACCATATTTATGAGGACCCGCACTGTCCTGGCGCGCGTCTGTTCCTGCACTATGGCGACACCTCGCAAACCGAGCAGTTCA
>DASYWT010000384.1:0-4362 GCA_035935775.1 Terriglobales bacterium
TCGGACACCTTGAGCCAGAAAACGCGCCCGGTGTTGGTGAAAATCAGGATGTAGGCGTGGGTGGAGGCGAAGAACAAGTGCTCGACGAAATCCTCGTCGCGCGTGCGCATGCCCATGCGCCCGGTGCCGCCGCGCCGCTGCTGGTGGTAGGTGGAGATGGGCGTGCGCTTGAAGTAGCCGGAGTGGCTGACGGTGACCGCGACCTGCTCGTCGGCGATCAGGTCTTCCAGTTGGATTTCGGCGGTCTCGTCCTGAATCTCGGTCCGGCGTTCGTCGCCGTAGTTCTTCTTGACCTCTTCCAGTTCCTTCACGATAACGCCGCGCAGCTTCTTCTCCGAGCCCAGGATGGACTGGTACTCGGCGATCTGCTCGCGGACTACCTTCAACTCGTTGGTGATTTCATCAATCGAGAGCCGGGTCAGGCGGTGCAACTGCAGTTCCAGGATGGCATCAGCCTGCTTGGCGGTGAAGGGCTTCTCGGGGTCCAGCGCCGGACGGCGGCCGGTAGTGTTGATGTCAATCTTCTTGCCGCCGAAGTAGGCAACCAGGTTGTCGCGCGCCTCGGCACGGTTGGCGCTGCCGCGGATGATGGCAATCACGTTATCCAGGTGATCGAGCGCGATCTTGTAGCCTTCCAGAATGTGTTCGCGTTCCTGGGCGCGGGCCAGCAGATAGGCGGTGCGGCGGCGCACCACGTCCACGCGGTGGTCAATGAAGTACTGGATGGCCTGGATGAGGCCCATCTCGCGGGGCTGGCCGTTGACCACCGCCAGGAAGATCATGCTGAAGCTTTCCTGCATCTGCGTGTGCTTGAAAAGCTGGTTGAGCACGATCTGGGGTTCGGCGCTGCGCTTCAGTTCCACCACGATACGCATGCCTTCGCGATCGGACTCGTCGCGGATGTCCCCGACGTCGTCCACGGTCTTGTTGTTGACCAGCTCGGCGATGCGCTCGATGAGGCGCGCTTTGTTGACCTGGTAGGGGATTTCGGTGACCACGATGGCCTGGCGCTCTTTGGTCAGGTTCTCGATGGCGGCGCGGGCCCGCATCATAAAGCGGCCGCGGCCGGTCTTATAGGCCTCATGAATGCCGCTGCGGCCATGAATGATGCCGGCGGTGGGGAAGTCCGGGCCTTTCACGAACTTCAGGATTTCCGCCAGCGGTGTCGCCGGGCTGTTCACTAACGCAATAGTGGCCTCTACAATTTCGGTCAGGTTGTGCGGCGGGATATTTGTGGCCATGCCCACGGCGATACCGTTAGCGCCGTTGACCAGCAGGTTGGGAATCTTGCTGGGCAGCACCGTCGGCTCTACCGTGGTGTCGTCGTAGTTAGGGACGAAGTCCACCGTGTCTTTATCAATGTCGGCAACCAGGTCCTCGGCAATGCGCGCCAGGCGACACTCGGTGTACCGCATGGCCGCCGGAGGGTCGCCGTCCACGGAGCCGAAGTTCCCCTGTCCGTCCACCAGCGGGTAGCGCAGCGAAAAAGGCTGCGCCATGCGCACCAGCGCGTCGTAAAGGGCGGCGTCGCCATGCGGGTGGAAGCGGCCCATGCACTCACCCACCACCTTGGCGCATTTCACGTGCTTGCGGTTGTGCAGCAAGCCCATGTCATACATGTGGTAGAGCAGGCGGCGGTGCACCGGCTTAAGCCCGTCCTTCACATCGGGCAAGGCCCGGCCAATGATCACCGACATGGAATAGTCGAGATACGACCGCCGCATCTCCTCTTCAATGTTGATGGGCTGGATGTTGAGCGGCTGTCCGCCGCCCGCGCCGCCATCACCCGGAGGAGGGGTCAGGGGAAGTTGGGGATTATCGTTGTCTGCCATATGATTCTTTCTCGGTCGTAAACAGATCCTTCGCTACGCTCAGGATGACGGCTGCGGCCCTTCGACTTCGCTCAGGGCTCAGCCTCGGTTGCCCTTGGCTTCGGCTAATGCGCTTCGCTCACGCCCGCAAATCGCCGTCAGTTGGGGATTGTCGTTGTCTGCCATTCGTAGCTTCCTAGCTGATTAGCTTCTAGCTCTTGGCCTTTGGCTCTTGGCTTTCGCATGTTGCCGCCCGCCCTGACGCGCAAGAATCGGGGAACGTGGCTGCCAAGGGCGCCGGGAAATAGGGCTAACTGCTTGCATTTACAGGATGTTAGTCGGCCAAGAGCTTGCCTAAATTATAGCACGAGAGCGGGCCAGAACGGGGTGGAGAGGCCACCAGAAGTAGTGGCAAATGAGGAACTTGGGGGAATGGCGATTGAAGCTTGTCGACTGAAACCTTTTTTCACCACAGAGGCACAGAGACTCAGAGAAAACTGAATTCAGGATTGATCATGGCCGCAAGAACGGGACTTTATGGGCATCGCAAGTCGCATGAACTTGTAATTGCTTAAACCAGGAAACGCAACGAGCATTATCCGCGGTGAGACGTCTTGTACCTGCCCCAGAGGAACTCGGGCAGGCAGCACAGTAAAATGCCGCCAACTAAGAGCGTGGCGCCAATTATGTTCCAACCCTGCCGGCCGAGCGGCAGGAGGCCTACCCCGTACAGAAGCGTGATCAATCCCATCGCCAGAAAGAATGGCCCCGTCAGGTAGCAGTGCATGCGGCCGCAACGAGCCGCATTGGCGAGGCAGGCGACGCCCATGATGCCTAAGGCGACCACCCAGAGTCCGGTTCGCCAGCCCACACCGATTCTTTCACTGGCGATGATGGCGATCACGGGGACCCCAAAAAGGATGAAAACGGCTAAGGGGTGGGAGAGGATATCACGCGAATGGCGATCTGCTGCGTCGCCGCCCATCGGAACTGACCGTCCATTCCTACTGAACGCCTATGTTACTACTCAGCTAGGAGTCCGGTCTCAGATTTTCAGATCCACGGTGGGCAGGAAGCGGGGTGGCCTGCGCACCTTGGTGGCCTGCTCGAAGGCATAAGCAATACGAATCAGCGCGGGTTCGCTCCAGGCCAGTCCGAAGAAGGAAATGCCCACAGGCAGACCAAAGATGAAGCCGGCAGGCACGGTGATGTCGGGATAGCCGGCCACCGCGGCCGCGCTGGAACTGCCGCCGCCGAAGGAGTCGCCGTCCACCAGGTCAGTGAGCCAGGCGGGGCCGCCGGTGGGCGCCACCAGTGCGTCCAGTTTATGCTGGTCCATGATCGCATCAATACCTTCCTTGCGGGTCAGCCGCTGCGCTTCCGCGAGTGCGTCCACGTATTCCTTGCTCGTCAGCGGGCCTTTGGACTGTGCCTGAGTAAACAGCTCCTGGCCAAAGTAAGGCATTTCCTGTTTGGCGTGCGCATCGTTGAACTTGATGATGTCCTCCAGAGTGTGCACTGGAGCCTGGGGGCCCAGGCCCGCGAGATACGCGTTCAGGTCAGCCTTGAATTCGTAGAGCATGACTTCGTTTTCCTGCTTGTGCCACTTGCCCCATGTTGGAATATCGGCAGGGTCAACCAGTGTGGCCCCCTGACGCTTCATCTCCGCCAATGCTTCTTCCATGATGCGGTCCACCGCAGGGTCGAAGCCAAACGCCTTGCGCACCACTCCCAGACGGGCTCCACGCAGGCCCTTAGCATCGAGAAAGCGGGTGTAGTCGGAACGCCCCTTCCCGTTGCCGGCGGCGGTGGCAGAATCATTGCCATCCACCCCAGTCAAGACGCCAAGCAGGGCGGCCGCATCGGCGATGGTGCGGGCCATAGGACCAGCAGTGTCCTGGGTGTGGGAGATGGGGACAATCCCGGCGCGGCTGACCAGGCCCACAGTGGGCTTGATTCCCGCAACTCCGTTGGCATTGGCTGGGCAGACGATGGAGCCATCGGTTTCAGTGCCGATGGCCAGGGCACATAAGTTGCCGGAAACAGCTGCGCCCGAACCTGAACTGGAGCCGCAGGGATTGCGGTTCAAGGCATAAGGATTGTTAGTCTGTCCGCCACGCCCGCTCCAGCCGCTGGTGGAATGGGTGGAGCGAAAGTTGGCCCATTCGCTCAGGTTGGTCTTGCCCAGGATGACGGCGCCAGCCTGACGAAGCTTCTGCGCGACGAAGGCATCGCGCGGCGGCACGGAACCTTGCAGCGCCAGCGAACCGGCGGTGGTCATCATGCGGTCGTGGGTGCCGATGTTGTCCTTGATCAACACAGGGATGCCGTGCAGCGGCCCACGTGGTCCTTTGCCCTGGCGCTCGCGGTCAAGTTGCTCGGCGATGGCCAGTGCGTCCGGATTAACTTCGATGACCGAGTTGATGGTCCGCTTGTCTATGGCATCAATGCGCGCCAAGTATTTTTCGGTGAGGGCTCGAGCGCTGAACTTGCCTGAGCTCATGCCCTGCTGCAACTCGCGAACGGTGAGCTCGTCCAACTCGAAGCTGGG
>DASYWT010000385.1:0-5758 GCA_035935775.1 Terriglobales bacterium
GCGGGCTTCCTCAGGGTATACGGGCAGCACCTTCTGCAACAGCATCGCCGCTAAAGCGGAGCCGTTGGGAGCCTGCCTTGAAGGCGCGCCCGCGACGCTGCTCTCGGTTGCGCTGCTGCTCTCCGCGGCACCACCGTTCTCCGCAGCACCGCTGCTCGCGGCCAGCGAGTTCGTGGCGGAACTGGAGGAGGCCGGCGCACTCAATGCCGGGCTGGGAAGCGTGGGCGAGCCTATGGCCGACGCGCTGCTGGCCGGCGACGAGTTCGAACTCGAATTCGAAACTGACTTGCGCGCGCGCGGCCGGCTGGCATCAGCGGCGGCACTGCCGGGAGCGCCTACCGCCGGTTGCTGCTCTTGAGGCGATGCTTTTCCGATCACCGCGGTGACGACGGAGCTGGCGGCCGACAACACGGCAGAGGACCTGGCCCGGGCGATGGCGGTCGCCTGATCAACGCTGCCGGGCACGGGACGGAGAAACACATTCTCCAGTTCCACGGTGACCGGACTGGGCCGCGAGTCGCTCTGGGCATCAACGGGACTGTGCATCCACTGCCAGAGCCCGATGGAGAGCGTGACCAGAAAAACGATGGCCACCACCGAATCCAGCGCCGGACCGCGACGCGCTTTGGCAGCATCCTGCTTCGGCGCTGGCGGGTGGGGAACGGCGGCCGGCTGCAACTCGGGCGCAGCCGCGGCCTCGCCGCTTGCCTCGGTAACTTCGGGGGAGTGCGGAGTTCCGCAGGTCAAGCAGACCGGGATTTCTTCCGATAATTCGTGTCCGCAGACAGGGCACACGGCCGCTTCGCTGCGCGGCGGAGGCGCCAGGCCCGGCTCCCATTCCGTTTCATTTATCAAACTTGCCTGCAGGCCCGGATCGGTGCCCAGTTGCTGCAACCGCTCCCGCTGGTCATGTTCCAGGCTGAGAAATTCGAAACCGCAATTCAGCTCATCCTGATGGCGCACCACGGCCCGCATGCTGAGCGGCTCGGCTGAAGTGGGCAGCACCAGCGTAAGTTCGACGCGTTCTCCCAGCAGCGCAGCACCGGAAATCATTCCGCACAGGCCGCCATCGCCAATGTCCTGCGTGCTGCCGCTCAAGCGCACAACGCTGCCCGGCCGGAACACAGTGAGATCAAAGGGAACTGCTATCTGAAAGCGCGCATAGCGACGGCGTGCAGTGGCGTCGGGCAACGGCATGGCGGCCGCGCTGCTCACGCGGAGACACCCCTGCGCCGATTCTGGGGGAACGTTTTGACTTTGGCTGGCAAGACTTGCTCTTGGAGCGCCGGTGACGCGACAGCGCCCGGATTCTCTGGCTGAAGAGACTAGCTTTGTCCATCCGGCCGTGTCAATGAGACAAACGGACTACTTTGCTTAAATGTGTGCTCTGAAGTGGGTTACAGGTGCTATCTGGGGGAGACACAGAGGAACGAGGGCGGAACGGGCGCTCCGCTCGGCCATCCGATCAGGGCCAGCGCTTGGCGGTCTCTTCCCAGCCCGTGGGCCGGGCAGCAGTTTCCCGAGCCGCGGTGGCCACCGCCGGTTGCGGTACCCGCAAAGGCTGTTGCGGAATCGGGGTCGCGGTAGCGGTCTTATTCAGCCCGCCGGTATCGCTCAGGATCTCCTTTTCTTCGGAAAGCAAGGGAGCCGCTATGCGCAGAGCCTCCACTTCCTTCTCCAGCCGTGTAAGCTCCAGCTCCTTTTGCCTCAAAACTTCGTACACATTTTTCATAGTTGCACCCAATGAGACGCTCTGTTTTGCCGGATGTCCGGAATGTAAGCAGACCTAAACGACTTGTCAAGAACAATATGCGCGGCTGTCATCCAATTCGCATTCGAGCCTACATGCAGGGCTTAATCAGGGCCGGAATGTAGTAGTTGGACTCCGCCTCTTTCTGGGTCATGAAAGAACCCCTACCCGTGCGCCCATAGTTTTCATCCCCCGGGCAGTAGTAATAGCCTTTGCGGGTGTCTACCCAGACCTTCAGGTTGGGATCGCCGTTGGAAGGCGGTTCTGCTTTCTCATTGACCGGCAACAGCTTGGAGAAATCCGAGCTGACTCCTCCCAGTAACTGCTTCACACTGTTGGCGATAGTAGGGTTCGGGGCTGCCGCATTGTTGGCGGCGGAATTGCCATCTGCGGCTTTAGGAGTCACAGCCGGAGCGCGAGCGCCAGAACCGACTGGAGGGGTGGCGGGGGCGGACCTGGTGGGCACTGCCGCCTGACGCAGTGGCTCGGCAGCAGGTGGCGCGGCCGTTGATTTGCGCGGAATGGGAGCCAGGGCCACAGCCAGGGCCATGGCAACAAAAACCGCGGGAACCAGGAGACGCCGGCTGCTCAGCCGTGATCTCCAGCCCTGCGGCTCAGACTCAAGTTCGCCGGCCGGCTTGCTTTCCTGGAAACTGCCGCAACTGGTACAAAATACCGCGTCTCTGTCAATGCTGGCGCCGCAACCGCTGCAGGTGGTTTGCTCCGGGTAGACAGAATGATCCAGTTCCGGAGGGACAGAATGATCCAGTAGCGGGGGCTCCGGCGGCGGAGGCGGAGGCGCGGCGGGCACATCTTCTCCCCGCTCCAGCATTTTGCCGATCTGCTCGGCCAGACCCTTGACCGTTTCGACGTCGCGCTCCTGGAAGGAATAGGCGTGCGCGGAAAACAATTCCAATACACCAGCCAGTTTTTGCCTGACCCGTATGGGGGTGATGATGATGGACTCAATGCCCAGGCGCTTGCAGCTTTCCAGGTCCACGCGTGAATCTTGATGGACGTTGTCGCAGCGCAGCAGTTCTCCGCTGCGCAGGCATTCCGCGGTCAACCCGGTTTTGACCTGAAGACGGGCGCCGCGATCAGGGGCGCTGTTACCGCTGGCCGCCCGGCACACGACGTCTGAACCTTGACGCAGCGCCAGGGCTGCCCCAGAGGCATTGCTGGCGTATTGCACCTGCTGCAACAGGGCCTGCAAGCCGGCGTCCAGGTCGCCGTCTGCTTTCTCTGATTGCGGCTCCGTAGAGTGGAGCGGAGGTTGTTCGGGCAAGGGGGGAACGATCCCGGTTTCACTCGGCGCAACGTCCGGGGCTACTGGCGGAATCAGAGCAGTCTCGGGAGACGACTGTGCGATCGCACCATCCGCTTCCGCAGGTTCCTCGGGCACAATTCTGTGCTCTTTGTCCGGTGACGGCGGCTCGATGATGGAGTAATGATCCATGCGACTCTGGGCTTCCGCTTCTTAAAGGCGGGATTGGCTTCCCCGTGCCCGGCACAGCGGGACAAGAAACCCCCCGCAGCAATCTATCTGGCTCGACGTTGAGAACACAGGCGAGTTTCGTATCAATCGCCGGGTGTGTCAAGGTCACTGCAGGGGGAGGAAGCATTACACCAAAGGTCATCCCGGGGTTGAACGGGCTCGTTTGAACCCGCCAGCACACTCCGCCCCAGAACTCGCAAACCGTCCTAACACGTTCATCTGGGCAGCCAACTACTTCTGGCGTGCCTGCGCCCACCGCTGCACCTTGTTCCAGGCTTCACTTGCCTTGCCCTGGGGCGCGACCCCTTGCGCCTGCGCCCGCGTAAACCATTTCAGGGCTTCAGGATAGCTCTGCCGGACTCCATCACCATTGGCGTAGCGGACAGCCAGGGCCAGCTGGGCAGCGGCATCCCCGGCTGTGGCTGAATCGCGCAGAAGGCGGAGGGCGTCGGGGCTGAGAGCGCCTCGGCTGGCCGACTCCGGGGCAGCCGTCACCACCGCCTGCGACAGGCTTAAGGCCGGTCTTGGTGCGGGGGGTGCGGGCGTGGGTTGGACAGGGCGGAGCTTAGAGGTTGGGGGCGAGAGTGAAGGCGGGTTGGACGCTCCGGCTGATGCGACCGGCGGCGGCATCTGTGCCGGTTGCTGGATCGGTGCCGGCACCTGCCGTGGGGCCGGGGACGATTCGCTCGGGGACGAGGCGGCTGGTACGGCCATTGGTTGAGAACTGGAGCTCTCTACCACGGCGGAGGAGAGCGGGGCGGCGGTCTCCTCGACAGGGGCTACTTCAGTCTTGTTCCTGGTCTTCTTATCGGGCAGCTTGCCGGTATGGCCGCGAGCGCGGACCGGAGTCGCGCGCACCGGGGGCGCGGGTTCAGGCGGGGACGCTTGCGGTAGCTGTTGCGGGGAAGTGCTGGTGTCTGCCGCTGGCGATGATTCCTGGGCTGGTGGTCCGGTTGCAGCGGGCGGAGATTGCGGCTGCGCGGCTGAGGAATCCGCCAGAGACGCCGTACGCGTCGCGTCGGCGGCTGCAGCAACCGCTTTGCTCGAAGCTGCCTGCACAATGCTGTCAGGTGGCGCTTTGCTGGCTGCTTGCGGCGCCTGATTGCACCAGCGCAGCCACATGAGCCCGGCCAGCGCTACCGCCACTCCGGCGATTATCAGCTTGCGCGAGATGGGGTGCTCCGGCGTATGCGGAGGAGCCAGCGCAAACGCGCTCAGGGCGTGGGCGGGATGTGGCTCCGGAACAAGCGGCGGCCGCTGCCGGGCGGCGCGCATTTCAATTTCACAAATCAGGTCATCGTCGGGATCAGGCTGGGCGACGGGCGCAGGGCGGGGCGGCGGCGACAGGGGTTGCCGGCTGCTTTCTTTGAGCACTGGGGCAGGCGCCGGCAAGTCGCTTTTCACTTTGGGCTGCAACCGCTGTTCAATCTCGCAAAGCAGATCATCATCCGGGTCGAAAACAATCGGCGGGCGGAGCGGCGCCACCGGCGGCTGAGCTCCGACTGCCCGCGCAGTTGTCGCCGATACTGCCGGTGCCTCCGCCTGCGGTCGGGGGCGGATGACCGAAATCACCAGGTCGCGCATGCTTTCCAGGGCCGCCACTTCGTTGCGGGAGAATCCCCCGGGATGGGAGGAAAACGCCTCAAAGACGCCCACCACCTCCTGGTCCAGGCAGATGGGGAGGACGGCGATGGATCGTATTCCGAGGTAGCGGCACACATCCAGGTTGACACGATCGTCGTTTTCGGTGTCGTCGCACACCAGACTGCGGGCAGCGCGCACGCACTCCCCGGAGAGGCCGGACTGGGTGTCAAGGCGAGCGCCCAGTGCCGGAGCCGTATTCCCGGAGCGGGCGCGGCACACCATGAGTTCCCCCTGGCGCAGGGCGATGGCCGCCCCGCTGGCCAGAGTCAGCATTTGCGCCTGCTCGGCAATCAGGCGCAATTCGGCATCGTAGTCGTCAAGAGGAACGGAAGCGGATGGCGGACGGGTGCCTTGCGCGCCCGCGACAGGGCCGCCTCCCGGCCGGGAATCTGGCTTCACATGCAATCGTCCGCCACGGGAACTGCGCAACCGGCATCTGGCTTAGCCGGGGCGAAGTTCCTTAGGTCTCTCGAATCACTGAAATTGTGCCGCTGAGGCGAAGTTTCGGCCCCTGCATCCACCATTGTCAAGGTGACAGCGGAAGGACGCCAGTAACAAAGGGTAGTCGGGCCGGCCTCATTTCTTCCTGCCGGGCGGCAGGTACTTCTTGTCAATGGAAGCGACGATCACATAGTTCGGGTCCACCATCTC
Source organism: Terriglobales bacterium (assembly GCA_035935775.1). GTDB lineage: Bacteria > Acidobacteriota > Terriglobia > Terriglobales > Acidobacteriaceae > JAICWP01. Next base: position 5,541 of record DASYWT010000385.1, read on the forward strand.
GTCGAGATGGATTTTGGCGACCTTGGAAAGCAGTTCATAGGCGTCCAGTTCGGAGAGACCGTAGTCCTCGTGGACCCAGGCAATAAGCTGGGTAAAGGCCACGCGCAGGGCGTCGTCGAGCGGGCGGGTGATGCCCACGGCCATGATGGAATTTTCATTTTCGAAACGAGGCCAGTCGAGCTTGCGGCCTTTGATCACCTGTACCTGCAGGCGCGCCC
>DASYWT010000386.1:0-15678 GCA_035935775.1 Terriglobales bacterium
GCAGAAGGCTTTCACAAAGGCCTCCTGCACGATGTCTTCGGCATCCTGTGGGTTTTCCGTAAGGTGCCGTACCACGCGAAAGACCTGGCGATCGTAGCGTTTCACCAGTTCGCCAAAGGCTTCCACGTCACCTGCGCGGGCAGCGTTGACCAGAGTTTGTTCGCTATCGGCCCGCACTGCCGGGGTTCTTACTGCCGTCGCCATAGTTCCCGTCCCACGCCGCGGATTGGACCTGCCAGGTTCGCGGCGATCCTCAGTTCTACCTGGAAATCAAATTTGACCTTAAGTGAGTAAAACGAGGCGGGTGTCGCTTTTCATCCACTGCACTGGAAAATTCACAAATGGCATCAAAAGGAAAACGCCAAGCGGATTGCGGAGAATGCGAAATGACTGGTGCGCTCAGAGCGAGCGTGCCAGTTGTCCGGCCACGTCGCCGGCAATGCCATCATTTCCCACCACGACCACGCCTACGCCTTTTCCGGCAAAGGATGCGACAGCGATCCCGGAATCATTCTCCTGGTGCAGACTGTTGCGTGTGGCTGCGGGCGGGGGGAGGGAACCGGAAGGCAGGTCTTGCGGCAACAGGAAGAAGACGGAAACCTGTTGGGCGCCATTGCCGTATACCAGGTGAAGAGCGGGCGCCTGCAGCAAATCGCAGATCCGGGCTTTTTGCAGCGACAACCCGGCAACCGTCTGCGGGATTTGGGCCCGGGGAACCGTGCGTAGGACGAGGCCGCTGATTTCGCTGCCCGTCTGCCAGGTAACGGCCTGCCGCTGCACCACCTCGCTGCGGTGGTCGTCCACCGCATCCTTGCAGAGCAGATGCATTCGACCACTCGCTGTAAAGCGGGGAACCACCAGAGCAAAAAGCAATACCGCAGCTGCAGCGCCGGCCAAAGCCGGCCATCGCCACCAGGGCAACAGCCATTGCGCTCGCTGGGCATCGAGCTTTTGCTCGATGCGGTCCAGCACGCCATCCGCCGGCGGCGCTCCGCGGTCAACCTCCGCGGTAATCAGGCGATCGAGTTCGTATTCCATCTGCAGCCGGGCACGGCATGCGGCGCAGGAATCCAGGTGCAACGCCAGTTCACGCTGGGTGACGGCGTCGAGGCTTTCCGAAAACTGGGGCGCTAGCAGCCCTTCGGCTTCATGACATCGCATAGTTTAGTTTCTCTGGAGTTGGGCAGAGGTCCCGGGCTGGGGCGCATGTATTCGCGCAAGGCAACGCGCGCTCGCCCCAAGCGGGACATCACAGTTCCCATCGGTATCTTTAATATTTCGGCAATCTCGCGCAGGGCTAGGCCCTCTACCACCGACAACAGGAGCACACACCGCTGTTCTTCCGGCAAACGATCAATGCAGGCCAGAACCTCGCGCACGAAGACACGGTCATCAGAGTTGCAAGCCACCGCTAATTGTTCGGGCTCGAATTCCTCCTGGACCGATTCATGACGAGCCCAGGGCTTGCGATGCTGCTCGTTCCACAGGTTCATGAGAATGGCGAACAACCACGCCTTACAGTTGGTTTGCGGCCGGAACTGGTCGAACGCTTTCCATGCCCGAAGCATAGTTTCCTGTACCAGGTCCTCCGCCGATTCCCGGCTGCGACACAACCGCGCCGCCGTGCGCAACAATGAGCGCACGTGGGGCAGAGCCTCCCCTTCGAACCGAGTACGGCGGTGGCCGCCTTGCGTTATAACCACCTCCCAGTGTCCACCAACTCGCAACAGGGCCCTATCTGCTTAAACCCACAATCTCAAAGATATAACGCTTGGAAGCGAATTCTCATCCCGTCGCAAGTTAAAAATTTTGTAACGGGTGCGGCCCGGCGTGCCGCTTCTGGCTTTGGCCGCGAGACGATTATTGCCTTACCCCAGCCGGCTTAGCGGGGGGCAGCCGCCTGGAGCAATTGGGTAAGGGCATGAATATCGGATGGACCGGTGTCGCCCACCAGGGCATAGCAAAGTCCGCCTTGGCTCCAGGTGTCAATAGTGAATCCGGACTGCCGAATTTCTGGAGAGAACTGTCCGACCTGCCGGCAAAGTCCGCGACCCTGGAGGATGAAAACGGAGATCTGATGCTTGCGAATGCCGAACAACAGATGCGCTCCAGGACTCTGTTGGAGATAGGTAACCCGCCCCCCAATCAGGCGGAAGGGTGAACCCTGCAGGTCCGGCAGGTTAAAGGTGAAAGGCAGCCTGCCCTCGAACCAGGGCTTCACGGTATGACGGTCAGAGGAAAGCACGTCCACCGGGTTCGGACTGGCCAGGGTGGCCACGTGCTGGTCCAGTAGTTCCCGGGCGAAGTTCGCCGGCCGCGGGCGGGTGAGCCAGAGGGCTGCGCCAACCACGAGCAGAACGAGGGCGGCAGCCGCCAGAGCGAACTGCGGCACCCAGAAACGGCGCCACATCGGGGGCGCAGGGCTGATCGTCTGCCGGATTCTGAGGCGCAGTTCCGAAGTCGGAGCGTATCGCGATGTGGCGGCGGCGCGGATTGCCCGTTTCATTTGCAGGCAGCCCAGGACCGTCGTGGCGCATTGCCGGCAATCCCGCAGATGCTGTTCGCACTCCGCCAACTCTTCTGGCGACAGCTCTCCATCCACATAGCTATCGAGCTTCACTTGCCATTCACAGCCCATTGGAGGCCCTCCGCGACTCTCGTCGCAGCAACTCGCGCATGGCTGTCCGCGCCCGCGACAGCCGCGACATCACCGTGCCCAGGGGAATGCCAAGGGTGGCGGCGATTTCCCGGTAGCTCATCTCTTCCAGGTCGCACAACAGAATGATCTCGCGAAAGCGGAGAGGCAGTTGCTCCAGCGCCCCCCGGATCATTTCCTGGTCCGCCCGCGCCAGCAGCAGAGACTCGGGGTCTGCCGCGGCGGACGGCAGCACGAATTCATCATTCTCATCTTCGATGGGAACCGTGGCCGCAGCCCGCATGCCGGTACGCGAGGTCAGAAATGTATTGCGCAGGATGCGATAGATCCAGGCGCGAAAATTTGTGCCCGGCGTGAACGAAGCAAAGTTCTTGAGCGCTTTAGCGTATGTCTCCTGGACCAGGTCCTCGGCCTCCTCCCGGTTTTGCGTGAGCCAGTGCGCAAAGTTGTAGAGCGGCGCAAACAGCGGCATGGCCAGTTCCTCGAAGGAATTGGCGTTGCCGGCGCTTTTCCCCAGCGCTTCCGCTGGTGGTTCAGTTGCCTGTGCCACACTGTCGGCTGGCCATTTCACTAACGCCGCTCCTGGTTTTCCTCCCTGGGTTATGCGACTACCACCGTGCCGGTCATGGTGGGGTGGAGCTTGCAGTGGTACGGAAACCTGCCCGCCGCAGCGAAACTGTGGCGGAAACTCTGGTTCGTGTCCATCAGCGGCGAAGAAAACAGATTGCTGTCGCTGGTGATGGTGTGTGGAGTGTCGTCCTTGTTAGTCCACTCCACGGCCGTGCCCACCTTGACCGACAATTCTTTGGGAGTGAAGGAGAAATTGCCGATAGCAGCGGAGACAGTCGCACCAGCACCGCCTGCAACCGCTGATTTGCCTGCCTCGCTGCTCGCCACTGCAGCTCCCGCCGCGGCCGCCTGGCGCAGGATGGCGCTGGCCTCAGCCGGCCGCGTGCCCGCCAGAGTCGCATCCACCACCGCCAGGTGATGCTCCCCGCCGACATAGTGAACCTGCGCGATACCGAGCACGTTGCGCAGTTGGTTGGCGGGCACTTTCAGCGGGCCGGGCGCCTGCGCCGTGCCCGGCACCGGCTGAGGAAAAGCGGTGGCCATGGCCGTGTGGAAGGTCACATTGCCCTCCACCTTCTGCATGATCTGGTGGATGTGGCCGTTGAGCACGGTCACCGAGCCGAAACGCTTGAGGTAGGAGAGTGCCTGGGCGCTCTCCTGCGTGCCCCAGCCCCACTCGGGATACACCGTCCACAGCGGAATGTGCGCAAATACAACCACGGGCGTACTGCTGCTGTGAGCGCGAAGATCGCGCTCCAGCCACTCCAGTTGATCGTGGCCCAGCTGCCCCAGTCCTCCCGCTTTCAAATCCAGCACGTTGACCAGGCCCACAAAATGGACTCCCTTATGGTCAAAACTGTGCCAACCGCCGCCCTGGGTGCCCTTTCCATAACGCTGCAGGAACTGGGCGCCGTTATCGAGAGCGACATCGTGCTCCCCGGGCACGAAAAACACCTGCTTGCGCTTCGCCCCCTTCAGCACCTGGTCTAAAGTGTCGAACTGGCTGGGCTTGGAGAGATGGCTAAGGTCGCCGGTATGAAGGATCAAATCGGGCTCGACCGGCAGTGCGTTGATCTTGGCGATCGCGGCTTGGAAGGTGGCAGTCACGTCGGGATTTGCTCCCTTATCGAACCCGATGTGGCTGTCACTGATCTGAACAAAGGTGAACCCCCCGGCGTCACCGGCCTTTTGCCGCCCTCCTGCAATCAGCTTTGACACGGGCACGCCGCCGGCCATGGTCCAGACCAGGCCAGTTCCCGCCCAAGCCATGCACTTGAGAAATCCGCGGCGGTCCACCCCGTCCTTGTCACGCTTGGGCATAGAGTTCTCGCGATTGCTTTTGCACTGACGCATGCATCCCCCTATTTGTTACCTGAAAATTTGCGCATTACTCGTGGCGTCGGCTTGTGAGCCGCACGGGGATAACTGGCGATGAGTGTTTTTATTCCATTGGCGTGGGGCTTTTCGACCGATTAGCGCGGATTCAAGAGCAGGGTTCGGATAGTTTTACGGGCGCATTCCTGCCACATTAATTACCTGTATTACTAGCAGCGAAACGGCGCGCCGCCGCCAACCCCCGCTGCGGCAAAGGGATAAAGCTGCTCTTGTCTGGTACAAGTGCGAACTGAGGCACGATTTCACAACTTTTTACAGGTTTTTACTTGCGATTGACATAACGCCTGGAGCTTTACAGTATGGTTTAGCCGGTGGCCGAGTTCAGGGGAAAAGCCGGGCAGGAGCGTGTTATGAAGAAACGCTGGTGGAACGAGCGCACGCGCGTGCTGCTGACGCTGGAGTTGGCGGTTGTATTGCCCGCTGCCGCTCTTATTATGGTCAACGTCCTGCAGCTGGAGAAGATCCACCGCGACCACGGCATTGAAGCCTTGATGCAGCGCGACTTCTCCGAAGCCCTGGCCATCACGGAAAAGCACATCAACGAGAAGGGCTACACCCTGGTGAAGCCGGTGCGGGAGGATTTCCCCGAGCCCCAGGAAGCCTGCTCGGATGAACTCGATGCTTTGCTGAAGAAGTATCCTTACGCCGCCCACGTTTTCATGTACAGCCCGCAAACCGGGTTCATTTTCCGTTCTCAGCAGGCACGCATGGATAACCCCGACTTTCGCGCCGAGTCGGAAGACCTGCAGCACATGATGATCTGGCTCAAGCTGGATTACGAACCGGCAATTAAAAAGCTTTCCGCAATGGAAGAGAAGGGCAAACTGCCGGCGTACTTCGAAAGCCATACTGTGCACCGCGGCGACAAGCTGCTCTACGAATCCATTGTCAGCTTTCTTGTACCGCCGAAGTCCGGCCAGCAGGCGGCGCTGGGCGGCTTCGTCTTCGACGCCGATTACCTGCGCGACCAGTTTTTCCCGGAGATCCTCAATAACCTGATGTCGCGCAATCTCACCGAAGACAAGGCAAGCAGCAACCGCGCCGGGGTGATGGTGCACTTGAAGGGTGATCCTGATTTTCTGGCCGCCTGTACTGACTGGGACGGCGGAAAACCGGAAGTGGAACACACCATGGAAGGTGTCTTTCCCGACCTGGTGCTGGCCATGAAACTGCGGGGCACCACCCTGGCCGCCATGGGCCAGCATTTCATCCGCATGGAGTTCCTGATTCTGGGCGGGCTCTCCCTTTTGCTGGCCTGCGGCATCCTGATCACTTACCGCAATGTGATGCGGGAGATGGCGCTGGCGCGGCTGAAGTCGGATTTTGTCTCCAATGTTTCCCATGAGCTGCGCACGCCGTTGTCGCTGATCCGGCTGTACGCTGAGACTCTGGAACTGGGACGCCTGACCAACCCGGAGAAGCGCGAGGAGTACTACCGCATCATCCGCAAGGAGAGCGAGCGGCTCACCGCGCTCATCAACAACATTCTGGATTTCTCCCGCATCGAGGCGGGGCGCAAGGAATACGAGTTCCGCGAGACCGACGTCGCCGAACTGGTGCGCAACACGCTGGAGTCCTACCGCTACCAGATCGAGCAGCACGGCTTCACCTTCGAAGAACGCATTGCCGACGATCTGCCGCCCATGCGGGTGGACCGCGAGGCCATCGCGCGCTCCCTGCTCAACCTGGTGAACAACGCGCTGAAGTATTCGCAGCGCGACAAATACCTCGGCGTGAACCTTTACCGTGTCAATGGCTCGGTCAAGCTGGAGGTGGTTGACCATGGCATTGGCATCTCGCGTCCCGAGCAGCACAAGATTTTCGAAAAGTTCTACCGCGTGGGCGATCCCCTGGTGCACAACACCAAGGGAAGCGGGCTAGGCCTCTCGCTGGTGCGCCACATTGTGGAGGCCCATGGCGGCGAGGTTTCAGTGGAGAGCGCGCCGGGCCAGGGAAGCAAATTCGTGATCGCTTTGCCCGTGAACGCGGCGGTGGCTGAGGCCAAAGCGGTCGCGGTCCAGTAAGGAGATTCCCATGAGCACACCACACAGCGTAGCGGAAAGGGAACGGGTGGGAGGCCCCAAGATGACCAAAATCCTGATTGTGGAAGACGAGCCCGCCATGGTCTCCGGTCTTCGCGACAATTTTGAGTTTGAAGGTTATGAGGTCATCACCGCCCCCGATGGAGTCGAGGGCCTGGGGCGGGCTCTTAACGACTCGCCCGACCTGGTTGTGCTCGACGTCATGATGCCCCGCATGAGCGGTCTGGACGTCTGCAAGCAGCTCAAGGTCAAGAAGCCCACCCTCCCCATCATTATGCTGACCGCGCGCGGCCAGGAAGTGGATAAGGTGGTCGGCCTGGAGTTGGGCGCCGACGATTACGTCACCAAGCCCTTCTCCATCCGCGAACTGCTGGCCCGGGTCAAGGCGGTGCTGCGCCGCTCCCAGGGCGCGCCCAAGGATCAGGAGCGCTACGCTTTCGGCGATGTCGAGGTCAATGTCCGCAGTTGCCGTGTGATTCGCGCCGGCCGTCCGCTGGAGTTTTCCGCCAAAGAATTCGAACTCCTCAAGTACTTCCTTTCCCACCCCGGCGAGACCGTTACCCGGGACCGCCTGTTGGAGGATGTGTGGGGTTACGAACGCTACCCCACGACCCGCACTGTGGACGCGCACATCGTGCGTTTGCGCCAGAAACTCGAGCCCAAGCCGGAAGAACCGCGCTTCATTCTGACCGTGCACGGCATGGGCTACAAATTTGTGGGCTGAGCCAGGGTTGTAATCAATCGCCCCGGCCGCTGCCAGCAGCGGGGGGATGCGGGAGGAAACGATGAACAGGCCGGCGGACATGCGCGGCAGGTCAAATCGTGAAAACCGCTTTCCGTACAGCGCGTGGGGCATCCGCAGTAAGGCGGCGCTGCATTCACAGGAAGCATCCGCCAGTACGGAAATACTGCAGGCGCGCAACCGGGTTTTGGAGGACGAACTCGCCGGCCTGGCCCGCCAGCGCGATGGGTTGCAGCGCGCCCTCTCGGACGCCGCTCAGGTGCAGCGCAAGCTTACCGGTCCGCGGCGCCTGCGGCGAGGCGATTTCGAAATTGCGCTGGAGAGCTTTGCCACGCAGCACGTTACCGGCGACGTGTTGACCGCCTTCGACGTGGGCGAGCGCACCCTGTTTGCCATCGGGGACATCTGCGGCAAAGGCTTGTATGCCGGCATGTGGTTTACGCATGTGGCCGGCCTGATCCGCATTTTTGCCAGTTCCTGCCCTGACCCGGCGCAGATCGCGGCCGCCATTCATTCCCATCTTGTTGAATTGCAGCCGGAGCCGCCCCTGGTCACGCTCTTTATCGGTTGTTTGGATTCCGGCACAGGGGAACTTGTTTACTGTAACGCCGGCCATCCCGATCCCTTGCTCCTGCGGGCGGCGGACAACCAACTGGAACAGTTGAGTACGGGCGGGCCGCTGCTCGGCGCCATGGAGGGTATGCCCTTCAGCAATGGCCATGCCAGGCTGGCGCCCGGGGAAACTTTGATCGGCTATTCCGACGGCGTCGTGGAATGCCGCAACGGCAACGGCGATGATTTCGCACCGGAGAAGCTGGCCGCCGCGGCGCGCGCCGCGGGAGGTAATTCGGCGACGGCCATCCTGTTTTCCGTCCTGGGCGCGACCCAGGATTTTGCCGCCACCCAGCCGCGTGCGGACGATGTGGCCCTCCTGGTGGTGCATCGCCTGGCGCGTGAAAGCGAGGCAATGAGCTGAGACATGCTGGCGCCCAACGCCAACTCGGAACGGGGAACTCTCGCCGTCGGAGCCAATCCCCCAGCCTTCCCGCCGCAGCCGGAGAAGGCGGAGGGTCTAGCGGACCTGGACCACATCAGCCTGGTGCGTGAGGCGCAGCAGGGCAATTCGGCGGCCTTCGAGGAACTGGTGCGCAGCTACGACCAGCCTGTGCTTCGCCTCGCCTTGCGCATTACCGCCTCGGAAAGCGACGCCCAGGACATCTACCAGGACACGTTCCTGCGCGCTTACCAGAGCCTGGGCGGATTCCGCTTTGAGTGCTCGTTTTATACCTGGATTCACCGCATTACCACCAACGTTTGCCTCGATTACCTGCGCAAACGCCAGAAACAGCAGAGGCAGGTAACCGTGATGGTGTCGCAGGACGGAGAGGAGACGGAGATGGTGCAGCACCTCCCCGACCTTCATCCCACCAGCGACCCGGAACGCTGCCTGCGCCAGCAGGAACTGCGGAGGAAGATTGCCCGCGCCTTGCGGGAGCTTTCACCGCGCGAGCGGATGGTCTTCGAGCTCAAGCATTACCACAACCTGAAGCTGCGCACCGTGGCCGACATGCTTAAGACCAGTGAGGGCACGGTGAAGAACACACTGTTCCGTGCCACCCACAAGCTTCGCCTCTCCCTGGCCGTCATGCGCTAGCCGCCTCGCCCGAGGCCTTGCCCACAACCATCGGAAGCCTTCTCCTGATCCAGGCGGTCGGGAGCCGTTCGTGAGCTAAAATAGTGACACTCTCGATAAACGGAGCTTATTCGAGCCGTCTCCCCGGGGTCCTGCTTAATGAAGAAGTTTTTTTGCCTCACACTTGTCCTGTTCAGTCTCCAGCTGTGGGCGGCGGGCAATCCGGCCGGCAATCCCCTTCCTAATGTATTTCTGGTCACGGTTGATACCCTGCGGGCCGACCATGTGGGCTGCTACGGCTATTCCGGGGTGAAAACGCCCGCCATGGACAGTTTGGCCAGGGATGGCATACGGTTCACCAACGCCTTTACCCCCGTTCCGGTCACCAACAGTTCCCATGCCAGCATTTTGACCGGCTTGTACCCCAGTTCGCACGGGGTCACGGATTTCGGGGTAGCGCTCTCAGCCAGCCACGTTACCTGGGCGACGCTGCTGCAAAAGGACGGCTACGAAACTGCCGCCTTCATTGGGGCGGTGGTCCTCGATTCCAATACCCTCGCCCCCGGTTTCGATCAGGGATGCGACTATTACGACAATTTCCCGGCTCACGCCGGCAAAGGCCACTGGGACGTGGAGGAGCGCCGCGGCATGGAGGTGGTGCAGCACGCAGAAAAGTGGCTGGACCGGCCCCACTCCCAGCAATCGCTGACCCCGCTCCCGGCCGGCCCGAAGTTTCTTTGGGTCCACCTCTACGACCCCCACGATCCCTATGAGCCGCCCTCGCCTTACTCGGAGATTTATCGCGATCACCTCTATGACGGCGAAATTGCCTACGCCGACCACGCCCTGAGCGACTTTCTGGCCTATCTGCGCCGTCGCGGCTGGTACGACAACTCGCTGATCGTGCTGGTAGGAGACCACGGGGAGGGCCTGGGCGAGCACAAGGAGGACACCCACGGAATCTTCCTTTATGACTCCACTTTGCACGTCCCGCTCATCGTCAAGCTGCCTCAGCAACACGAATCGGGCAAAGTAGTCGCCACCCAGGTACGGACCGTTGACATTCTCCCCACGGTGTTAGGGCTGCTTGGCATTTCGCCCGGCGAGCACATGGACGGAACCTCGCTGCAGCCGTTGCTCACCAGCCCCGGCCAGCAGGGGGAACTCCCGCTCTTCGCCGAGACCGACTACCCCTTGCACTTCGGCTGGGCGCCATTGCGCGGCGTGAGGGCTGAGCAGAGCAAACTGATCCAGGCGCCGCGGCCGGAGTACTACGATCTGCACTCCGATCCGCGCGAATCGCATAACCTTTATTCTTCGGCCTCGCCGCAGGAACGAAAACTGCAGGCCCTCCTCTCCCAGCATCAGACAGAACCGAACGGCGGAAAATTAAGCGCCGCCAACGCTAAGCTTCCCGATCCCAAGGACAACATTGAAGAGGAGAACCTGCTGCACCGGGCGCTGCTGGAAAGCGACCGCGGCCACAGCGAGCAGGCCCGCACTCTGCTGAAGAAGGTGCTGGAAACGGATACCCGGTCAGCCCTGGCATTTTCGCAACTCGGCGAACTGGAACTAAAAGCCGGAAATTATCGCGAGGCGGCGACCAATCTTGGTAAGGCACGCCAACTTCGGCCGGGCGACTCTACCAGCGCTTTCTACCAGGGACAGGCGTTGTTCGCCACGGGCGACTTCGCCGGCGCGAGCGAAGCTCTGGAGACCAGCCTGCGCCTGCTCCCCGAGCAATTGCCGGCGCGTATTCTTCTGGCCAAAACTTACCTCCGGCTGGGCAAGACCTCCGCGGCCGAAGACCAGCTGGAGGCCGCACTGCTGGTGAATTCTGGAGATACTGAGGCTCAGCTCGAACTGGGGCGGGTACTGCTGGCGCAAAAGAAATATGCCGAAGCCGCCGGCCAGCTTAAGGGGGTTGCCGAGCAGCATCCCAGCGCCGAGGCGTTTGAGCTGCTGAAGCAGGCTTATGCCGGCCAGGGGAAGATGCAACTTGCCGCCGGAGCGGCCAGACGTGCCGCGGAACTCAAGAGGACCGGAGCCCAATCAGGACGGCCTTCAGTGCCAGATCGCAGCCAGCCCTAGCCCAAGATCGAACGTTGGTTCCAAACTAAAGACGCAAGTCAAAGGACTCGCGTCTTAGCCTATTTTTCCCGCTAACCAACTGAAAAATAAGCATATAATCCATCTTTCGGAGTCTCCGCCTCAGCCGATCGCGGCTTCAGCCTGAAACAGATCCAAGCCGAAGTACATGGCCGGTCGTCTTGGTGGCGGTCCTTGTCGTTCTATGACGCAGGTAATCTGGCGAAGTTCTCCTACTCACGCGAAACTACTCGACATTGCAACACCGGGGGGAAAAATTTTTTTTGTCAGGAGAACAACACAAAATGTTTAAGTTCAAAAGCATTCTGGTTATCGCGCTGGCGGTTTGCGCTTCCAGCGCCTGGGCGCAGTTGATGCCCAAGGCCGAGCTGACAGGTGGATACACCTACACCAGTCTGGATGAGGGTGTGGGCAGCCGCGTTGGCGCCAATGGCTGGAACACCGGGGGTACGTTCTTCATGAACAACTGGCTGGGCCTGGAGGGCAACATCGCCGGCGCCAGCAACACGCAGAGCGCGTCTTTCACCGTCGGGACCACCACTGTGTCCGCGTCGGCGTCTGACAAGCACTACACCTACGTGTTTGGTCCGCGAGTTCAGTTCGGCCACGGCCGCACCAACCCGTTCGTGCACGGTCTGTTCGGGTTTGACCACGAGAGCGTTTCCGCCTCGGCGCTGGGCATTTCCACCAGCGTCAGCGACAACGCCTTCGCGTCGGCCCTGGGCGGCGGCGTCGAACTGGGCTTGAGCAAGCACCTGGGCGTGGTCACCGGGGGGGACTACCTCATGACCCGTCATGCTTCGGCGACGCAGAACAACCTGCGCATCTCCGCCGGCCTCAGCTTCCGCTTTGGCTCCGGTTGGGGAGGGTCGAAGTTCTAACTTGCGACTCCAGTCTGAACATAGGCCCGGCTTCGGCCGGGCCTTTTTTATTGACGAGTGAAGAATAGAACATTCTGCAATCACCATTCTTAAATCGGTATTCCTATTGCCAGGGGGCTATAATGCCGCGCACAGATGGGCCTCACCTCTGGCACAAAGCTTGGTCCGTATGAGATTGTTGCCCCGCTTGGCGCCGGCGGCATGGGCGAGGTGTACCGCGCCCGGGACACGCGCCTCGAGCGTACGGTGGCGGTCAAAATCCTGTCTGCCGCCCTCACCGGCAATCCTGACCTGAAACAACGCTTCGAGCGCGAGGCCAGAACCATCTCCTCGCTTCAGCATGCCCACATCTGCGTGCTGCACGACATCGGCCACCAGAACGGGACCGATTTCCTGGTCATGGAATACCTGGAGGGCGAGACCCTCGCTGAGCGGCTCAAACGCGGGCTCATGCCGCTGGCAGAGCAGCTGAACATCGCCATTCAGATTGCCGATGCCCTGGCAGCAGCGCACACCGCCGGCATCGTGCACCGCGACCTGAAACCCGGCAACGTGATGCTGACCAGATCGGGAGCCAAGCTGCTCGATTTCGGCCTGGCCAAGCCGCTCGGCGCCATGGCCGCGAGCAGCGCGATTTCTTCGGCGCCGTCGTTCACGGCGGCCAACACTCTTTCCGGCCCCAGCCCGGTGGTTTCGCCGCTGACCACGCACGGGACCATCGTCGGCACCATTCAGTACATGTCGCCAGAGCAGATCGAGGGCAAGGAGGCGGACGCCCGTTCCGATATTTTCGCCTTCGGTTCCATGCTCTACGAAATGGCCAGCGGCAAGCGACCCTTTGAAGGAAAGTCACAGCTCAAAATTGCCTCCGCCATCCTGGAGGACCAGCCGGCCCTGGCGTCTTTGCAACCCGGTGTTCCCGCCGCCCTGGAACGGGTGGTCAGCACCTGCCTGAGCAAGGACCCGCGGGAGCGCTTTCAGTGCGCACACGATTTGAAGCTGGAGTTGAGCTGGCTGCAACAGAGCGGCAGAGAGGCCAAGCCCGAGCGCACGGAAAAAGGCAGGATGGCGATGGGGCGAGTCTGGTGGGCGATCCCCGTCGCCTTGCTCCTGCTGGCGGCGGCCGTGGCCCTATTTTGGTGGCGCACGCCCACGCCGATGTCGCTAGAGGCCTACATTCTTCCCCCAGACAAGACCAGCTTCACCCTGGGCATAGACGACGCGGCTGGTCCGGTTGAACTTTCGCCGGATGGCAAGAAAATCGCCTTCGTCGCCCTGGAGGAGCACGGCCTTGATCACATTTATGTCCGGGCTCTTGACGATAAGGAAGCCAAGCTGCTGCCTGGAAGCGAAAATGCGACCTATCCCTTCTGGTCCCCGGACGGGGAATCGTTGGCCTTCTTTAGTGCGAATAAGTTGCGCCGTGTCTCCCTGAACGGCGGCCCGGCGCTCGATATCTGCAACTCGGAGCGCTTCCGCGGAGGAAGCTGGGGAGCACAGGGTATTGTCTTTGCCCCCGACGTAACCAATGGAATTTTTTTCGTCTCGCCGGGCATGAATTCCAATCGCGTGCAGGTTACCAGCGTCGCGGCTGATCAGACTACCAACCGCTGGCCAGTTCTGCTGCCCGATGGCAAGCACTTCATCTACCTGGCGACCAGTCACTCGATGCCCGGCGCCAGCGCCCACAACGGCATTCACTTCGCTTCGCTCGACGGCAAAGAGAACCATTTTGTGGTGGCCGCGGAATCGAACGCGGTCTACGCGCGTGGTCATTTGATCTGGGAGCAGGGTGGATCTTTGCTGACGCAAGCCTTCGATCCGCGGTCGGGAACAGTAAGTGGGGAAACAACCGCGCTCGCCGCCGGCGTGGGATACAACTCTTCTACATGGCGGGCGGCTTTTGACGCCGGCGAAAGCGGTGTGCTGGTTTACCAGCCCGGCCTGGGCCTGAATAGCCGCCAGTTGCTCATGTTCGGGCGGGATGGGAAATCCGTTCCGGTGCCTAACAGCAGCTCGTTTATGGATGCTCGCCTCTCCCCTGATGGCCGCAAGGTGGCGGCCTTGACCAGCGGGGCAACTCACGACATCTGGTTGCTCAACCTGGAGCAAGGGACTCGCCTGCGCGTTACCTTCGGCTTCACCTCCGATGGAATGGCCTGGTCCGCGGACAGCAAGTATCTTTATTACTCTGCCATCGGGAAGACCAACCGCATTGTGCGCAAGGCGGTGGACGGTTCCGGCCAGGAGATTACAGTCTTTGAAGCCTCCAGTCCGGTGCACGTAAGCGATGTCTCGGCGGACGGACGTTATCTCCTCTTTGAGAAGTCCTATGAGCACATTCCGACCACCACTATGCTGCTGCAGATGACGCCCGGCGCCAAGCCGCGGCCCATAGGGGAGGGCCAAATCGGCACCCACTTTGCCCGCTTCTCTCCCGATGGCGCATGGATTGTGTACTCGACGGCCGAGACCGGCCGGAATGAACTTTATGCCACCTCTGTGTTGCAGGCGGGCAAACAACAACTCACCAGCACGGGAGGGGAGCTGAGCCGCTGGGCGGCGGACGAAAAAACTATTTACTTCTCCACCGGGGAAGGTGCGACTTTTGCCTTGCCGATAACGATCACGAGTAACAGCGTCGAACCGGGAAACCCTCAGCCTCTGTTCTCCGCTTCGGGATTAGTTCCAACGGGTTTCTATGAAACCTCCTGGGATGCGACGCCCAATGGCCGCCGCTTTCTCTTGAACGTCAGCGGTGACCGTCTGGAACAATCGCGCGCCATTCTGGTCACCAACTGGCCGGCGAGGTTGAAGAAATGAGCCTGGCCGCGGGAACTAAATTCGGTCCCTACGAGATCGTTGCCCCGCTGGGCGCCGGCGGCATGGGCGAGGTGTATCGCGCGCGCGACACGCGCCTGGAGCGCACGGTCGCCATCAAAGTCCTGAACTCGCAGCTGGTGGCCAGCCCCGAACTGCGCGCCCGCTTCGAGCGCGAGGCCAAGGTCATTTCTCAGCTTCAGCACCCGCATATTTGTGTGCTGCACGACGTGGGCAGCGAAAACGGCACCGAGTTCCTGGTGATGGAGTTTCTAGAAGGCGAATCGCTGGCCGAGCGGCTGAAGAAAGGCCCGCTGGCGACGGAGGAGCTGCTGCGCATCGCCATCCAGATCGCCGACGCGCTGGAAAAAGCGCACCGCGCCGGCGTGGTGCACCGCGATTTGAAGCCCGGCAACGTCATGCTGACCAAGAGCGGGGCCAAGCTGCTCGACTTCGGCCTGGCCAAGCCCCTGGCAGCAGGGGTGACCGCCAAGGCGGGCTCGGGAGCTTCCGGTTCGGTGTTCTCGGCGGCGCTGACCCAAACCAGCCCCGCGCCCTCGCCGGCCTCGCCGCTTTCCAGTGCGGGCACGGTGCTGGGGACGGTCCAGTACATGTCGCCGGAGCAGATCCAGGGCATGGAGGCGGACGCGCGTTCCGACATTTTCGCCTTCGGGGTGATGTTGTTCGAGATGGCTACGGGCAAGCGCGCCTTCGAGGGAAAAACTCAGGCCACCATCGTGGGCAGCATTCTGGCCGTGGACCCGCCCGCGGTTAGCAGCCTGCGCTCGGGGGTACCCCCTGCGCTGGACCGCGCCATTCGCCTCTGCCTG
>DASYWT010000387.1:0-12202 GCA_035935775.1 Terriglobales bacterium
CTGGTGACACGCCCAGCGCACCGGATAGCGCATCCCTTTCACTTCGATCTCCGCCTTCAGTCTTAGCCCCTGCCACTTGGTTCCTCGCGGCAGAACAAATTGCGCCTGGCGAATTTTTCCGGGCAGCGGGTAGCCGGGGTCCAGGCAACCGCTGGTCAGTTGTTTCCCATCTTCGCTCTCCACGCTCACGCGCAACACCCCGGGAACGGCGGCAATGCCGTCGTTGGCGAAGCCGACGATCAGCCCCAGGTGGCCGTTGTCTTCATAACTCCAGATGAACGAGGGCCGCACCCGGTATCCAATCCGCCGGTTGATGCGGTCGAACCAGGCGGGAAAAGCGCGGTAATAGGCCATCAGGTTGGCGGCGCTGATGTCATGGAAATTCCAAAGCGACCAGTAATTAGACCCCACATCCATTACGTGAGCGATGATATCGTCCGTCGGCGATATGCCCTCCTGTAGCGGCAAAGTATTCGGAGGTTTACCGGGAAAGCCTTGCTCGATGATCACCGCAACCCAGGGAGGCCGATTGCTCAACGCCTCGATCTGCTCGTTCTCAATGAAGATGGTGTCGCTGCGAATCCAATTGTTGCTGCGCACGGTGCGGTCCAGAACCTCGGAATTGCCCACCCGGCTGTAATCGGGCTGGGTATTGGTAACCAGAGGCGTCTTCGTGAAGTGCTCCTGCTGGACCTCCCACATCTCGATCCAGGTTCGTTCCGCGGTCTGGTAATCGGGAAAAGGATTGTTGCGGAAGGGCCATGTGTGCCCCTCGCCCCAGAAGCCATAAATAAAGGTATCAATGAACTCGATGGAGGGATTTCCGTTGAATTCCGCCGCCATTTCCCCGATCAGGTCCTTGAACGCCTGCTGAAAGAAAGGATGGTCGTAGCGAGGCTGGTAGCGCGAAAACGGGTTCTTCAGAAAGCGCTCCCCCTGCGCGGCCGGTTCCTTCGGGTCCATAACCAGGTCAACGGTGGGCACCTTTTGCAGGACGAAGTCCGGGAGCGCCGGTGCGTGCTGATAGTCGGGAGCGCTCATTTGAACGCGCAGGCCAATCTGTTTGTCGTTCTTTTTGGCAAGATCGAAAACCAGCTTCAGATAATCGGGAAGCTGCAGGCGCCCGGGCTGCGGCTGAATTTCCCGCCAGGTTGGGCGGATGTACAACTTCTGTCCTAATGGGAATCGAACCAGATCCTCGATGGCCTGAGGGATATTGTCCGACTTGATTTCCTCGGTTCCCATGTCCGCTGTAATGTAGGTGATGAGACCTTTCCCATAGCCGGGCACGACCTCATCTGAGGGAGTGGTGGTCATAACCACTTCATCGGTTGGAATGACGGCATCCGGCGGATACTGCGGGAAAGGCCCTTGATTCAGTCGGTCTGCAACGGGCGGGCCAGAGCCGAAGTCGTACTTGCCCCAGTTATGAGCCGGCACCAGAGCCTGCGCGCTTTTCTCGCCCAGTTCCGCGACCGCAGCAAGCGCGACAGTACCTTTCAGGAACTCTCTGCGGCGCATGAGAGTCGCTCCCCCTTTTGAATTCAGAACTAGAAATGCAACTTCAACGCAAACTGGATCTGGCGCTGCGGTATCACTGTGGATGTGATCACGCCCGTAGCCGGCCAGCGATTATACGCGAAACGGCACCAGTAGATACCGGGGACCAATCAGAAAATAAGATCATTAACATGACCGACAGCACACTTTGTTGACATTTCAGGACCGCTTTCGGGTGCCGGTGATACCACCCCATGTTCCCCGACACCTGCGGGGTTGCATAATCGCAACGAGCTAAGCAAGATTCTGATTTCGTTCAGATTCTTGAAACGATCTCCCGGTAATTTTCAGAATGGGATTGCGGCTGAACCGTTGATGCAGACAGTCAGGGGCGCGAGACCCGCCACTCAAGCGAGGGTGACGCCTGGAGCACTCTCCGGCGTTTCCTTTCCCGCCGTCGAAAAGCTCAAACCTGGGCATTCTGCTATCCACCTCAAAATTGCGAGTTTGTCCGCTTTTGAACACAAGAGTTCAGAAGCGAACACCAACAGGAACCTTAATAAAACACTAATCTGTTTGTTTACAATCGGATAGCATGGGCAATGAACGTGCACCACACCCGCGGTAAGGCAGGGTACCCGCATGATTGAGAGTGTTGCTTCCTTCCTGCGCGAGCTGAAAGTTGGCGCCCGTTCCCTGGCTCGCGAAAAGGGCCTCACGGCTTCAGTAGTAGTGACCCTGGCATTGGGGATCGGGGCCAATGCCGTGATGTTCAGCCTGGTGCGGGGAGTGCTGCTGCGCCCGCTGGTCAATCGCGACGAAAACCGAATCGTCTTCATCCGCCAGAGCTCGGCGGGCAACGAGAACGCCACTTTCTCCGTGCCGGAAGTCAAGGACTTGCGCGCCAGCGTGAAAACGCTGAGCTCGTTCGGCGAGTTCTCCACGCTGGGCTTTACCTTGGTCGGCCTGGGAGCGCCACGCTCAGTGAAGGCGGGGGTGGTGGACGGGAATTTCTTTCAGGTAATGGGTCTGCGGCCTGTCCTCGGACGGCTGCTGGATAAGCATGACGACGGCCCCAATGCTGCCGGTGCGGTGGTTATCACTTACCGTTTCTGGTCCACCGTGCTGAAGAGCGACCCTGGGGTGATCGGCAAAAGCGTCCGCCTTGATTCATTCCTGGGTTCGCGCAACGCTACGGTGGTGGGTGTTCTGGAGCCTTGCCTGCCCTATCCCGACGACACGGAAATTATCTCCAATGTAGTGACCAGTCCGCACCATCTTTCGGCGGAGATGGTAACCAGCCGGATTCACCGCATGACCGATCTGTTCGGAAGGCTGGCGCCGGGCTCGAATCTGCAGATGGCTCGCTCCGAATTGCGTTCCGTATATGGAGCAATGGTGCGAGAGTATCCCGACGCGTATGCGGCAAAGGATCACTATCAAATTGATGCGGTAATGTTGCGCGACCAACTCACCTCGGGAGCGCGGACCATATTGCTGGTGCTGATGGCAACTTCGCTCCTCGTGTTCATCATCGCCTGCTCCAATGTGGCTAATCTCATTCTGGCGCGAACCGTGCGCCGGCAGGGGGAATTGGGGGTGCGGGCAGCGCTGGGCGCCACTACCGGCGCACTGCGCCGGACTCTGCTCAGCGAAAGCTTGCTGTTGTGCGTGGCGGGGGCGGGCGTTGGCCTCCTGATCGCTAGCCCCATGGTAACGGTGCTGGCACGTTATATGTCCCGCTACTCCATTCGCGCTCTCGACATCCGGGTTGATTCGACCATGCTCTGGGTAGGAGCGGTGCTGGCGGTGCTGGCCGCGGTGCTGCTGGCCTACATTCCGCGCCTGCCCTCGGCGGAAGGCGGGCAAGGGCTGGGATTGGCCGGCGGCAGCACCCGATTCACCGGCGCCGCCAATCGCAAGCTGAAAATATTTGCCGTCATTCAGATCGCCGCCTCATTCGTGCTCGTGGCCTCGGCGGCCGCCACCATCAGAACCCTGCTTTCGCTGGAGGCTGCCCGCACCGGTTTTGATACCCAGCACGTGCTTGCCGCCGACGTGCCGGTGATGCATTTGGGAAGAACGCCGCCTCAGGTAGTGGATTTCTACCGTGAGGCGACCCGCAGAATCCGGGAACTTCCCGGCGTTCAGAACGTTTCCATCGCTATGGTGATCCCGTGGCGCGATCAGGCGCCGTTCTTCCTGCAATTTGGGGTGGACGGACGCGTGCCATCGTCTGGCGATGAACATTCAGTGGCCCTCATGCGGGTGGTATCGCCCGGATTTTTCGCGACCATGGGCCTGCCTGTCCTGCAGGGCCGTGATTTCACCGACGCTGACCGCGAGGGCAGCGACCGCGTTGCGATTGTCAGCGAGAGCCTGGCGCGAACGATATTCAAGGGCGATGCCCTCAGCCATCATGTGATGTGGACCGACCCCATCCTGAAGGCCGTTCCCCTGATGAGCGCCGAGCCGCTGCGCATCATTGGCGTGGTGCCGGACGTGGATGACATCCACATCGTTGCCAGGCCAACCATGACGATTTATCGTCCTTTCGACCAGGAGCCAGTCATAGGTGGAGGGCGTCTTTTGGTTCACGTGCGCTCCAATCCTTATGCTCTGGTCACACCGATCACCAACGTCCTGCGCCAGATGTCTGCGGATCAGCCGGTGGAACGCGCGGCGACGCTCGACGACGTGCGCACCGAAGTGCTCTCCTCCGACCGTCTCAACGTAATCGTGTTCGGCGCGTTTGCCGCGGTGGCGCTGCTGATTGCCGTGGTGGGCGTAGCCGGCGTGCTGGCGTTCTCTGTCAGCGCGCGTACGCGGGAATTTGGCATCCGCCTGGCGGTTGGCTCCCAGCCACGACAGTTGCTGCTGCGCGTGCTCACCGAGGGTGTAGTCATGGCGGTCGCCGGGCTGGCCGTTGGCTTTTTCTGCGGCTTCGGCCTGGAGCGATTGGCGGGCAGCTTGCTCGCTGATCTGAAAGCGCCGGGCGTGCTGGCAGTGGCGGGCGCCGCTATTGTCCTGCTGCTGGCTGCTGTGACTGCTTCGGTGATACCTGCAGCGCGGGCGGCGCACATTGACCCGATTCAGGCGCTGCGGACTGAGTGAGCCCTGTGTTGTGTGCCGGCACACAAGGGGATGAGAGCGAGCTATTGGTTCACCTCTCGGCGAGAGAGATCAAATTCCGTCCGTGAGCGGAAAAAAAGGTCGCTAAATTTATCCTCGCCCAGCACTCGGCGCAGTTCCCGGAATGCAAAGAAGGGAATGAAAGTACAAAAGACGATGAGAGTGCGGGCCAGGAGGATATCTACGTGTATGAGGTGGGGTATGCCCGCCAGACTTTCCCCATGCAGAAGCCGTTTAATCGCTTCCTCAATAAAATGAAAGCAGAGCGCGAGCAGGCAGAACAAAAATGCTTTGTAGATCGATGAGAGAAGCAATGGCTTAGCTTCATATTTCCTGCCCAAGTGCGTGTATTCTCCGATGAGAATGACTTTGGCAATCACAAAGGCATTAATCACGGAGAAGCTATAGCTGAGATACCAGTCGCGAAAGTCGCTTAGAAGGAGGATCCTGTACGTCGAAATAGCAGAAAAGAAAAATGCCAGGTACAAGAAGACCCCCAACAACTCCTTAAACTCATGCACGGCTTTGTTCTTCAGCCCTCCCCTAGAGGTCTCGTTAATCATTGGTTCTCCTTCCGGTACGCGAGAGCGGCACGAAGATCGCGTCCTGACTAAGAATGGCGCACAGTCTTTTTGGAACGCAGTCAAGGCGAGCGGATCACGAAGTCCCGGCTGCAATCCGGCTCAGTAATATCTAGAAGACGCGGGCGTATTCGGCACCTGTTAGAAGCAATAGTCTGAAGGGGAAAGAAGCAAGGCCCTCGGAGCCGGGCCGTGAGCCGCTGTGATTCTAAGCGGCACTGAGAGTGGCAAGAACGCCGGCGAGGAGGCGCGAAGAGTTGTAAACCACCCTCGTCGCGAAGTTCTTATTTGCTCCAGCAGCTTAGCCGCGGACGTTAATTTTGGAGAAGGTCAGCACAGCGCGACCTGGCGTCGGGCGGCCGAACTGGGTTGCCGGCCGGAACGTGGTCAGGATCAGCGTGCGGTTCAGTTCGGGCAGAATTTTGTCCGAATCCTTGGGCCCGGAGAGAATGCGGTAATCTTCCACTCGGCCGGTTGCATCCACATACGCTTCCACCACCACCGAATCCGCGTTAATGAGGCCAACACCCATGCCCGCCGGTCCCGAAGACTGCAGGCGTGGGGGGGTGTAAAACATCAGCGGCACATCTTCGGTGGACGCTTGTAACTGTGAGGGCAGGGCAAAGAAGCCGAGCAGCAGACCAAACACCAGGACCGCCGCCACGGCGCCCACGGCTGCGGGCACAATCACCGCATCCAGAGCATTCTGCAGCCGAATCCATACGCCGGCAAAATAAGGCCGGCGCACCGCCGCGGCTTCCTGGGAAATGGCTACCCGCAGGCGCAAGGCCAGGTCGGGAGGAGCCTGCTTGCGGCCCAGCCCGCCCAGCAGGCGTTGCGAGTGGGTCAGCAGCACGTATTCGCGATTGCAGTTGGCGCAGTTGCCAAGGTGTTCTCTGACCGCCTGCATCTGCTTCCCGCTTACCGCCCCATCCAGATAGGGCGAGAGCAATTCTTGCGCTCGGGTGCAGTTCATGACGTCACCTCAAGCCGGTCGGCCGCGCTCAGCGCTCCCGTCGCCCGCGGTTGTTTGCGCGTTTCCGGCAACAGCAGTCCCAGTTGCGGACCGGCCTGACGGATGAATTCCGCCAGCCGTTGTTTCAGAGCGTTCCGCCCCCGCGTGAGCCGCGATTTCACCGTGCCCAGGTTGGTCGCGGTGATCTCGGCGATCTCCTCGTACGACATCTCCTCCAGATCGCGCAGGATCAGGGTTGTGCGATACGGCTCCGGAACGTGCCGCAACTCCTCTTCCACTCGCGCTCGTACTTCTTCGTGCATCAAGTTCTCGAAAGGAGACTCTCGCGGATCAACCAGTTCTTCCCGAAGTTCAGGCCCTTCCAGGTTTCGTTCCGGCATGTCTACCGAGGTCTCACGCGCCTTGTGGCGGAACCACCAGCGCCGGTGGTTAGAGGCCTCGTGTACCGCGATGCGATAGATCCATGTCTTCAAGCTGGATTGCCCATTGAAACTCTTCATGCCCCGAAACACCTTGAGGAAAACTTCCTGCACGGTGTCAGCGGCGTCCGCTGGTTCGTTGACGATGTGATAAACCAAGCTGTAGATGGGCTGATGATATTGACCAATCAGCCACGCGTAGGCTTCTTCGGACCCGGCTTTGAGTTCCGCCACAATGGCGGATTCTTCCGCCCGAATTCCAATCGCACTCGCCAGATCTCCCAAAGTTATAGCTCCCGCCCCTGCTTTCGTGGCGACAACCCTCATTATAGGATCTCCGGGTCGCAACTCCTAGGAACTCAGACTGCCCACTGGTCCTTTCACCCTGTAACCATAGACCCCACAGTCCTTTCCAGAGTTCCCAACAAAAGTGCTGAAAATCGTTACACTTAGGCCCGAATTCGCACAAAAGTAACGAAAAAGGGGTTACCCACCCTGGGTGGACGAATGAAGAGCGGCAAAAGCTCGGACTTACAGCAGGAACTCAGGAGCCGGGAATCAGCATTAATTCGGCAGGCTGCCAGCACCAACTGCCACCCTACTGAGGATTACTCGTCTGCGGCGGGGTGGCGGGGTTTTTCTGTTCCGCCTGGCCATTGGCTGGTTTCTTGACTGGATGCTTGACTGCTTTCTTCTTGTGCACCGGTTTCTTTGGGGGTTCGTTGTCGTCAACTATAACTTTCTTCGCAGGAGCCGGTTTGGCTGTAGCCTGCACGGCGCGCAACTCAGTGCGCAGGCGCGCCAGTTCGGTTTCCTTACTGTTGGCGAGGGTAGCGACCCGATCAGCCAGATCGCGGCGAATCTGCTCCACCGAATTCAAGTCGTTCCCCAGTCCCTGATAATCATCCCTGGGTCCGAAAGCGCCCGCTGACTCGGCCACCGAGCTGAGCACGTCGTAGAGAGCGTCCAGGTTGCGATAGAGGGTGAAGCTGGCGGCAATGTCATCAGGATTGCTGCGCACAGCGTTGATCATTCCTGGCAGAGCAGTTTCCAGGTTGCGCAGAATAGACTGGCGGTTGGCCTCTCCCTGTTGCTTGGCGTCCCCGGGTGCTTTCCATTTGTTGATCCGCAGGCGGCTAAGGTCGGAGGCAGTGGAGGTGGCTGTGGACTCCAGTTGCGACATCAACGCATTCACCTGGTTGGCGGTGGCATAGGGCACCGGCGTCGGCGCCGCATTCTGACCGTTCGCCTGGGCAGCCGCCGGCAACCCGCCTAACGCCAGTATCAGGAAGAAGATTGTGCTCTTCATGCTTCAGTCCCCTTTGTGCCCGCTTGCCCCCGGCTGTTACTTCTGCTCCCCGCCAGGCGCCTCGCACATCCCCTCAGCATAAACGCTTTGGCGATGTTTAGGAAAGCGACGCTCGCACGGGTACCTGCTAATGAAAGCTTTTTTTCTCCTGCCAGTGTCCCAGGTGTCAAGGTGCTCCCTGGCAGGCTAGTTGCTACTCATAGCGCAGCGCCTCGATGGGATCGAGGTTGGCGGCGCGAATGGCGGGAATGAGCCCGCTGACCGTGCCTACTGCGCCCAGAATCATGGTGGAGATGAGCAGCGTCTTTACAGACACCAGCAGGTGAATGTCGCCGGCGCTGGCGTGCGTAGCCATGGCGCTGTAAAAAGTCAATGAGCCGATGCTGTAGGTTGCTATGTAAGACAAGATGACGCCCAGTACGCCTCCGGCGGCGGTGATGAGCAGTGCTTCACTCAAGAACTGCAGCAGAATGTCGCGCCGACGCAGCCCCAGCGCCTTGGCCATTCCAATCTCTCGTGTGCGCTGGGAAACTGCCACCAGCATGATGTTCATAAGCCCAATGCCACCGATGCCCAGGGTCAGGCTGCCGATGAAGCCCAGCAATACCTTCAGCCCGGCGGTAATGATGACAAACTGCTTCAACTGCTTGCGCAAGTCGAAGATGAACACGGCGCGTTGGTCCTTGGGATCGAAACCGTGTACCAGCCCCAGAGTTTCCCGCACCGATTTGACCACCGCCTCATCTGCCAGTCCGTTATAGTCCAGCCAGATCCCGCCCAGGTAACGATTGTCTTCAAGCGCCCCCATAGAGGTATAAGGGATGTAGACGACGCGGTTGATGTCGTCGTTCCCCTCCTGCATGCGGGGCTGGAGCAGGCCGACGACTTCAAAGCTCATGCCCGAGATGCGGATGCTGTGGCCGATGGCGGGAGCGCCGGAAAACAGCTTGTCTTTCGTGTCCACGCCCAGGACCGCGACCCGGGCATGGATCTCATCTTCGCGGCGGGTGAAGAAGCGGCCGTCAGAGAGCTTGAGGGCCCAGATCTGCTGGGCGCCGGGATCAATGCCAGTGATGGGAACGTTAGTCGCCCGATTTTGATTTTGGACGGTGAGGGTCTTGTCCAGTTCGCGGGAGATGTGCAAGATGAGGGGCGTGCTGCTGCGCAGATCGTCTATATCGTTACTGGTAAGGCGAATCTGACGGCCCGCCTTGCTGCCTCCCACCTGCAACGAAGTACGGCCGGGGAAAATTGCCACCGCTTTGGAGCCGTAACTGCTGAAGATGTTGTTGATGGCGGTGCCGAAGCCGTTGCCGTACGCCAGCAGCAGGACTACCGTTGCGATGCCCCAGGCCATGCCCAGCAGGGTAAGAAAGGTGCGCCGCGGGTTCCAGCGCAACGCCTCTATTGCCTCGTTCAGGATTTCGCGCTTCTTCATTCCTGCCTCAGCGCCTCTACCGGTTCCAGCATGGCGGCTTTGCGGGCGGGATAAAGCCCGGCCGCGGTGCCCGCCAGGGCCAAGGCGCCCGCCGCAATCACCGCCGACCAGGCCACGACCTTCGGTGGATCAAATCCTTCCGGCGCAGGCAGTCCGCTCAGCAAATGGGTGAGCAGCGCCGCCCCACCTATGCCGATGCTTCCGCTTACCAGAGTGAGCAACGCTCCCTCCAGGGTGAACTGCAGAAGGATGTTGCGCCGCGTCGCCCCCAGGGCCTTGCGAATTCCAATCTCCCGAGTGCGCTCGCTCACCGTCACCAGCATGATGTTGATTACCCCTATCGCTCCCAAACCCAGCGTAACCAGGCCCACACTGCCCAGAAACCAGTCCATGACCGTGAAAATCTTCAGTACCGTGTCGAAACTCTTCACGCTGTCCCACTCGTCAAAGGCATCTTCGTCCTGCCAGTCAAACCCATGATTGCGGGCGAGTAGGCGGTGGACCTCGAGTCGAGCTTGTTCGTGCTCGGCCCGGGTGCGCGGCTGGTAGTTGATGTAGGAAATCGCGTTCACCGTTTCCCCAACGTTCTCAGCCGGGAAAAGGTTGCGCATGGTCGAATAGGGAAGGAACATCTGCAGGTTGAAGTTGTTATTCTGCCCGTGACCAATGCGTTGCAGAACGCCGATCACCTGGAAGCGCACTCCATTCAGCAGCACATACGTGCCAACAGCCTCCTCATGCGGATAAAGGATGCGCCGGGCTTCGTCTCCCAGCACCAGGACCGGCAGCTTCTCCGCTTCATCGTCGGGGTTGAGCCAGCGCCCGGAAGCGATGGGCAGATAACGGATGCGGTTGTAATTAGGCGTAACCCCCGATACCTGGCCGCTGGTGGAGGTGTAATCGCTTACCGCCTGGATGTCGCTGCGCTGCAGTATCGGTGAGACCTCTTTTACCGCTGCTGCTTCCGTAGCAATATCCAGGTAGTCCTTCTGCGTGAGGTAGTACTGCCTCATGCCCACGAAGCTGCCCTCAATGCTGGGCGCGCGCCCGGGGAAGATGAACATGACATCTTCGCCCAATGTAGACATCTCCCGCCGGTTACCGGAGCGAAAACCCTCTCCTACCCCCACCAGCAGGAGCAGGGAACCGACGCCCCAGGCAATCCCGAACATGGTCAGGAAGGAGCGAAGCTTGTGTGCCCAAAGGGCGCGGAAAATCTCTCCCAATGTGTCCGACAGAGTTCGCATGAGAGCGCTCTCTGACTATTCTAGACACCGGGGCAGCGGCCACCCGGGAGGGGAAAAAAAATTCGTTAGTGAAGGGAAAAAGGAGGGTCTGCCGGAACTGAATTTGCGAAACCGGCATCCAATCATGTATACAATCGCGTAACAGAACGACCGGCCAAGGCAGCGCACATTGGGAATACCCGCCACGGTACCTAGGTGCCATTGCCATAGCGGGCGTTGCGTGCGATTAAGTAGGTGGCAATCTACCTATTCGTCGTCCGCACGTATAATCGGGCGCTACCTTCGGCCCACAGCGCGAGCAGAGACAGCCCAAGCCTGTGGGAGCGACAGCTGCGGAAGCGCCCGGCCAGAAATCAAATACGGGGCGGAGCATATCAGCTTCTGCCCCGAGTAAATCCCTTAATTCGCTGTATGTTCGGATTTCAGAAGTTTTCTTTACAATTCCCCGCGAGCTCCCCCCAAGCCATTTATTTACAGTAAGTTAGATAGAAAATCTCTGGAAAAGTATGTCCGGCTGACGAAATGGCTGCTACACACCTGCTGGGGGTCTGTGGGCCGCAGTCAGCTGGCGAACGGTGGCAATGAAAGCCGTTGTGGCTCGGGGCAGGGTACGGTCGCGGCGGTAAGCTAGCCCCAACTCGCGCCACAGTTGGGCGTCTTCCAGGGGAATCAGTCTTACCAGGCCGGCACGGGCCTCGTCCCGGGCAAAGCTGGCGCTGATCAGCGATATGCCCAGGCCGGCGGACACGAAACTTTTGATCATTCCTATGCTCGGCAGCTCCATCCTTACCTGCAGATCGGCATTAAAGGGACGAAAAATCTTGTCCATCATGCGCCGTGTATGTCCGGTCTTGGGGAATAGCAGCGGCTCCTTGGCGATGTCGCGCACAGTCAGCACCTCCCGCCGGCCGAGCGGGTGTTCCCGGCAGACCATGACCATGAGTTGGTCGCGAAAAATCGCCTGCACCTTCAGGCTGGGTGATTTGACCGGCAGGGAGACAATCCCCACGTCAATCGCGCCGTTTTCCAGCTTCTCCACGATTTTGTAGCTGAAGTTGCGATAGATGCTGATCTGCACCTGCGGATGCTGCCGGCAGTACTCGGCAAAGACGGGTGGCAGTACGTAGAGACAGGTGGCCTCGTTAGCGCCGATCAGCAGCCTTCCCCGCGGCGTCTTACCCTGGTCGGCGATGGCCAGCAGGGAATCGTCCTTCAGCTTCAGCAGGCGCTCGGCATATTCATGCAACACCCGGCCCGCCGGTGTCAGCCGCACCAACTTGCCGGAGCGATCCAGGAGCTTGCTGCCATATTCCTGCTCTAACTGGCGAATCTGTGCGCTTACAGCCGACTGCGAGCGAAATACCTTTTCGCCGGCGCGCGAGAAACTCCCCAGCCTGGCAACCTCCAGGAATGTGACCAACTGATCGAAATCCATAATTTGGCGTGATTATAGTCCGCGCCTGCCTGTCGTCGCAGTGAGGCTCAGTTTGCCAGCGGCTCCTGGGCGGAAACAGCCCACGCTGCGCCGGGAACAGCGACTTCTTGTTGGTGGAGCCTTTCGAGGATCGGCGCCCAGGTTTCCGCCACGGTACACGGCGGC
>DASYWT010000388.1:0-2113 GCA_035935775.1 Terriglobales bacterium
CCCTGCCGAAGTCAGGGCACAGGCGACGGAGATTCAGGCATGAGCGCCGCGGGAACTCGACTCTCATCAGGCCTCGCGTCCGCGCTGCCCAAGGGGCGCAGCCCGCTGGCCCACTTGCTTCACGCCTTGAACCAGCCGCTCACCGGACTGCAATGCTCGCTGGAGCTGGCGCTGGCGGGCCCGCACTCCACCAAGCATTACGTGGGGGCTTTGCGGGAGGGTCTGGAACTTACATGCCGCATGCGGGTTCTGGTCGAGGCCATACGCGAATTGGCGGACGCGCAGCCCTCGAACCCGGAAAAAGTGGCGACGATTCTGCTCGACCGCCTGCTTCTTACGACGGCCGACGAACTGGAACCGGTGGCCAAAGAAAACGGCGTCCGCCTCAAGGTTGCGACCGGCGGTCCGCTTGCCGTGCGGGCCGACCGCGATCGCCTGGAGGCGGTGTTGTTTCGTTGCCTTGAATCCGGATTGAGTCTCTCGGCCAAAAAGACCGATTTCCAGGTATCGGCAGAGGAAGATCAGAGCAGCGCATCGATTACCCTGTGCTGGACCGAGGACACCGTGCCGGAGTACTCCCCGTTTTCGCGCCAGGAGTTGGGATTGTTGATCGCTCAAGCCGCGTGGGAGCAGTCGGGCGGAGAATGGACCGGCGTGCGCGCCGAGAATCGCAAGACCTGCATCCTGCGGTTCCCGCTCGTGGCGGATCGGCAAACCTTATCCGCAGTGGGAGGCCCGCAATGAATGCCTTCATCCCCTTGCCGCTCTTGTCGAAGCCGGGCGCCGCCCTGATTGCCAGCCCCAACCGGGCGTTGCGCGAGCAGGTTCTGCAGCATCTGAATGGACGCTGCCGTCCCGTGCAACAGGCGCTCGGTGGCGCCGAGGCCTTGGCCAAGCTGGAGAAGGGAACCTGGCCCCTCCTGTTTCTGGATCGCCGCCTGCCTGATCTCGATGCCGAGGAACTCAACACGGTGATTCACAAGCGCTTTCCCGACACCGAGGTGGTTCTGCTCGACTCTGCGGACGCCGCATCCGGGGACAATGAAAAAGAGCGGGACGAACTGGAGTCCGGTCGCGTGCGCGCCCCCGCTCCAGCCCGTGCCAGGTCCGCCAGTCCGGTCGTGCCCTCTGCGCAACCGCTGCCGGGAATGATCGGCGACAGCGCCATCATGCAGCGGGTCTACCGCATGGTCCGTCTGGTCGCCGGGCGCCCTACCACAGTGCTCATTACCGGAGCCACGGGCACGGGCAAAGAACTGGTAGCGCGGGCGCTGCACGAATTGAGTCCGCGCGCGGCCAAATCTTTCGTGGTGGTAAACTGTGCCGCCATTCCGGAAGCCCTGCTGGAATCCGAGCTGTTCGGCTATACCCGCGGGGCATTCACCGGCGCAGTACAGTCGCAACTGGGCCGCATCCAGGCGGCGCATGGCGGAACTTTGTTTCTCGACGAGGTCAGCGAGCTGCCTCTGGGCATGCAGGCCAAGCTGCTGCGCTTCCTCGAGCAAAAAGAAATCCAGCGGCTGGGCACCTGCGCGGTCACGCACGTCGACGTGCGCGTTCTGGCCGCCAGCAATACCGATCTGGCCGCCCGCGCTGCCCGCGGAAGTTTTCGCCAGGATCTCTTCTACCGGCTCTCGGCATTTCCCATCGCCTTACCCGGGCTGGCGGAACGCCGCGGCGATATCGTCCCTCTGGCGGAACATTTTCTGGCCTGCATGGCGCTGGCACTAGAAACCAGAGCGCCCCATTTGAGTGCGGAGGCGATCTCCGCGCTTGAGGCGCATTCCTGGGAAGGCAATGTGCGCGAGCTGCAGCATGTGATGGAGCGAGCCTCCATCCTGTCCGAAGGTGGCGATACGATCCGGCCTGAGCACATTTATTTTTCCTACGTGCATGCGGGACAGCCCGAGCCCTTGCCGGAATCGTTAGACACTTCTTATCTAAAGCAACAGCCATTGGCATGAGCCGTGCAAATCTTGCCGCGTCTATGACTTCTTTGCCCATGCCGACGAGCTGGAGGGAATGGCCCGGTGCGGCACCGGACGCTTCCCCGACGGCGAACGACCCCCCGAAGAACAGCGAAAAGATTTTGCTGCAGGCTTTTCGTTCTTTT
>DASYWT010000389.1:0-17247 GCA_035935775.1 Terriglobales bacterium
GAGCGCATTGCCAAAGCGCTGCTGGAGCGCGAGGTGCTGGATGCCAACGAAATCCAGATGATCATTGACGGCAAGGAACTGCCGGTGAAGGTCGCACCGGCTCCGCCTTCCGACGAGGGCGGCATGCAGAAGGTGCTCAAGCCCGAGCCCGGCCGTGCTGGCGTCAGCAAGCCTGGCGAGCGGCCCGCACCGGCGTAAGAACAGTTCCCGGTTCTCAGTTCTCAAAAGGGCGGCCGTGAGGCCGCCCTTAATTTTTTGCGCTTCGGTCGTTGTTGAGTGGCACGAATCTTGTTTGCATGTCACACAGGTTTGTTTGAATTCATCCCGAAGTTTTCTTGAATGTCATCGTCCTCTTTTTGAATGTCATCCTGAGCGCAGCCGGAGGATTCGCTTGCGAATCGTCTGGCGGAGTCGAAGGACCTCGCGTTTGCACACCCTGCAAGAGCCGTTTCAGGGGTTTTTTCCCAAGTTCTGCGGCAGAAACGCCTCTTGGTGGAAGGCACTTTCGACCGCCCAGGGGTCTTTCGACTCGGGCCTTCGCCCTCGCTCAAGATGACAGCAGCTCCCTGGCGCTACAATCTCCCCATGGCTGCCTCTGAAAAGCCCTCCCTTCCCGCAGAACCAGCCCTCGACTGGGATCACTACGTTTCAGATTTCCAAACCGCCGCCTACCAGGCAGTTGACTGGGTTGCCGCCTACCTGCGCGACACGCGCCGCTACCCGGTGGTTCCTAGTGTAAGACCGGGCCACTTACTGGACTTGCTCCCCGGCTCCGGTCCCGAACAGGGTGAGGGATTTGCAGCGATCCTGCGCGATTTCGACACGAAGATTATCCCCGCCGTCACCCACTGGAACCATCCCGGTTTTCTTGCTTACTTCGCCTGCACCGGTTCCACCCCCGCCATCATCGCGGAGATGCTGGCGGCGGCGCTCAACACCAATGGCTTGCACTGGGATACCTCTCCCGCTCTGGTTGAACTGGAGCAGGTGGCGCTGGGTTGGCTGCGCGACTGGATGGGCGTGCCGAAGGACTGGTTCGGCATCATCTACGATACCGCTTCCACCTCCAGCTTCCATGCCATCTGCGCCGCCCGCGAGATGGTTGATCCTGACGCCCACCTGAACGGCGCCAGCGGCAACCTGGTGCTCTACACGTCCGAGCAGTCGCACTCCTCCATCGAAAAGGGTGCCATCGCCGCCGGCATCGGCCAGCGCAATGTTCACAAAATCCCGGTAGATGCCGAATTTCGCATGAAACCCGAGGCGCTGGCCGTCGCCATCGAACGCGACCGGGCCGACGGCAAAAAGCCGTTCTGCGTGGTGGCCACTGTCGGCACGACTTCCTCGACCAGCGTTGATCCTGTGGCTCCCATCGCCGAAATCGCGGAGAAAAACGGCTTGTGGCTGCATGTGGATGCCGCCTACGCCGGAGCTGCGGCCATCCTGCCCGAGTGCCGCCACATCCTCGCGGGTATTGAGCGCGCCCACTCCCTGGTGATGAACCCGCACAAATGGCTGTTCACCAACATTGACCTGAGTGCCTTCTACACCCGCCGGCCGGACATTCTGCGCCGTGCGTTTTCCTTAACGCCGGAATACCTGCGCGCTTCAGAGAGCCCGCGCGCCGTCCACCTGATGGACTATGGGGTGCCTCTCGGGCACCGCTTCCGCGCGCTCAAGCTGTGGTTCATCCTGCGGTATTTCGGGCGGGAGCGCCTGCAGCAGATTCTGCGCTCGCACATGGACTGGGCGCAGCGCGTCGCCCGCGAAATCCAGGCCGACGCGCGCTTAGAAGTGGTTGCGCCGGTGCTCTTTTCCGTGGTCTGCTTCCGCTTAAAGGGCGCGGACGAGGACAACCGCCGCGTCTTCGAGAAGGTAAACTCCTCGGGAAAGTTTTTTATTTCGCACACCGAACTGAGTGGCCGCTATGTGTTGCGCCTTGCTATCGGCAACCTGGGCACTACCTGGGACGACGTGCAGGGGGCGTGGGAGGTGATTAGAAAAATCGCGTAGGCACAGGCGCCCTCGCCTGTGCGGGCGCGCGAAGCTCGCCTCTGTTTTGGCGCCGCTGGAACCGACCACAAGGTCCTTCGACTCCGCAGCCCGATTCAGAGGTGAATCGGGTTGCTCTGCTCAGGATGACATTCCTAAGAACTGTTGCAGGAAAGGAACATGCGAATGAACCTGCTCTGGGTTTTGTCCGCGTCCATCCGCGTTCATCCGCTCCGAAGAAGTTAGCTTTTCAGCGACTCCTTCAGCTTGCGCGACTTCTCTTCCACTCCCCGGGCCAGCTTCTGCTTGTGGGTAATCAGCTTGGTGGCAATTCCGGCATCGCTCACTCCAAGAATCTGCGCTGCGAGGATGCCTGCATTGGTGGCCCCCGGCTTGCCAATCGCGACCGTCGCCACCGGAATGCCCGCCGGCATCTGCACCGTAGCCAGCAGCGAATCCATGCCTTGCAGAGAAGTGGAAGGAATCGGCACGCCGATCACTGGCAGCGTGGTATGCGCGGCGATTACGCCTGCCAGGTGCGCCGCCCCTCCCGCCCCGGCGATGATCACCCGGATGCCGCGTTCTGCCGCTTTGGCCGCGTATTCGGCGGTGCGGGAGGGAGAGCGGTGCGCCGAGGTGACGTCCATTTCATAGCCGATGCCAAACTCCTCGAGAGCCTTGCCCGCCTCCCGCATGATCTCCAGATCGGAGTCGCTGCCCATCACGATGGATACCAGTGTTTTTCCTGCCAAAGTTCTCGCTCCTTCTCTGACTACGTAGCGCCGGCCTCTGGCCGGCTGTCGCGAGGGCCATTCGGCTCCGCTCAGGGGACGGCGGCGCTACTTCCTCACCGCCCGCGCCGCAATGTCCTTGCGGTAATGCATGCCTTCAAATCCGATGCCGGAAGCGGTCTGGTAAGCGCGTTCTACCGCTTCCCCGAGTGTGTCTGCCCGCGCCGTCACCCCCAGCACCCGCCCACCTGTGGTGTAGTAGGTGCCGTCCTGATAGCTCGTGCCGGCGTGGAACACCTTCACTCCTGGCCGCTCGCTGGCCCGCTCCAGCCCTACAATCTTCTTGCCTGCTGCAAAAGTGCCGGGATATCCGCCGGAAGCCAGCACCACGCACACCGCAGGCTGTGCTGACCACTTGAATTCCGCATCGCTGACTCTACCTTCGATCGCCGCTTCCATGGCCGCCACCAGATCGCTTTCCAGGCGTATGAGAATGGGCTGAGTTTCGGGATCGCCAAAGCGGCAGTTGAACTCCAGCACCATGGGCCCGGTCGCGGTCATCATCAGCCCGCAATAAAGCACCCCGCGGTACTCCATGCCCTCCGACTTCATGCCTTCAACCACGGGGCGCGCGATGTGCGCCACCAGCCAGTCGCGCATCTTCGCGTCAATGATGTCGTCGGTTGAATACGCGCCCATGCCGCCGGTGTTGGGGCCGGTATCGCCATCACCCGCCCGCTTGTAGTCCTGCGCCGCCACCAGAGGCGCCACGCGCTCCCCGTCGCTCACCACCAGGAAGGAGAGCTCTTCTCCCTTGAGGCACTCTTCCAGCACGACCCGGCTGCCCGCTTCGCCCAGCATCTTGCCGGAAAGCATATCCACGGCGACGGCTGAGGCTTCTTCCCTGGTCTTGGCGATGACTACACCTTTCCCGGCGGCCAGGCCATCGGCCTTCACCACTACCGGCAGGTGAAAGCGTCCGAGCGCATCCTTGATCCCTCCCGGGGAGGTGCACACCGCATAATGCGCGGTGGGAATGCGGTGCCGCTGCATGAATTCCTTCGCGAAGGTCTTGCTGGCTTCCAACTGCGCCGCTGCTCGGGTGGGGCCAAACGTCCGCCAGCCGCGTTTGGTGAATTCGTCCACCACCCCGAGGCTCAGGGGCAGTTCCGGCCCGACCACCGTAAGGTCCGGGCGCACACGCTGCGCTACCTGCACCAGCGATTCCAGCGACTTTACATCAGCCGGTAAACATTCCGCTTCTTGGCGGATGCCACCGTTGCCCGGCGCGCAGTACACCTGGGCGACACGCGGAGACTGGCGCAGTTTCCACACCAGGGCATGCTCGCGCCCACCGCTGCCGATCACCAGGATTTTCATTGCCGCTGTCCGGAACAATTCAGGTTAGGGGGCGAGCCGAGTTGCTGTCAAACTACGGCGGTTTGGCGTTTGCCATCGGTCATGCGTGGGTGAGCCGAGGGCGGAAACCCGAGTTGCTAATTGGGGACGGCTAACGGGGTAACGACCCATATGCTTGCCCGGCTTATGTAAACTGTGGCTAACCATGGAGGCGAGCCCTTCAAGCCAGACGGATAGTGCGCGCCCGCGCTCCAGGTGGCTGCCCTATTTCCGCCGCTCCGAAATCTGGTCCTACTTCGGTCCGGCATTTGTCGCCAGCATTGCCTACATTGACCCCGGCAACTTCGCCGCCAACATCCAGGGTGGAACGGAATTCGGCTACACGCTGCTCTGGGTACTGCTGTGGTCGAATGCCATGGCAATACTCGTGCAGTTCCTGGCCGCAAAGCTGGGCATTGCCACCGGCAAGACCCTGCCACAGAACTGCCGCCGGCATTTTTCCCGGACCACCAACCTGGGGCTGTGGGCTGCCGCCGAACTGGCCGCCCTGGCCACAGACTTGGCCGAATTTCTGGGTGCCGCCCTCGGTTTCTACCTGCTGTTAAACATCAATCTGCTGCTGGCTGCCCTGCTCACTGGCGTCTGCGTCTTTCTCATTTTGGCCACCGAGCTCTACGGCTTCCGCCGCCTGGAGCAGGTGATTATGGCCTTTGTCTTTGGCATCGCCACCTGCTACGCGGTGGAGATCTTCCTTTCCCATCCTGACTGGCGCAGCGTGGCACATTATGTGGTGGTTCCGCACCTGACCTCGGCTAGCGTTTACATCGCCGTGGCTATGCTGGGCGCCACGGTCATGCCTCATGTGGTTTACCTCCACTCCGCCCTGGTGCAGCACCGGATCAAGGAAGAGGAGGAAAGGTCGCCGAACGGGATGGTCCACCGCGTGCGCCACGTGCGCTACGAGTTGTGGGATGTGTTGGCCGCCATGAACGGCGCCTGGCTGATCAATTCCGCCATGATCATCATGGCCGCCGCCGTGTTCGCCCACTCAGGGCGCAATGCGATGTCCATCGAGCAGGCGCATGAAACCCTGCGCCCGCTGCTCGGCCGCTTTTCGGCAATCGCCTTCGGTGTGGCGCTTCTGCTCTCCGGCTTGTCTTCCTCTACGGTGGGCACCATGGCCGGTCAGGTGATCATTGAAGGCTTCCTGGAAATCAAGTTCCCCATTTTCCTGCGCCGCCTGATCACCATGATTCCTGCCATAGTGGTCATCGCCATTGGTCTCGACCCACTCAAGATCCTGGTGCTCTCCCAGGTGGTGCTCAGCTTCGCCCTGCCTTTCGCACTGATCCCGCTGATTGTGCTTACCCGCCGTAAGGATGTGATGGGTCATTTGTGCAACACGCATCGCACCAACTGGCTGGCCTATATCACCACCGGAGTGATTCTCGCGCTCAACGTGCTGCTGCTCTTCCAGGCTCTGGGCGGGAAATTCTGACGGAACTCCACGTTCTTTACCTGTCATCCTTAGCGAGCGCGAGCTTACGAAGGGAAAGCGAGTCGAAGCACCTTGCGGTTTTGCGGCCTAACTGAAACGCAGGATCCTTCGACTGCGCAAGCTGATTCGCGGGCGAATCGGCAGCCCCACACTACCACATCCTCCTCTGAGGTTTTACACTAGACAGTTTGAACAGGTGAGGCGAAACGCAACAAGTTGTGTCTCTACCAGAATGCGATACAGTGCGGACCAGTACGCACGCGGGTAGAGACGTTGCTTGCAACGTCTCCCCAAAGGGGCACTCATGTCGGCAAATAGTTTTGGCAGCCGTTCCAGCCTGCGCGTGGGCGAGAAGGAATACGAAATTTATCGCCTCGACGCGCTCGATAAACAGGGCATCTCAACCCGCCATCTGCCGTATTCCCTGCGCATCCTGCTGGAGAACCTGCTGCGCACCGAAGACGGTCAGGCGGTGAAGGCGGAGGACATCCGCGCCCTGGCAGCCTGGAACAAAAGCACCGTGCCCTCGCGCGAAATCGCTTTTACCCCCAGCCGCGTGCTCATGCAGGACTTCACCGGCGTGCCCGCCGTCGTGGACCTGGCGGCCATGCGCGATGCCATGCGCCAGCTGGGCGGCGATCCCGGCAAAATCAATCCCATCCAGCCCGCCGAACTCGTGATTGACCATTCCGTGCAGGTGGACGAGTTCGGCACCTCCTGGGCTTTTCAAGTCAACGCCGACATGGAATTCCAGCGTAATAAGGAGCGTTACGCCTTCCTGCGCTGGGGGCAGACCGCGTTTCACAACCTCGCGATCGTTCCCCCGGATACCGGCATCGTTCACCAGGTCAACCTGGAATACCTGGCGCGCGTGGTCTTTGTGCGGCCTAACGGCTCGCGCCCGCAAGCCTATCCCGACACGCTGGTTGGTACTGACTCTCACACCACCATGATCAATGGTCTGGGCGTACTGGGCTGGGGCGTGGGCGGCATCGAAGCCGAGGCCGCCATGCTCGGCCAGCCCGTCTCCATGCTCATTCCTCAAGTGGTGGGCGTCCGGCTGAAGGGCAAGCTGCGGGAAGGTTCTACCGCCACCGACCTGGTGCTGACCATTACCGAAATGCTGCGCAAACACGGCGTGGTGGGCAAATTTGTGGAATTCTTCGGATCCGGCCTGGCTTCGTTGCCGCTGGCCGACCGCGCCACCATCGGCAATATGTCTCCGGAATACGGCGCTACCTGCGGCATCTTCCCCATTGACGCTGAGACCCTTCGCTATCTCCGACTCACCGGGCGCAGCGACGAGCAGATCGCCCTGGTGGAAGCCTACTGCCGCGAGCAAGGGCTGTTCCATAACGAGAAGACGCCGGAGGCTGAGTACTCCGAACTTCTGGAACTGGATTTGGCCAGGGTTGAGCCCAGCCTGGCTGGCCCCAAGCGGCCGCAAGACCGGGTACCCCTTTCTCGCGCCGCTGAGTCGTTCCAGGAGGCCCTGCCCTCGCTGATCAAGCCGCCTAAAGCCACGGGCGGGAGCGCCGCCAAAACCGCCGCTTCTGCGTCCAGCGCGCTGCGGGTGATCGGGCGCTGGGAAGGTGAAGGCGGCAGCCCCACGGCCGTAGGAGTTGAGGATGCGGAGGCGCCCGCGGCGGAGAAGCCGGTGCTCGTGGATGTGAAGAAAAATCTCCGCCATGGCAGCGTGGTTATTGCCGCCATCACCAGTTGCACCAACACTTCTAATCCCTCCGTGATGCTGGCGGCCGGGCTGCTCGCTAAGAAGGCGGTGGAGCGCGGCCTCAGCGTGCCGCCCTGGGTGAAGTCTTCGCTCGCTCCCGGCTCCAAGGTGGTGCGGGACTATCTTGATCGCGCCGGCCTGACGCCATTCCTGGACAAGCTGCGCTTCAATCTGGTGGGCTATGGCTGCACCACTTGCATCGGCAACTCCGGGCCCCTGCCGGCGGAGGTTTCGGAGGCCATTGACGAGAACAACCTGGTAGTTGCCTCCGTCCTTTCCGGGAACCGCAACTTTGAGGGCCGCATAAACTCGGAAGTTCGCGCCAACTACCTAATGTCGCCTCCCCTGGTGGTGGCCTTCGCCCTGGCCGGCCGCATTGATGTGGACCTGCAGAATGAGCCTCTGGGCCGCGACCGCCAAGGCAAGCCGGTGTTCCTCTCCGAAATATGGCCGTCGCAACGCGAGGTGGACGATGCCATCCACAACGCCGTCGAGGCCAACATGTTCCGCAAAAGCTATGCTGAGGTTTTTTCCGGCGATGACCGCTGGCGTTCGCTAAACGTCCCCAAGGGGCAAACCTACGCCTGGGACGGCGCCTCAACCTACATCAAGCAGGCTTCCTATTTCGACAACATGCCGGTGCAACCCCCGCCGGTTGAGGAAATTCGCGGCGCCCGCGTGCTGGCCAATCTGGGGCACAGCGTCACCACTGACCACATTTCTCCCGCCGGTTCCATCAAAGCTGATAGCCCGGCAGGGAAGTATCTGGTTGCCCATGGCGTTCAGGTGAAGGACTTCAACTCCTACGGTTCTCGCCGCGGCAACCATGAAGTCATGGTACGCGGCACTTTTGCCAACGTGCGCCTGCGCAACAAAATGGTGCCCAGTCTCGAAGGCGGCTTCACTCGCCACTTGCCCGATGGCAAGGAAACGACAATATTCGAGGCTTCGGAAAAATATCTCGCTGAAAACGTGCCCCTGATTATCCTTGCGGGGAAGGAGTACGGCTCAGGCTCCTCGCGGGATTGGGCGGCGAAGGGACCACGTCTGCTGGGCGTGCGGGCCGTCATTGCCGAGAGTTACGAGCGCATCCACCGCTCCAACCTCGTGGGTATGGGCGTCCTGCCTTTGCAGTTTGTAAACAGCCAGGACGCGGAGTCTCTTGGATTATCCGGTGAAGAGGTTTACGAGATCACTGGCTTGGCGCCCATTATCGAGAAATTCCCGCCCCAGCGTCTGGTCCAGGTGCGTGCCCGCCGTGCCGAGGGCAAGGAGATTTCCTTCCAGGTTCAAGTCCGCATAGATACGCCCCAGGAAGCGCTGTACTACAAGCATGGCGGCATCCTGCAGTACGTCCTGCGCCAGTTGCTGAACGTTAAGGCGAAATAATGGCGGGGGCGCAACATCTTCAGTCTGGACCGGGCACGTGGTGAACACCCTGTCGCGGCAGGTCGTTGGGCTGCGGCTTGTTTTTGCATCTCACAGACAGGCTGCTTTTCCAATTTGGGATTACTATCGTGACGCCGACCTAAGTCTCGCCTTGTCACCTACTTGCGAGCAGGAGTTCGCGCGTGCGCTATCTCCCGCTGCGACAAATACTTGCGGAAATATCGTGTCCGTGAGGTAAAATGACCTTGCGTTTGATCGAAAGCGGTTTGTAAGCAGTACGCTAACCAGCACCTGCCTGCACTGTCCTGCGTTTGATCTCGCAACAAAATCACCAAGAAAAGGAATTTGCAACACAATGGAAACAGGAACTGTAAAGTGGTTCAACGACGCGAAGGGCTATGGCTTTATCAGCCGCCAGAATGGCGAAGATGTTTTCGTCCACTTCTCGGCCATCCAATCCAGCGGCTTCCGCAGCTTGCAGGAAGGGCAGCAGGTCCAGTTCGACGTCGTAAAAGGACCCAAAGGGTGGCAGGCAGAAAACGTCAAACCGCTGTAAGCTTTTGAAACACCAGTCAGGAAGAGGGGTGGCCATGTGCCGCCCCTTTTCGTTTTTTGCAGGCTTGAGCCGTTGACTTTTATCTCTTCCCAGTAAGACCCGGAACTCGCGATCAACCATTAACAATCGTCAAGCGCGGCCGAAAGCTGACCCTGTACCCTAAATTCCAACCGCCTCGTAGCCTCCCGTCTCCCCCCGTCTGCCCGGTCGGGGAAAGTAGTAAGGCGAGCGCATCTGCAGACGCCGTTGGCGCAATCGCATTCCGGCGTAAAGCGCGCCCACTATCACTCCCCCGGTAATGGCAACTGCGGCAAAGGCCCTGGCCGGATGCAGCATCACCGGTTCTGCCACTCGGCTGGTAGCCATCGCCATCCGCCCCGTTGCACCCGTTGCTTCTTTAAAATCCCGTATCGCACCCAACCCGCCTCTTTCGAGCGCGCGGTGCGCATGCAGCATGCCGTAGCGCCTGGGAAGGGAAGTATCTTCCCCGCCACGAACTACCGCGTGCTCTTCCCCACTTTCCTCCTGTGCATCCAGCAATTCCTCGAGCGCCTCTTCCACCACGCTCGGACGCGTCCAAACCCCGCGGAAAGCCACCCGACCTGCCTTGTCAATCAGATAAGTGGAATTAGGCCGGCCCCCGTATTGGCGGTGCACCTTACCGTCCAGCCTGTCCAAGAGGATGGGAATTTCCACCTCTTCCTCTTCGCGAAACAGCTCCGCCGCTGCCGCTTTGTCTTCCAGCGATGCATGAGCCGGTAGTTCCTCTCCGGGGTGCGCCTCGCGCACATACACAAAAAGGAATTGCACGTCCTCGCCGGAATATTCGTCGTACAAGCTGTTGAGTCCACGGATCGAGCCCGCAGTCATCGGACAGGTGGCGGAGCCGAAGGTAAGCACCACGTTTTTCTCGCCCGCATAGTCGCTCAGCCGAATCTTTTCGCCCTCGAGCGAGGCCAGGTCGAAATCCGGCGCCTTTTCCCCCGCTTTAGGGCCACTTATTTGCTTCGTTGCCAATTCTTGCTGCAATTGCTCACGACTGAAGCGGCGGTAGTTATAGGTCTTGGATCCGAACATGAACCACCCCATTGGCTTACGATCAGGATATAAAAATTTGCTGGCGATGAGAATTTCCCGCCGTCCTGACGGTCTGGCTACACAAATACGATGCCGCCGAAAGCCCGTTTGTTATCCACGACTTGGGGTGGTATCCAGGAGTAGGAATCTCGCTCCGCCACCCTAAATAGAAGCAATTGTCCTTCCATGCTGCGCCTTGCCGGGCCCGCCCGCCGACCATTAAGATAACTTCTTCGATACCGCTTGCGACTTTCGTGGGGAGGATTCATGCCCGCATTGCCGGTGGGCGCTATGGCGCCGGATTTCGAGCTCTCCGGGGTGATTGGCGAGCGGCCACATCAGTTTCGACTGAGTAACTATCGCGGCAAGCAGCACGTGGTGCTCGCCTTCCATCCCCTGGATTGGACGCCCACCTGAGCCGCCCAGGTGCCGTCGTTCCATGCCGAACTGGCACGGTTCGCCGGCCTCGATGCCCAGGTCGTGGGCATCAGCAACGATCCTGTCCCCTGCCACATCGCCTGGCAGAAAAAAGACATCGGCATGATGGATTTTCCCCTGTGCAGCGATTTCTATCCCCACGGCGAGGTGGCCCGCAAATACGGTATCCTGCGCGAAGGACCGCCCATCGCAGGTATCAATGAGCGCTGCGTCTTCATCGTGGATAAAGGCGGTCGCATCGCCTTCAGCTGCGTCTATCCCCTTGACCAGACACCCGACATTCACGAACTGCTGGACGTCCTGCGAAGAATCCAGGAATCGGCGGCGTAGCCGCCGTCGGCCACACACAGTACATTTCTAGGCTTAAAAGGAATTGACCAAATAGAGAGGCAGCGAAAGCTACACTCTTACTGCCTCATCCGGTCAATGGTCTGGAACAGTTGGCTGGTATCGGTGACCTCGACATAGGGCTGGCTTGAGTTCTTGTTGGTTACAACGTAGACCGTGGGCGTGTGATTGATGCCGATGCGGTTCCCCAGGTCACGGTCCGCGTTCACCTCCGCCGCCAGCTTGCCTTGCGGATCAATCATGAAGGGCAGATCAACTTTGTGGTCCGTGGCAAAGCGCTCGGCAAAGCCGTGCAGGCTTCCGGGTGTGATCTCCAATTGGTGGGCAAATACCTGGTCGCGGAATTCGTCACCTAGTTTTTGGGAGTGCGTGTCGAAATACCGCGCCAGCACCGCCGCGTTGTATGACCAGCTATGCTTCGGCAAGGGGAAGTCGTGGCGTATGACCGGAATGTTGTACTGCTGACCTGCCCGGTCGAGGAGGGGCGCCACCTGCGCGCACATGGGGCACTGCAGGTCCTCGAACACAACAATCGCAACCTTTGCGCCCTTGGGCGGGCGCAGAACCGAGTAGGTGTCAGCCGGACCGGCGGCGAGTGCCACACCGGCTACGCCCAGAATCAACGCCAGGATTGCGATTGCACGTAT
This sequence comes from Terriglobales bacterium, assembly GCA_035935775.1. Classification (GTDB taxonomy): domain Bacteria; phylum Acidobacteriota; class Terriglobia; order Terriglobales; family Acidobacteriaceae; genus JAICWP01. The sequence continues at coordinate 11,768 of DASYWT010000389.1, forward strand.
CTCTAAGACTTTCATGCCGTTTGTCTCCACCCCACACCTCCGGCTACCTTCCCGCCGAACAGCTGGCTTTTCGAAATTGCGCTACCCAGATTAGATGCCCAGGGGCCATTGTTGCCCACGTTTCTATGGTACCTGAAGTAATCGCCCCGCGCGATTCCCATGCCGAAGGGGGAGAAAGCACGGTCGGCCAGAGCCGCTTAGTACTTGAACCTGTACCGCACCGTGGCCGCGAACTGCCGCGGATAGCTGTAATGGGTCCCCCCAAAGGTATTGCTGTTATCAAGCAAATAACGGGTATTAGCCAGATTCAGAGCCGTCAGCCGCACTGACCACGACTCACCAAACGACTTTCCCAGGCTCAGGTCAAAACTGGTGTGTGTGGGCAGATGTGCTGGCCCATTCCTATTCAGAAAGCCCGACCCGTAGGTCAATTGAGCGTTCGCCCAGCTATGCCAGGGAAGCGTCGCCTGGAAACCGGTGCTCAGCGTCTCCCGCTGATCATGGTCCAGGAAGTAGTAAGCGGTCGCTGGTGGGGAAAAATCGGTCAACCCGCCGGTTACTCCGCCCTGTCCTTGCGCGTACTGATGCGAGTAGGCCAGGTGCCATTGCAGCACCCGCGCCAACTGCGGCGAGCGGGCGCTTGCCTCCCAGCCGTAAATGCGCGCGGCTGCAAGGGTGACCGGAAAGAAGATATTGGAATTTCCCAGCACATCGTGGTCGAAGTAATTCATAGCGCTGGTGTGGAAATGATCTACATCAAGGGTCCAGCCGCGCACTGGAACAGTCAGCCCAATTTCATTCTCCTGATCGCGCTCCCCGTGCAGCGGCAGGAAGCCAAAACCCCGGGTAGCGGCGACCTCCAGCAGTGGCCCGCCCACGGTGAGCAGCGGCGGCGCCTGGTAATAGCGGCCGTAAAATCCGCGCAGCACCCAACCCAGATGCGGCAGCTGGATGGCCGCTCCAATGCGCGGATCGGCCGCAGTTTCGCTCAGGCCGCCGGAAAAATGGGTCAGCCGCAGCCCGCCATTGAAGGTCAACCACTTGGCCGCCTTGAACTGGTCCTCCAGGAAGGCGCTCTCCAGCTGTCCCCCCAAGATAGTGCGCTGGCGCAGGGCAGTGCCGGCGAGCGTGTCCGTAACCCCGAACAGCGTATTGTCGCGTTGGACGAATCCCTGCACGCCGAAGTGGGCGTTGTTCCTGCCCTCCACCACCGCCAGGCTGACCACTCCTCCGGCATAATTGGACCCGCGATCGTCCTCCGGGCTGACGGGTACGTCCAACGGCCCGCCGAGGTAGCGCGTTCGGTTGAAGTGGTAGAACGGCGAAACCGTTAGCAGCACATGGTCTCCCTCAGTGTGAGCCCAGGAGAAATCCACAAAATCGTCCTGCTCAGACTGCGCGTCTCGAGTGCCTTCAGCCTGCTGCTCGTAGGTGTTGGGGATCTGGTAATGGTCACGCCGTACCGAGGTGACAAGCCGCAACTGGTCGGAAGGCGTGCGGTTGAATATGAGCGACGCAAACCCTCCCAGCCCGTTCTCGGCGGCATGGAGCGCCTGTGGCACGGGCGTTTCCAGGCCCAGGTCGCTGCGGTTCCCGTCCACGCTGGCATAGTAGGCGAAGCGCCGCGTGTGGCTGCCAAAGCTGAGTTGATCATCGGTAGTATTAAAGTTGCCGTAGTTCAGCACCAGCTCGCCTTCATTGTTGCGCTCAAAGCCGTTGCGCGTAATCACGTTGAATACGCCGTAGGAGCGGTCGCCGTACTCGGCGGAAAGCCCGCCGCGCTGGGCTTCGAGCTGGTCAATGTTCTTGGGATCAATCTGCGGGCCGACGTTGCTGGCTATATTTGTGTTGGGCACCGGTATGCCGTCCAGCAGCCAGGTTATCTGGTGTCCGCCGCGCACATGGAGTTGATCGTGCACCATGACCGCGCCTGGAACGTAATCGGTGATCATCTGCAGGCTGTTGCTGCGGTCCGCGCCGGGTGTGTTCGTGATCTGCTGCTGCTGCACCACGCTGACGGCAGTGGATGATTGCGGTCCCACTTCCTCGGGTGTGGCCGTAACCTCCACCTCCTCCGAGACCGCCGCCAATGCCATGGCAAAGTGGAGATTCGCCGCCCCGCCGGAATTGATCGCCACCTTCAGCGACTGAGTCTTGAATCCGGGCGCGCTCACGCTCACCACGTAACGGCCCGCCGGCACGGTGTTGAACTGAAATTCGCCCATGCTGTTGCTACTGGCCGCCTGCGACCACTGCGAATTCTGGGCGTGAATCGTGACCTGCGCGTCCTGAACTGGCCGGTGTTCGGGATCGTGCACCAGGCCGCGAACGCTGCCAAAAATGGTGGCTCCAGCCAGAGCCGCCAGCAGCACACTGCCGCCCACAACTGTGGTTAAAATCTTCATGTATTTCTGACACACACGCTAGCGCGTCCCGTTGCCGGGAGCGCCGGACTGCGACGTCACTTCTGCCTGTTGTAGGGAATTAGCTCTCTCTTGGCGGAGCCCGGCCAGAGTGTTCGGCAGGTGCGTGGAAAGGATAGGAAGCCGGGGCGGCAGCCGAAATCAACCGGCAAGCCGGCAGGCTCCCCTGAGCCGCTTGGGCCACCGGAACGAACGGCCCGGTCGTAACTGCCAGGAAACGGCAGCATTCGTGGCCGCAGGCGCGGCTGCTGAAACCGGCATCGTGCGGCATGTGGCAGCGCTGCTGACGGCGCAGGCAGCAAGCGTGTGGCATGGCGATGGCCGGCGCCAGTGGGGCCAGCACCCCCGCCAGCATCGCCAACAGCACGCCTTGCGCAATCAGCCGCTGAATCATCTTCGCAGCGCCCTGCCCCACAGATGAAGCCGGTGGGGTTTAGGTTACATCATAGCCGCTTGTATCTGCATTCCGATAACCACGTCGTCCGGCCAGATTCTCATCCCAGGATCGGATTCAACGCGGCGGCTCAACTTGAATCCGGATTTGCAACCTGTTTGTAGCTGGCCGCCTCTCAACATATGGAGGGACGAATCATGCTGAGCGTAGTCGGGATTTTCCGGTCACTGCAGGAGGCCAGTGAGGCCGTCACCCGGCTTCGCGCCATTCCCATTCCCGAGGACAGAATCAACCTGCTGTCGCCCGGACCTGCCGATCAGGAACAAAAAGAATTGGAGCAAGTGCCCATTAGCGAGGCTGAGCAGCCAGGGCTCGGCGGCGGAATGGGAGCCGTGGTGGGTGGGGCTCTAGGGCTGGCCGGAGGAATGTCGGCCGGCACAGCCATCGCCAGTCTGTTCATTCCCGGAGTCGGGCCAATCGTCGCCATAGGACTTGCTGCCGCCGGCATTCTAGGGGCTGGCGGCGCCGTGGCCGGAGCGAAGGCTGGTAGCGCGCTGGAGGCGGACTCGACTCGTGGATTGCCGGAAGACGAACTGTTCTTTTACGAAGACGCGCTGAAGAGTGGCCATACCGTGGTGATTGCGTTCGCGGAAAACAAGCACCAGGCCGAGCAGATCCGTGACACCCTTCGTCACGCCGGTGCAGAAAGCCTTGATGCCGCTCGTGAAAAATGGTGGATCGGCCTGCGCGACACCGAAAAAGTGCACTACGAAGACCCAGGCCATGACCTGCAACATCGGGAGTCCATATACCGCAGTGGTTTCGAGGCTGCTCTCCGGCCCGGCATTCGCGGGAAGTCCGACCAGGAGGCGAAAGAGCTTTTGCGCAAGAGTCATCCAGATCGCTGCGATGAAGGTTTGTTCATTCGCGGCTATGAACGCGGCCGGGAGTTTGAAGCGCAAAGAAGAAAGGGCGTAGACCAGCGCCGAGTGGCCTAGTAATTATTGTGGCCGCTTAATTGGCAGCCAGGTACTTGTCGAACCACGCCAGCGTGCGCCGCAGGATGTCCAACTGGTGCTCCGGACGGGCGATGAAGTGGCCCTCGCCGGGATAGACCACGTACTGCGTGGGCACGCCAAACGTCTTCAGCGCATGCCAGAACTCGCGCGACTGTGGCGCCGGGCACTCCCCGTCGCGCTCGCCTACCAGCACCAGCGTGGGCGTCTTCGCCTGCTTGATAAACGTCATGGGCCCGCTGCGCGCATATACCTGTGGATCGTCGTAGACTGTGGCCCCAAAATACGGCATCATCCAGCGGTCAATGTCGTTTTCGCCGGTGTAGCTCAGCCAATCTGAAAGCCCCGCGCCCGAAACCGCAGCATGGAAGCGGTTGGTCTGCGTTACCGCCCACATCGTCATGTAGCCGCCATAGCTCCAGCCGGTGATCCCCACACGGTTGCCGTCCACCGGGGAGTCTTTCACCACCTGGTCCACCCCCGCCAGAATGTCTTGGAAGTCGCCGTAGCCGAAGTCTTTAACATTGGCCTTTGTGAACGCCTCACCCTGCCCATAGCTGCCGCGCGGGTTGGGATAGAGCACAAAGTAGCCCATGCTGGACAGCAGCGAGGTGTTGAAGAAGGTCTCCGGCCAGCGTGGAATATGCGCCGACGCCGGCCCGCCGTGCACGTCCACCACTAGTCCGTAGCGGCGACTGGCATCGTAATTTGCCGGATACATCAGCCAGCCCTGCACCCGCGTGCCGCCATTCATCCAGTGAATGTCTTCCACTTTGCCCCAGCTGGAATGCAGGTTCTGGTTTGCGTGCGTAATTTGCTTCCAGGCGCCCACAGGACCGGCCCAAACTTCCGGCGGCTGAGAAAATGACTGCCGCACCACCGCGGACTGCTTATGGTCTTTCGAAAGGGACAGCGAGAGCTCTCCCCACCCATCAGCGCCGATTGTTTCCGCTCCACTCCAGAGTTTGTCCACCTTGCCGCTGGCTACATCCAGCGTAGCCACGGCAACCGAGCCATCCAGATTTTCCGAGAATAAAATGTTCTGTGGCGAGGACCACGCCAGCCAGTTGGGCGAGCCCTTGATCCCTGGTGTGACGTCTTGAGCCTGGCCGCCGCCTGCGGGAACGGTGTAGATATCGCCGCCAGTCGCTCCTTCATCGCTCATGATGCCGGCGATGAAGGCGATGGTCTTCCCGTCAGAAGAATAGTGTGGCTGCGCTATTTGTAGCGGCGGTCTGTAAACTTCCTTCATGTTCCCTGCCACCCCCAGCGTATACAGACGGGCGATGTACCAGTTGTTGTCGCCTTCCCCGTGGGCGGCAGTGACGGCAAATCCCCGGCTGTCTGGCGCCCAGTCGTATTCGTAGACGTACATATCGGCGGGGGAAATCTGCTTCAATCGCCCTGAATTAAGGTCCACGGTGGTCAATCGCTGCTCGAAAATCTTGCTGTCAATCACGCCCGTCTCTGGCGTCATCGGCATCAGCGGCCCGGCTGCTCGCGGCGCATTCTCGGTGAACAGGAAGGCGATGGTCTTGCCGTCAGGCGACCAGCTGGGCGTCGCCAGGTAGCCCGTGACCTCCGTCATTTTGCGTACCCCACCGCCGGATGCATCGCCCACGTACAGCTCCGCCTGGCCCGAAGCAT
>DASYWT010000390.1:0-19366 GCA_035935775.1 Terriglobales bacterium
TTACCGATGTGACGCTGAAGGCGGGCCTGGCGCGGTCGGGGTGGGGGCAGGCCTGCTGCGTGGGCGACTACAACAACGATGGATGGAACGATCTGTTTGTCAGCTATTACGGGCAGAATGCGCTGTTCCGCAATCGCGGCAACGGCACGTTTACCGATGTGACGAAGGAGGCGGGGTTGCTGCAGGATCGGCTGCGGTGGAACTCGGGGTGCAGCTTTCTGGACTACGACAAGGACGGCCATCTCGACCTGTTCGTGGGCAACTACATCGACTTCGACATCAAGACCGCGCCGCTGCCGGAGGACGCGAACTGCACGTACAAGGGCATCCAGGTGGCGTGCGGGCCGCCGGGGCTGGAGGGCGGGAAGAACCTTCTGTACCACAACAACGGCGATGGCACGTTTACCGATGTGAGCGACAAGCTGGGCATTGATCCTGAAGCCGACTACGGCCTGGGCGTCGTTTGGCTCGATTACGACAAAGACGGCTGCCTCGATCTTTATGTTTCTAATGACTCTTCCCCCAGCCGCCTTTACCACAACAACTGTAAAGGTGGGTTCACAGAGGTCGGCATGGAAGCGGGGGTAGCCTTCAGTGCTGACGGCTTGCCGCAGGCCGGCATGGGAGTGGATAGCGCCGATTACGACAACGATGGCTGGCCCGATATCGCCAAGACCAACTTTTCCGACGATACCAACAACCTCTACCACAACGACCACAATGGCGGCTTCACCGACGAGGCCGGACCCACCGGCTTTGGTCCCATCAGCATGCCTTTTCTGGGGTTCGGAGTGAAATTTTTCGACTACGACAATGACGGCTGGATGGATGTTCTCGTGGCCAACGGGCATGTGAATCCCCAGGTTGATGGCCATTCCTTCGGCGTCACCTATGCCGAGCGCAACCTCCTCTTCCACAACCTGATAGGTCATTTTTCCGAGGTGGGCTTGCAAGCAGGGGAGGCGATGCGCCGCCCCGGAGTACATCGTGGGTTGGCCGTGGGAGACTTTGAAAACAAAGGGCTTTTGGACGTTGTGGTGACCCAACTGGATGGATCCCCAATCCTGCTGCGCAACAAAACCGCGAAAAGGCCCGCGGAAAGCCACTGGATTGCCATAAAAACAGTGGGAAGAAAGTGCAATCGCGACGGTTTTGGGGCCCGGATCGAGGTCAAAGCAGGTGGGCGGACGCAGGTGCAGGAAGTGCGGGCTAACAGCAGTTTTCTCTCAGCCAGCGACCCGCGGTCTCACTTTGGCCTGGGCACGGCGACTCGGGTGGACGAAATCACCATTCACTGGCCGTCGGGCACCGTGGATACGATCCGTAACCAGGCCGCAGACCGATTTCTAGTGGTGGAAGAAGGATTAGGGGAGTCTAATAAATAGATTTCCTTCAGACACCTGGGCAGACTGCCAAATCAACAAAACAAAGGTCGTTTCCCGACAAAACAAATTTTCGCTGATTCGCCCCCGCTATTGGTGCCTTTAGCACCCACTTTTGTGTCCTGATTGTTTTTTTCGCCGGACGCGCTTGACAAAGCCTGAGCCATCAACAAAAATACGCGACCAACTCGCGGTGTGGGCGTGTTTTGTTCGTCTGCCGTGAGCCTTTCAATGCTGGTCTATTACAGAAAGCCTTTTCGGGGGTGAAAGATGTCCAAGTTTTGGCTGCGCGCAACAGCGCTGTTTGCCTTTGTTTTAGTATTCGCCTTTAGCCTGCCGGCCCAGGTACAGAACGGCCAATTCACAGGCACGGTTCTGGATCAATCTGGGGCGGCGATTCCCAATGCCAAGATAACCATCAAGAATATCGCCACTGGTCTGAGCTTAACGACGACTTCGAATCAGACCGGACTGTACACCGCCCGCGAGCTTCCTCCGGGAAGTTACACACTGACGGCGCAGGCGCAAGGATTCAAGACCGCGACGCTGACGAATGTGAATGTCAATGCCGGCTCCGTTCAGCGTGCCGATTTTCACTTGGAAGTCGGGCAGGTGTCGCAGACGGTGGAAGTTTCGGGCGCCGCTCCGGCGGTAGATACCGAGGATTCCAAGCTGAGCACCACCGTGAGTTCCACCCAGATCACGAACCTACCCCTCAACGGGCGCAACGTGTATGACCTGATTCAGTTGGCGCCGGGCGCGGTGAACGTGACGGGCGTGGATTTTGAAAACGGCCACATGACGGTGGTCAACGGCCTGCGCGAGAATTTCAACGGCTTCCTTATCAACGGCGTCAACAACAAGGGCCTGAGCGGCGGCGTGGACGTGACCCCCATCGAGGACACGGTGCAGGAGTTCCAGCAGTTGTCGCTGAACATGTCCGCGCAATACGGCAGCAGCGGCGGGTCCATCAATAACCTGGTCACCAAGTCAGGCACCAACGCCTTTCATGGCAGCGCCTGGGACTATGTGCGCAACGACGTGTTTGACGCGAACGAGTTTTTCCTGAACCAGAACGAGGTGAAGAAGCCGCCCCTGCGCTTTAACCAGGCCGGCGGTACCATCGGCGGGCCGATCATCAAGGACAAGCTGTTCTTCTTCGGCGCCTTCCAGTACGACCACTTCAACACCGTGGCGCCGCCCACCAGCATCACGATTGAAGATCCGGCCTTCCGCCAGCTTGTGGCCCAGACCTTCCCCAACTCAGTGGCCAACACTTTGTATTCCACGTTCACTCCCAAAGTGCCCGGTGTGCCCTCCCTGACGATGGCTCAGTATGTGGCGAGCCAGAGCTCCGGAACTGGGTTCACCAGCTTCGGACAGTATCTGTGTCTGGATAATTACAACGGCAGCGCCTCCGGAGCCTTCGGGCAGGATCCCGCTGGTGCCGCCCGCATCCCCACTATGTTCTCCCAACTCTTCGGGTACACGCAAGCAGACAATGCGGGCTGTACCTCGACGCTCGCTTCTACCGGCGTCCCCTATACGACCAATGCCGCCATTCTGGCGCGGCGCAACATGCCTTTCCAGGACTCCAGCGTAGCTTTGTTCAACTCCCAAACCCAGACGTTGGGCAACCTGTTTAACGGAAAAGAATGGTCAGGCCGCCTGGATTACACTCCCAACGGTGCCAACCGCTTCTACCTCAACTACAACTGGTACCGCGCTGTTGACTCATTTGGAGCCTGCGCTCCACAGTGCACAAGGGGATTTTCCAACCCCGATCTCACGCTCGAGCCGAATGGGCAATTCAGTTGGGTGCACACCTTCTCGCCCACAGTGCTGAACGAATTTCGAGCGGGATACTCCCAGAACAAGACGGGGATAAATCCCAACATACCGGGTGTGCCGCAAGTCGGGTTTGATGACGGCAGCACCGGGTTCGGCTCCTACAGCGGTTATCCACAGTTTTTTAAGGAGCACGTCTACTCTTACGGCGACATGGTTTCCATCAATCATGGCAACCACAACATCAAAGTGGGAGCGGACATCCGACGCAACCTGGAGAACAGCGAGTTCAACATCGCTCGTCCCTCCTACTACTTCTTCGACCCTCTGTTCTTCGCCATTGACTCACCTTATTCCGAGGCGGCCGGCGTGGATCCGGGAATTCTGACCAACCACCCCCCCAGATTGAACACCAATGTTCGCCATTGGCGGAATATTGAGTTCGGCGCGTATGTGCAGGACGACTGGAAAGCCAGCCGTAAGCTCACTCTCAACATGGGCTTGCGCTACGACCTGTATACGCGGCACACCGAACTGAACAACCAGGTGACCACTTTCATCCCGGGACCGGGCACCAACGTGATCGACAACATCAGCACCGGTCAGGGCTGGATGCAGCAAGCCAATGTTCCTGCGGGAACGGTTGGAACCATCGGCGGCAAAACCTATGATTGCACTTCGCCGGCGGCGATGGGGACAGCGCAATTGGCTGGCGTCTGCGGACCCGGTGGATTCGCTGCCGCTAGCTCATTGGGCAAGGGCAATCACAAGAACTTCGGGCCGAGGGTAGGCTTTGCCTACGATGTTTTCGGTAACGGCAAAACTTCCCTGCGCGGCGGCTTCGGCGTCTCCTACGAGGATACGCTGTACAACCCGCTGTCCAATTCGCGTTGGAACCTCCCCTATTACTCCTTTAACGACGCGCTGAACTTCCTGGCAGGCGACGTGCAGACCGTCATCTACGGTCCCACCGGCTGCCCCAATTGCTCCTCGCCCGTCACCTTCACCGGGCCTCCCACCAATGTCGGCCAGGGTTTTGGCGCCCAGGCTTCCGGCAACATAACCGGCTGGTTTTCGGGCAATGCGAACTTGGCGCGTCTGACAGGTATCGTGCTGCAATCTGGCGTGCGCGACCCACGCGTACTCAACCAATACCTCAGTATCCAGCATGAAATTGCCCCCAAAACGGTAGTGGAATTGGACTATGTGGGCACGGAGGGCTACAACAACTACCGCTCGGAAAACATCAATCGCATCCCTGGTGGGCGCTTGCCGGAGGGCACTTGCGTTACCGACAATCTGGGCCGGCAGTTATGCAGCCAGATAGGTGCGAATAACCCGGTTGGCCGCCTGAACCCCAACTACGGCACCATGCGGCAGTGGCAGACCGTTACGCCTTCGCGCTACAACGGACTGCAAGCGCAATTGCGCAAGCAGATGAGCCATGGTCTGATGCTGAACGCTAACTACACCTGGAGCCACTCTCTGGATGGGGACTCCGGCTGGCATAGTAGCGCCACCAGCGCCAACGGCGCTGCGGCTGGCGACGGCTATACCACCGATCAGACCTTGCAGGGTCTAGATTATGGCAACTCCATCTACGACATTCGCCACCGCTTCGTGCTCAACTACCTCTATCAACTCCCCGGCCAGAGCCTACATGGGCCAGTGGGAGCGATTGCCGGAGGCTGGCAGTTGAGCGGCATCTGGGCATTCCAGAGCGGCGCTCACTGGGAGCCTTACAGCTCCAGCTCGAGGAAGTTTCAAGGTGACTGCTCGCAGGCAGGCATTAATGCTGGCCTGTGTCAGAACATCGGCGGTGACTACAACCTGGACGGCGGCGCCAATGACCGGCCAGGCTCGACCGTTCAATTCTTCAGCGGCGAAACGCACAACCAGTGGGCGAATGGGCTGGGGAAAGACTTTGTCTCCAGCACCTTCTTTGCTCCCTGCCTGGGCTGCGTCAGCAATCTGGGACGCAACACGTTTGTTGGGCCGGGACAGTGGTACGCTGACATGACCTTGGCTAAGAACTTCAAGCTGACGGAACGGTTCAATTTGAAGTTTGAAGCGCAGGCGTTCAACATCTTCAACCGGGCCAATTTCCTGCTGGCCACGGCTGGGGGTGGAGCGCACAACAAAATCACCGATTCGCACTTCGGGCAGGCAGCAGGCACTCTGAACGCTCGCAACGTTCAGTTTGGCTTGCACCTGAGCTTCTAAGACCGACGAAACCGGCATCAGGCCTGCCCTTGCAGAGGGTAGGCCTTTTGCTGTTTTTAAGGTCAAGCCAGAGAGAGCAGCGCGGGAGGGAAAGGTGCGAAGAAGCTGGCTGACGATTGTTACCACCGCCTGCTTCGCATTTGCCGCAGCCTGCTTCTGCTCCGCCCAGCAGAACCCCTATTCCAACATCGTGGGACAGGTCAGCGTCGCCCGCCTGGGATTTCCGCCTAAAGCCATCCTGGTGAACCTGGTCACGCGGGGCGCCACCATTAATAGTGTGTACACCGATAACCAGGGAAGATTTGGTTTTTATGCTCTCGAGGGTGGCATGTACTACGTGGTTATCCAGGACTCTGACTACGAACCGGCCAACCGTCAGGTGGACGTAGATCCTACTGTTACCCAGCAGAACTATGTTCAGATTGTGCTCACACCAGAGCCGGACAAAGAGAAGGAATCAGGCGGGGCAACGATTACCGGAAGTAATCCCAACATTATTGACCTCTCGCAGTACACGAAGAAATTTCCAAAAAAAGTGGTGAAGGAATACCACAAGGGAGTGGAGGCGGAGGAAAAAAGTGATTTGAAAGGGGCAGCTGAGCATCTGCAGAAGAGCATCCAGATGTCACCTGAGTTTTATCCGGCCCGCAACGAACTGGGCCGTGTGTACATGGCGCAAGGGAATTTGGCCGGGGCGGAAGAGCAGTTCCAGCAGGTGATCAAGCTCAACCAGACAGACCCGGAAGCGTACCTCAATCTGGCAAATGTGTACCTGCTGACCCGCCACTACCAGCAGGGATTGCAGAGCGTGCAGGGAGGATTGCAGCGCAATCCGCAATCGGCGCTGGGCAAGTTTCTGCTGGGCTCGATCTACGAAAGGATGGGGAAGCTGCGGGAGGCGGAGCAGGCGCTGCAGGAAGCCCTGCAACTCGATCCGAGAATGGCGAAGGCGCACCTGGAACTGGTGAATGTGTACCTGGCAGAAAAGAACCAGCCGCAAGCCATTGCCCAACTAAAGCAGTTTCTGAAGGTCGCTCCCAGCGACCCGCTGGCTCCGCGGGTGAAGGAAGTACTCAAGCGGCTGGAGAAAACCTCGGTCAGCCTCAATCGTTAGCCTATTCCTGCTGACCGGGCACTAATTTGCACAACTTGGGGTCGAGGTGGCAGGCCGCAGCATACTCGCGGCGGGCCGCGGCCGGCCGATTCAGGCGCTGGTAAGTGAAGCCGAGATTGAGATGAGCCTCGGCGTAGCCAGGATTGAGCTTCAGCGCCTGCCGGTAGCTGTTGAGCGCCTGCTGCAGGCGGTTGGTCCGGCTGTAACAAATCCCTAAGTAGTTAAGCAGGGTAGGCTCATTAAGCTTGAGGTCAGCGGCCTTCTGCAGGCTGGCTGCCGCGGTCGCGTAATCCTGCCGGGCAAACTGCAGCATGCCCAGATCGCGGTAGGCGAGGGCAAACCCCGGTTGAATTTCCAGCGTCTTTTGCAGCGAAGTCATGGCCGCTCCGGAGTCGCCGCTGCGCGACTGGATCCAGCCCATTTCATACCAGGCGCGGAAATTCTGCGGGTTGCGCTGAAGCGCCCGCTGCAGCCAATGCAAGGCTTCTTCTGACTTGCCCTGTGCCTCCAGAGCGCCGGCCAGGCCGGTCATGGCCTGATCGAAGTTGGGGGCCAGGTTGAGACATTCCTCAAAATATTGCGCCGCTTGGGCTGACTGCTCCTGTCGGAGCGCCAGTTCTCCCTGCATGAAAGGCAAGATGTACATGGTGGAATCTTCGCGCCGGAGCTTGACCAGCAGCGCCTCCGCAGCACGGAAATGGCCGGCATCAATGGCATCGGTGGCCTGCAGGATGGCATTGAATTCCGCCAGCTTGTCCTTGGGGTCGGCGAGCGGATGTTGCAGGCTTTCTTGCGAAACCGGGGCGCGATATGCCATGTAGCCGAGAGCGCGCAGCTTGGCCACAGCCGATTCGTCAAGACTGCCGCCGGCGGGAGGCGCGGCGCCGGGCGCATGTTCCTGAATGCGCTTCTGGAGTTCCTGTTGTAGAACACTGCTCACGGCGTCCTGGGCGGCGGCCTGATTGTGCTCTTCAGCCGGGTCGGCGGGCACATTGTAGAGTTCAGGCTTCGGCGCATCAATGTAGTGATACTTCTCCGTTTCCAGTCCGTGCAGCGGGCTCCAGCCGAAGGAGGAAAAGGGATAAAAAGTTTCGCTGTAGGCGGAAGCAGGCTTGGCGCTTGCTTCTCCAAACAAGGCGGCGGAATCGAACTGCTTCTGAATAGGATCGCTGATGCCGGCCATCTGCAAAACGGTGGGCGCCACCGCAATAGTCTCGACCGGCGAAGCTAGGGCGCTTAGCCCGCGCCCGGAGTCGGCCGCAGGCTTGATGATCAGCGGCACATGCACGGTCGAGTTGTAGATGAAGAATCCGTGCTCCTGCTCGCCATGCTCGCCCAGGGACTCCCCGTGATCGCTCAGCAGAACGATGCAGGTGCGCCGGTAGAGGCCGGCGCGTTTGAGCCACTGAATGAGGCGCGCCAGTTGACTATCGGTGTAGGCAATTTCACCATCGTAGGGATGCTGCCGATATTCGCGTAAGAAAGGCTCCGGGGGATCGTAGGGACTGTGCGGGTCGTAGAGGTGCAGCCAGAAAAAAAACGGGCGGGTGTGGCGGCGGGCGAGCCAGGTAATGGCAGCGTTGACGCTGGCATCCGCGCGGCGCTCGACCAGCGCCAGATTCTGTTTCAAGTAGCTGCTGCCGGCGAAGTGGTCGTCGTAGTAGTCGAAGCCGCGAGCCAGGCCCCAACTGCGGTCCAGCACAAAGGAACTTACCACCGCGCCGGTGGCGTAGCCATGGTCGTGGAAAGCTTGCGCCAGGGTACGGAATTTGTCGGACAGCGGAGGAGCGGTGAAATCCTGTACCTGATTATGAAACGGATAGGTCCCGGTCAGAATGGCCGCATGAGAAGGCAGCGTGAGGGGCACCTGGGAGATGGCCATGGGGAAGAGGACGCCATCACGCGCCAGGGCGTCAATGGTGGGAGTGCGGATAGATTTGTCGCCGTAGCAGCCGAGATGGTCGGCCCGCAAAGTGTCAATGGTGATGAGCAGGACGTTATCGCGCCCGCGCCCTTCGGCGGGATGGTGCGCGGAATGGGCTGCCGGGCGCTGGCTTGCGGCGAGAGGCACGGCGGACAGCACCAGCCACAGCAGGGCCGGCAACAGGCTGGTGCGTGATGCAGTGATCGCGGTCATCGGTCTAGTGCTGGGCGCGGGCGGCCTTCTGCATTTCCTGCTCCGCTTCACTGTCGAGCCCTTTTGCTTTGAGGGCCTTGGCCAATGAGGCGTGAGGCGCGGGATCATTGGGCGCGAGTTGCACGGCCTGGCGCAATTCGGCTACCGCGTCATCCACCTTTCCTTGATACAGCAGCACTTCGCCCAAGGCGAGGTGCGCGGGCTCATAGCCGGAATAAATCTGAATCGCCTGGCGGAAGGCGGTTGCAGCCTGTTCCACGTTGCTGGTCTTCAGATAAATGGCCCCGAGATTGTAAGCGGCGGAGAAATTGGTGCCATCGGCCTGCAGAGCGCGCTGCAGGTAATCAATGCTGTTGGGATAGTCGCCGCTGCGGGCGTAGGCCAAGCCCAGATAGTAATAGACCAGGGTGTAGTCAGGGCTGAGCTGCAGAACGCGGCGAAACTCGCGGATGGAATCCGCATAGTTCTGCATGCGGTAGTAATCCAGGCCGAGCAGGTAGTGGACAGGCACGCAGGTCTCTTCGGTCTTGAGCGCCTGGGTGAGCTTGGCGGTGGATTCGTCATAGCGGCCGTGCTGGCTGGCGTCCACGGCTTCGGAGACCAGCTCGAACATGGCGATGCGATCTTTGGGGTCGGGAAGTTGCCGGTTGTCGCCGGATTTTGCGGGATGGCCGCCGGAGAAGGCGGCGTAGCCCAGCGACTTGAGCCGCTCGCTAAGCACCGGATCGAGGGGCATGGACTGGGCCTGCCGCGTGCCGGCGGTGTACTTCTGCTCCAAAGCATTGAGCTGGGCTTTTAATTCCTGGGCGATGGCCGGCTTCTGCTCGTAGATGTTGTGCAGTTCGCCGGGATCGGCGGATAGGTCATAGAGTTCGGGTTTAGGAACGTCAATGAAGTGGTATTTACCTACCTGGATGCCGCGCAGGTCGCTCCAGTCGAAATGCAGCAGGGGCAGGAAGGACTCGGAGTAGAGCTGCGCGGGAAGCGCCGTCGGGCGCTGCTTCCCCAGGATTTCGGGGAGCACGCTGCCGCCCTGGGTGTCGGACGGAGTTGGCACTTTCAGGACGCTGAGCACGGTGGGAAGCAGGTCCACGGTGCTGAAGGGATCCGCGACCGTGGCCTCATGACGCTCTCCGGCGGGCAGCTTGACGATGAAGGGGATGTGCAGCGTGGCGTCATAGATGAAGAAGCCGTGGTTCTTTTCGCCATGCTCGCCCAGGGATTCGCCATGGTCGCCGGTGAGCACGATGAGGGTCCGGCCGTAGAGCTGTTTCTCTTTCAGAAAGCGGAGGAGGCGGCCAACTTGCACGTCGGCGAACGCGATTTCGCCATCGTAGGGACGGCCCCGGTACTCGCGGTCGAAGGGCGGCGGCGGCTCATAGGGCGTATGCGGGTCGTAGAGGTGTACCCATAAGAAGAAGGGCTTGCGCTCATTGGCCGCGAGCCACTGCAGCGCCTGGTCCACCACCTGGTTGCCGGGGCGCTTCATCAGGTCGAGATTGGCGTCTTCCAGGCGGTTGAAATCGAAGTGATCGTAGTAGAAATCAAAGCCCTGGTTCAGGCCGAAGCGGTGGTCGAGCACGGCGGAGCCCAACACCGCGCCGGTAGCATAGCCTTGCGCTTTCAAAATGGAGGCCAGGGTGGGCTGCTGCGGATTCAGGCGGTTGCCGCTGAAATCGTGCATGCCGCTGTACATCGGGTAGGTGCCGGTCATGATGACCGTGTGCGACGGCAGGGTGATGGGGACGGGAGTGTAGGCATGCTCGAAGCGGGTGCCGGCGTCGGCGAGAGAATCAATATTGGGAGTGTGCACTTGGCGGTCGCCATAGCAGCCGAGATGGTCAGGGCGCAGGGTGTCAATGGTAACCAGCAGCAGGTTGACGGGCGCCCGTGAAGCCGCCTCCGGCCGGGGAGCCGCAGAGGCCATGGCGGCAAAAATCAGGCAGCAAGCTGATAAGCGGAGGACGAGGGACACACCTGTAGCCTGGCGGAGAATAAAGGCAGGATATCAAAGCCACGGCGAGCGGGGCAAAGGGGAGCCAGCCGCTGCAGGCTATCGTTTCGGCTTGGCTGGTTCAGGTTTCTGGACGTCGGAGCGATTAAAACTGTGAACCTGGCCGCACTTGGGACAGACGACTTTCTGGTTGTGTTCGGCCATGTGCTCGAGGAAAGCGGAGAGGGTCGTACCGCAATTCTTGCACAGAACGTCCATGTTTCCGTCCGGCGCGTTCATGATGGATCAGTATATCGTTGTTCCCCCTGTTCTCGGGTAGCTCCAATTTTTCTCGTGTACGAAAATCGCGCGCTTACCACTCCTATAAGGCAGGTCGCACTCTATCCCAAAGGCGGGAAAGCTCATAAAATAGAGTGAAAGTTTTTATGGCCGCCAAGCGTATCACTTAAATGGCGGCAACGAGGCGGGCACCCGCCCAGCGGGCGGAACCGGCCACGGGCCATGCAGGGCTGAATGAGGGAATGAGGATGGCGGCACGCATAGGCTCGACAGTCCCCGATCTGTCGGCACTGAAAATTGACGAAGGAGCACGCCGTCAACAGCGTGGTCCCAAGTGGCCGCGTTGGGTAGCGGCGGCCATCGGTCTCATCCTGTTGATCTCGGCCGCGGTTTATGCCGTGCGGGGTACGACGCCGCTGGTGGAGGTGGCGGCCGCGCAGGCGCCCAGCGCCGGTGGCGAGGTCGCTCTTTTGAACGCCAGCGGCTATGTCACGCCGCGCCGGCGGGCCACCGTAGCCGCAAAAATCACCGCCCGCGTTACCCAGATGTATGCCGACGAAGGCATGCGCGTGAAGGAAGGGCAGATTCTGGCCCTGCTCGACGACTCCGACTACCGCGTGCGCCTGAACTCCGCCAAAGCCGACCGCGACGCCACTGCCGCCCAGTTGCAGGACTTGCAGGTACAACTGGCCAACGCGCAAATCGAGCTGCGTCGCACCCAGCAACTGGAAAAACAAGGCGTCAGCAGCCCGGAGGCGCTGGACAACGCGCGCACCACGGCTGACAGCCTGCGCGCTAGGATTGCCATGACCAAGGAGCAGGTCCAGGCTTCCGATGCCAAGATTGGCGTTGCCCAGCAGGACCTGGACAACTGCACGGTGCGCGCGCCTTTTGCGGGTATTGTGGTTTCCAAGGACGCGCAGGTGGGCGAGATGGTTTCGCCCAATTCTGCCGGCGGCGGCTTTACCCGCACCGGCATTGCCACCATCGTGGACATGAAGTCCCTGGAAGTTGAAGTGGACGTGAATGAGTCCTATATCGCGCGGGTGCGCCCAGGGATGCCGGTTACATCGGTGCTCGATGCCTACCCTAACTGGCAGATTCCCTCCAAGGTGCGCACCATTATTCCCACCGCCGACCGGCAGAAGGCGACCGTCAAGGTTCGCATTGCCTTCGACCAGCTAGACCCGCGGATTCTGCCCGACATGGGGGTGAAGGTCACGTTCCTGGGCAATGAAGGCAAGGCAGCCAAATCGGAAGGCGTGAAGGCGCTGGTGCCGCAAACCGCCTTGCGCAGCGAAAACGGCAGCCAGGTGGTGTACTTGTACCGGGCTGGGCACGTGGAACGGCGCGCCGTGGGTCTGGGCGAAACGCGCGGCAGCGATACGGAAATCACGGCCGGTCTGGCGCCCGGCGATCAGGTAGTGGTGAGTGGATTCGACGGTCTGCACGACGGCCAGCGCGTCGAGATCAGGAGGTAAAGGGAATCATGGTCAGGGTGGACGGCAACGGCGACGGCAGCAGCCTGGTGCGGGTGCGCGGACTGGACAAGAAGTACCAGCGCGGCAGTGAGGAAATCCACGTCCTGCACGGGCTGAACCTGGACGTGGACAAGGGCGACTTCGTGGCCTTCATGGGGCCGAGCGGCTCGGGCAAGACCACGCTGCTCAACCTGCTGGGCGGCTTGGACCTGCCGACCAAGGGCACCATTACGGTGGCGGGCGACGAGATTACTCATCTCTCGGCCGCAAAACTTACCTCCTGGCGGGCGCGGCATGTGGGCTTCATTTTTCAGATGTACAACCTGATTCCGGTGCTCACCGCATTTCAAAACGTAGAACTGCCGCTGCTGCTGACCAAGCTCTCGAAGAGCCAGCGCAAGCAGCACGTGGAGACGGCGCTGCAGGTGGTCGGCCTGGGCGACCGCATGCGCCACTATCCGCGCCAGCTCTCCGGCGGGCAGGAGCAGCGGGTGGCCATCGCACGCGCCATTGTTGCCGATCCCACTTTCCTGCTGTGCGACGAGCCTACGGGCGACCTTGACCGCAAGAGCGCCGACGAAATTATGGACTTGATTGACCGCCTGGTCGATGAGCACGGCAAGACTGTGCTGCTGGTGACTCACGACCCGGTGGCAGCGGCCCGCGCCCATACCTTGCTGCACCTGGAAAAGGGCGTGCTGGTGGAAGCCAATAAGGTCGGCAGCAGCGTGGGAGGTGGGGATTGAAATACGGCCACCTCATCATCGCCAACCTGTTCCGCAAAAAGATCCGCACCACGCTGACTTTAGGCTCGTTTGCCGTGGCCCTGTTCCTGTTCGGGCTGCTGGCCATTGTGCGCGGGGCGTTCAACCAGGGCCTGGACGTGGCGGGCTCCAATCGCCTGATCGTGATCAACAAGGTATCCCTCATCCAGCCATTGCCGGTTGCCTACCAGGAGCGCCTGGAGCGTGTTCCGGGCATTAAGGAGGTCACGCACAATAACTGGTTCGGGGGTATCTACCAGGATCCCAAGAACTTCTTCGCCCAGTTGGCCATAGACGATGACACCTTTCACTCCATATACCCGGAGTTCTTAATCCCCGACGACCAGTGGAAGGCGTACAAGGAGGACCGCGAGGGCGCCATCGTTGGGGTGAAGCTGGCCAAGCGCTTCGGATGGAAAGTGGGCGACCGCATTCCCATCAAGGGGACAATTTTTCCCGGGACCTGGGAATTTAACATCCGCGCCATTTACACCGGAAAACGGCCGGCGGACGACACCACCCAGTTCTGGTTTCACTACAAATATCTCGAAGAGCGTGAAAACCAGTACTGGCACGGGCTGGTGGGCTGGTACGTGGTGAAGATAGACAGTCCGGATAACGCAGTAAAAATCGCCAAGGCGATTGACTCTACCTTCGCCAATTCACCCTGGGAAACCAAGACTGATACGGAACAGGCATTTGCGGCTTCCTTCGCCAAGCAGGCAGGCAACATCAGCTTTCTGATCATGAGCATTGGAGCGGTGGTTTTCTTCACCTTGCTGCTGGTGGCCGGCAATA
Organism: Terriglobales bacterium; assembly: GCA_035935775.1. GTDB lineage: Bacteria > Acidobacteriota > Terriglobia > Terriglobales > Acidobacteriaceae > JAICWP01. The sequence continues at coordinate 13,921 of DASYWT010000390.1, forward strand.
CCATGGCGATTGCGGTGCGCGAGCGCATCCGCGAACTGGCGGTGCTCAAGGCAGTGGGCTTTTCTGACACCTTTGTCCTGTTGCTGGTGGTGTTCGAGTCGGTAGTGGTGGCCGCCATTGGAGGCGGCGTGGGACTGGTGCTGGCCAAGCTGCTTACCTTGAACGGCGATCCCACCGGGGGAATGCTTCCCTTCTTCTACCTGTCGGCAGCGGCGATAGCTGTAGGCGCGGTTTTGGCGCTGGCGGTCGGGCTGGCGGCGGGTATCTGGCCGGCTTACTCCGCCGGCCGGCTAAAAGTGGTGGACGCGCTGCGGAGCGTGTGACATGGCCATCCCCCTTAATTACAACCTGAACAGCCTGCGGGTGCGCTGGAGTTCCACCGTGGTGGCGGTGCTGGGTATCGCGGGCACGGTGGGCGTGTTCGTGGCCATGCTGGCCCTGGCCAAAGGCTTCAAGACCACGCTGGTGTCTTCGGGTTCGCCGCGCAATGCCCTGCTGCTGCGCGGGGGCGCCACCAGCGAGATGTCGAGCGCGGTTTCGCTCGATCAGGTACGCATCATTGAAGACGCTCCCGGCGTAGCGCGTGATTCTTCCGGGCCCCTGGTGAGCCCCGAGGTGGTGGTCATCGCTCCTTTTCCAATGAAATCCAACGGCGCCGACGCCAACGTGCAGGTGCGCGGGGTTTCGCCCAAAGCGCTGGCCGTGCGCAACATCAAGGTGGTCAGCGGACGCTTCTTCCAGCCCGGATTGGATGAGTTGGTGGTGGGGCGGAATGTGACACGCACCTATGCCGGTTTCGACTTGGGCAACACGGTGAAGTTCGGCGGCGGAACCTGGAAGGTGGTGGGTGTCTTCGACGCCGGGGGCAGCGCCTTTGACTCTGAAGTATGGTGCGACGCTCATGTGCTCAACGGCGTTTACAAGCGGCCAGAGAACAACTTCCAATCGGTTACCGTGCGGCTGACTTCGCCCGAGGCTTTTGACCACTTCAAAGATAGCCTGACTTCCGACCCCCGGCTTACGCTCGACGTGGAGCGGGAAATCGAGTACTACGACAAGCAATCGCAGGCGCTTACCCGGCTGATTACCGTGCTGGGCACGCTGGTGGCGCTGGTCATGGGCGTGGGCGCGGTATTCGGCGCGCTTAACACCATGTATTCCGCGGTTTCCGAGCGCTCGCGCGAAATTGCCACCATGCGCGCCCTGGGATTCGGAGCTGGCAGCGTGGTCACCTCCTTTGTCTTTGAAGCGCTGTGTATTGCTTTCGTCGGCGGCCTGATTGGATGCATCGGAGTGCTGCCCTTGAACGGCATGACCACGGGCGCCATGAACTGGCAGACCTTCTCCCACCTGGCATTCGCCTTCCGGGTGACGCCGCCGTTGCTGCTTGGCGGAATCATCTTTGCCTTGATCATGGGGGTCGCCGGCGGGGTCCCGCCGGCGGTGCGTGCCGCCCGCGCGCGGATTGCGGTCGCGCTGAGAGAGCTCTAAACCCAGGAGTCAGTAGTCGGGGGCCAGCGCAGGCACGCACTCTATCGCCCTTCGGCTAAGGGCAGCAAGAATTCCCTTGCGGGTGATCCGAAGGCCCACAAGCGCCGGGGTCTTTCGACTCGGGCGTTCGCCCTCGCTCAAGATGACAGAGGAATGGTTGAGGCAGGGATTACATTTGCTTAGCTTTCCTAGCGCCGTGTTTTCATGCCGCCGTGGGACGATTCCCGGTGAACGGCGGCCGTGCTGGGTGCGATCACCTTTTGGATTTCCGTCCGCAGTTCGTCGTAGCTGAGCACGCCGGGGTGGTACAGGGCGACCACGCCGCGACGATTGATCAGGACCAGGGTAGGCGTGGTGCTGGCGCCATAGCGGTCGAAATTTAACTTGCTGACTGGGGCGGGCATGGAGCTCAAATCCGCGTAGTACTGGCGGCGCACGCTGTCGATGTATTGCAGTTCTGCCTGCGGGCTGGCCGGCTCCCCATAGGCGGCGTAACCGTAGCGTTGTGTCGGCATCAGCAAAGCCAAACCCTTGGAACGATATTCATTTTCCAGCCGGCTGATGATGGGCTCTTCGTGCTTGCAGTCGGAACACCAGTGAGCCCAGAAGAAAAGCAGCACAGGCCGGCCGCGTAAAGCGCTGAGAGGCAGAGGTTTAGGGCCGAGATATTGGCTTTCCACCAGCGGGGGAGCGGGTTTGCCCTCCAGGGTGAGCAGGTTCAGATTCTTCTGCAGGCGGGCCTGGAGGGAGGTGTTGCCGTACTCGCACAAGGCTTGCCGCAGCAAAGCCAGGGCGGCGTTCCGCTGGCCGCTTTCAGCCATGGCTTGAGCCTGCACTTCAATGGAGGCTCCCAGCGCCAGAGGCAACTGCGGCTCGGCATCCAAAGCGCGGTGCGCCAGTTCATGCCGGCAAAGCTGTTCCGTTTGCCGGGCATAGGATTTGGCCGCTTCTACCTGTCCCAGGGCCAACTTGGCGCGGGCGATCTCCGACATGAACTGCAGCACCTGAGGGTTCACGCCATTGCGGGCGCGATAAGCCTGGATCTGCGCCTCCGCCTGCGCCAGCTGCGCCGGAGAAGGTACAGCCTTCTGGGCGGCGACCAGACTTGCGGATGCAATACAGCTTAGGATCAACAGCTTAGAGCCCCAGTTGCTCATATCCATCCATGATGCCCTGCAGGGGCGAAAGTTTCCATTTTCCCGTATCCCGCCTCCCTTTCTATGGTCTCTTTTATCTTGACAAAGGCCCGGACGGGGATAAGGTGTACTATCAGGCCAATCAGCTCGGGGCGTGGTTAATCCCATCCTACACACACCGCCCACAAAACAACGGCTTTGCGGACGGGGAGGTCCTTATGCGACCGGTACATTTCCTCGGCGTCTTCTTCGGGATATTGATTCTTAGCGCCAGTCTGCTGGCGCAGGGCGGCCGGCCAACGGGGGGCAGCGGTGGCAGCGGTGGCAGTCGCACGCCGACGGGAAACCCCGGTTCCACGCCCGGCAACAACATCCCGCCGACGCTGAACAATCCCGGCCTATCCAACCTCCCCACGACGCTGTTTCTCTCCGGCAATGTAAGAGTGGATGACGGCAGCGAGTTGACCGACGCCGCCACCATAGAAAGCATGTGCAACGGGGAACGGCACTTCGAAGCTTACACCGACCGGAAGGGCAACTTCAGCTTTGAATTCGGCAAAAACCGCAACATGGCCAACGATGACGTGGCCACAACGACCTCCCCCAGTTTGCCGGGGCAACCCCGCTCTTCTGCGGACCAGCGCCGCGACCTGCAGCAGTGCGAACTGATTGCGGTTTTGCCCGGATTCACTTCGCAAACGCTGGAGCTTTCCGCGGTGGATGTGACCGAATCCATGAACGTGGGCACGATTGTTCTGCACCGCCTGGCGCACGTGGAAGGTTTCACCATCAGCGCCACCACCGCGATGGCCCCGTCCAAGGCTAAGAAGGCCTTCGAGAAAGGGCGGGACGAGGAGCAGAAGAAGAAGTTTGAGGCGGCGGAGAAAAAATTCCAGGAAGCCGTCCAGATATATCCCAAGTTTGCGGCCGCCTGGCTCGAACTGGGACGGATGCAATTGGAAATGAAGGATACCGAGGGAGCCCAGCACTCGTGGGAGCAGGCGGTGACGGCGGATCCGCAGTTTGTGAGCCCGCACCAGTTGCTGGCAGCACTCTCCTTCCAGCAGCAGAAGTGGCAGGAAGTGCTGGATGAGACGGGCGCTGTCCTCCGGCTGAATCCCTTGAGTTTCGCCGGCGACTGGTTTTTCAACTCGGCCGCGAATTACTACCTGGGGCATTACGACGCGGCGGAAAAGAGCGCGCGCCAGGGCATCCAGACGGATGTGGAGCACCGCATTCCGAAACTGGAATACCTGCTGGGCGTTATCCTGGCGCGAAAACATGATTACCAGGGAGCGACGGAACACATGAAGAATTATGTGCGCCTGGCGCCCAAGGCCGCCGACATCGCCCTGGTGAACGAACAGATAGCCAAAATCGAGAAGCTTTCATCCACGCAGTCAGCCACGCAGAAGTGAAGTGGTTCGATCGGGGGTGCAATGCAATGCGCGCCCGGGCCCTTTGTCGAATGCAGCATAAGATGGCGGCGCTGTGCCTGATGCTCGCTTGCGGCCTCGTCGCTGGGGCGCGAGGCCAGAACTGCATCGCGTGCGGTACGCCGGAAACGCTGCTGGTGACGGCCGCGGACTCGTGGACGCTGCACAAGCAAGTCAACGAAGTTCAGGTCCTGTTTACCGCATCCCGTCACGGCCGGTTCATTACCGGACTCACGGAGGACGACGTCCAGGTGCAGGACAACAGCAAGCCGGCGACGATCGTGGACTTCCGCGACCAGGATAATCTGCCGCTGCGCATCGCGCTGCTGGTGGACACCAGCGACTCCATCCGGGAACGTTTTCGATTTGAGCAGGAAGCCGCCGCCATCTTTCTGCGCAAGACGCTGCGCAACGATTCCGACCAGGCCATGATTGCCGGCTTCGATACCCGATTGCATGTGACCCAGGATTTCACCCACGATTCCCGCTTGCTTTCGACGGGAATTGCCCGCCTCTCGCCAGGCGGAGAGACCGCCGTGTTCGACTCTGTCACCGAGGCTTGCCACATGCTGGCCCGCGCGGAGCAGGGCGTTGTAGCCCGCGTACTGATTGTGGTTTCCGACGGGGATGACAACGCCAGCAAAAACACCCTGCTGGCGGCGGTAGCGCACGCTCAGCAGGATGAGGTGACGGTTTACACCCTCAGCACCAACTTCCACTCTTCGGATTTTCCCCCCGACCAAAATCTCAAGCATCTGGCTGAACCCACCGGAGGGCAAGCGCTCTTTCCCGGCACAGCCCGCCACCTGGAGCGCTCTTTTGCGCGCATCAGCGAGGAATTGCGCCACCGCTATGAGGTGGCGTATCGTCCGCCGGAATTTGCCACCAACGGACGCTTTCATCGCATTCGCATCTGGGCGCGCAAGTCAGGGAAGAACCTCAAGGTGAAGGCCCGCCAGGGCTATTACGCCCGTTAACGCCCATTTCTGAGAGTTTTGAGCTCTGCGTGCCGAGTTCCGTGGCAAGCCGTGGGGCGGCGATTTATACTCGTGAGGCTGCAGATCACCTCAAAATCAAGGATCTTTGCATGGCAACCATGCCCAAAAGCGAAGGACAACCCAGCAAGCTCAAGTATGTTCCCTGGAAATCGGTGGAACTGGAGGACCTAAACCCTCTGCTGCAGCGGCAGATGGTGGTGGGCGAAAAGGTGATGCTGGCGCGCGTGCTGCTCAAAAAAGGTTGCGTGGTGCCGCTGCACAGTCACGAGAACGAGCAGATCACCTACATCCTGGAAGGAGCGCTCAAATTTGAAATTGACGGCCGCGAGATCGTGGTGCACGCCGGAGAAGTGCTCTGCATTCCTTCCAACATGCCCCACAAGGC
>DASYWT010000391.1:0-4039 GCA_035935775.1 Terriglobales bacterium
GTCATGAAGAACTGTGTGGCCTGGCCCTGGGCGCTCAGAGCCTCAATGTCAACCTGGTAACCGGCCATATCGGAGAAAGTGCTGGCTTGTTGCTTAAGGTCCAGGTATTCGGGGTAGGAAAAGCCCTCCGTTTCCGGCTGATGGTTTTGGCCGGTCGCCAGCACGACCAACTGCTCAGGATGGACAACCGGAAGGGAGCGGAACATAAATTCCACTATGCTGAATATTCCTGTATTGACGCCGATTCCCAGGGCCAATGTGAGCACCACGGTAATCGTGAACCCAGGGCGCTTGCGCAGGGTGCGGCCGGCGTAGCGCAAATCCTGCAGCAGGCTGGCCAGCCAGGCGCCGCTGCGCGTATCGCGCACTTCTTGCGTCACCTGCTCGATGCCGCCGGTTTCAATGCGGGCCGCCCGCAAGGCCTCCTGAGGAGCGAGGCCGGCCTGCATTTTCTCCTCGGCCAGCAAGTCCACATAGGAGCGGACCTCCTGGTCGAGTTCGGCATCCGCCCGCCCACCGTGCAGCAGGTTGCGGCAGAAGCTGCGAATATGCGGCAAAAAGGGCATAGCTCGCGTCAGGTGGTTTGCAGGGCGTGGGCGATGGCTACAGTGATGCGCTGCCAGCGCTCGGTTTCACTCTCGAGTTGCCGCCGCCCCGCCCGCGTCAGGCGGTAATATTTGGCGCGGCGGTTATTCTCTGACTCGCCCCAGAACGCCGTCAGCCAGCCCTGCTCTTCCATCCGATGAAGCGCGGGAAACAGCGACCCGGGCTTGACCTGAAAGGTTCCTTTGGTCAGTTGCTCGATGCGCCGCGAAACACCCAAACCATGCATTTCGCCCAGAGCGAGCGCCTTAAGGATCAGCATGTCCAATGTGCCTTGCAGCAGTTCGGTTTGCTCGGGGGACAAGGAGGGTCTCCTAACGACGGTCTATAGGAACAACCTACGCCCGTTCCTATAGAATGTCAATAGGAAGTGCGGTCTGGGCGACGCGTGGCAGGAATTGAACAAAAAAGTCAGTCGAGAGCTTGCTTGCAAGTTTTCCCGTACAGCGGCTGAAGCCGGACTGTGTCTGCAGCTTGGTTCGGCACTCTGAAGACGTGCCCTGATACGAATCGCTTAGCCCAGGGTTTGGGAACTCACCTGGGGGACAGGCAATGCCGCCGCCACCGAGCTCAGGCACAGGTTGCCGGCGTGCACCAGGCAGGAGTCGCAGGCCGTGTGCGGGTCGCGGCGCACTGACTTCAGCTGGAACAGCGCCCCGCTGGCCATGGCTTTGCCCAGCAGCACCTCCACTTGCGAATCCCGCACGCTGCTGCAGGAGTAAATGGCCACAAACGTGACTACCTGCGCCGCGTAGCCCGCCACCAGGCGCGTGATCTTCACCATCATCCCTTTGCCCACATTGGGAGCGAGCGGCACGGTCAGCGGCAAGAGCAGGCGCCCGCCCTTGCGCAGGCGTTCCAGCCAGCCGGGATGGGGGTGCGTGACGCCGGCATTGATCAGCATGGCGTCGCACTCTCCCGGATCCAGGACCGCACCATCGCCGTGGTGGACGGTTACATTGGGATAGCTGGCCAGGTTCTCCCGCGCGCGCGCCGCCAGTTGTTCATCCACCTCGCTGGCCACCAGATCTCCGCCGGCGCCCACCACTTCGGCCAGAATGGCGGTGTAGTAGCCGACGCCGCAGCCCAGGTGATAAACGCGGTCTCCTGGCCGGACATCCAGGTCATCTATCCAGCGGGCCAGCGTGCCGGGCTGGCCGTTGTTGAGGTCGCGTGCCGCGTCCAAGGCAATGGGGACGTTGTGATAAACGTGGCGCGGGTCCGCATCCTCGCTGCGCAGATATGCGCACTCGCCCAGGGCGAGGTCCATGGAGCGAAAATGCCACGGGCCTGGTCCCAGAAATTTCTCCCGTGGCACGCGGGCGAAGGCCTCCACCAGAGCCGTGGATTTCACGCTGCCCGCCAGTCGGATTTCCTCCGCATAGAAGCGGCGGCACTCCTCCAGGGTCATAGGCGTGAGTATCCCACAATTCACTGCCAATAGAGCCTCTGCGTCGTCAGTCAGCCCGGGTGGTGGGGCAGCAAGGAAGCGGGAGGGAAATTTGGAGCAGTTATCCTCAATCAAACACAGACCAGGCTAGGTATGGCTTTGAAATTTCAATAATCTTGTCTGTTGGTAGCTCCTGGTCAGGTTTCGCAGCGGCAAACCTGACGTCCACCTTGATGTAGGGACACTGTCGCAAAACGTACGTGCGCCGCGACGTCGTCGAAAGGCCGCCTTCAGTCGTGAATACCTTCAAGAGGTCTGAGCGAGCCATTCCCACCCGAATCGCCTCCACAGAATGCAAGACGCTCGCAATCCATTCCGTATGTTCCCTGTTTAACTCCGGGTCGCTCGGTCGCATATTGGACTGTGCGACTGCTGTGGCAGCACACATGCACAGAACGACGATACGTGCAGTGCGATTCACTCGACGCCTCTAGAGATACTGGTTCCACGCCCATCAATCGTGCCGTAATAAAGCGGCCGAATTCCGATATCAAGGGCATGCTGCATCAGTTGAAGAGATGGTCCCAGGCAGAAGCCGGTTGATGCCGGCTTGCAAATCCACACCAGTCCCAGAATGAAGGTGTCAACCCCGGGAAACTGTGCTAATGCTCTCAGCTCATCCCTGTGCGTCTGGAGATATGCGAGGGCAACCTCCACCTGGTCTACAAGTCTGATTTCCCGCCCGTCGCCAAGAAAAATCTCGATACCGCTGGTTGCACGAGGCCCGCGATGCCACACGTAATCAGGCTGGAGCGTAGAGTTCGCGAGAAAGGCGTCAACGTCAAAAGTCTCGCCATGCGCGAAGATGTGGAATCGCTCGGAAAAACGATCCGGCCAGGGAGGCAGTGGCAGCGCGCGCACGGCGCGCATTTTAACCCAGTTGGCGATGACCGCGTTGGCACCTTCGTCGTCGGGCACACATTCTTCATTTTCCATGCCTATGGTTTATCCTGTGCGGCTCGATTTCTTGCGGAGGTCCGCGTGATCCGACTAGCTCGTGTAACGATGTTGGCCGTCGCCTGTCTGACCCTGTTCGCTCTTGCTGCTACCGCTCTTGCCCAGCAGATTCCCCCCTCCATGTACCAGCAGCTGCGCTGGCGCATGATTGGGCCGTTCCGCGGCGGGCGCACGCGCGCGGCCACCGGCGTCCCCGGCCAGCCCAACGTTTTTTATATAGGACAGGGCGACGGGGGAGTGTGGAAGTCGGATGACTACGGCCGCACCTGGAACCCTATATTCGATGGCCAGCCCACCCAATCCATCGGCGCCATCGCCGTCGCAGCTTCCGACCCAAACATCATTTATGTCGGCAGCGGCGAAGGTCTGCATCGCCCCGACCTGTCGGTAGGCGACGGCATTTATAAATCCACTGATGGCGGCAAGACCTGGACCAACGTGGGCTTGCCCGACAGCCAGCAGATTCCTGCGCTGGCGGTTGACCCGCGCGATGCCAACCGCGTCTTCGCCGCCGTGCTCGGCCACCCCTACGGACCCAGCAGCGAGCGCGGCATCTACCGCTCCACGGACGGCGGCCAGAGCTGGCAAAAGGTGCTGTACAAGGATGAGAACACCGGCGGTTGCGACATCGAGATGGACCCCTCAAATCCGCAAACGCTCTACGCCTGCATGTGGGAAGTGCGTGAAGGCCCCTGGGAGGACAACAACGAATTCAATGGCACCACGGGCGGCCTCTTCAAGTCCACTGATGGCGGCAACACCTGGCAGCAGCTGACCAACGGCCTTCCCAAGAATCCCACCCAGGTAAACGTGGCCATTGCGCCCAGCCAGCCCAGCCGTCTTTACGCCACCGTGGGCACCACAGAGCCGGGCGATTATGAATCCGACGCCGGCCTTGGCTTTTATCGCTCCGACGACGCCGGCCAGACCTGGTACCAAGCCACCAAGGATGCGCGCCCCGCCATGCGCATCGGTGGCGGCGATCTGCCCATACCTCGAGTGGATCCCAAAAATCCCGATGTGGTCTAC
>DASYWT010000392.1:0-22633 GCA_035935775.1 Terriglobales bacterium
ACGGCTGCTGCCCCGGGCTGAAAAACCACTATGAGCTGCGCACTTTGCAAGGGCGCCAGGGTAAGCGGGCCGGACCAACCGGATGCACGAAATACACCCTTGGGGTTTAGGGCTACGCTATCAATGGTGAGGTGCGAGAAACCCATATTTGCCAAGCGGAGAGTCCGCGTCACCGGCTGGGAATTCTGCGGCGTTGTCCCAAAATTCACATACGCCGGGCTGACTAGCAGCCCGCTGGGACTGAGGCTGGAGCCACTTGGCGGCGCGCTGGCGCCACCGCAAGCTGTAAGAAGCGATAAGAGCGATGTTGCTATGAGTAGGACAGCATGCTGCGGAGAGAGGAATGCTCTCCGTCTGCTATGGCAGGGAGGGTTCATAAGTTTTCACCTCGACGCGGCAGTTCGTCGCAGTGGAGCCGGTTCTATGGATTGTGAGAAAAAGTGGAGAAATACGGCAGATAACCACGGTTGCGGGACCTTAGTACCAGCGCAGCATTGGCCTTCTGCGGCTGGCACCACGGACCAGCGGTCACGCCGAAATTGGCACTATTCGGCCAGGTTTGACCGCTCGCGGGCGGGTCTTTCGGGAGCACGAATTTGAATCACAGGCGGGAAGAGGAACTGCGGGTTGGGATTGTCGGCTGCGGCCACGTGGCTGAGTACCACGCCCGGTTTTTGCGAACTTTACCCGGGGTGAAGCTGGTGGGTATCGCGGACGTGCAGACCGAGGCGGCGCAGCGTTTTGCGCAACAACACGGTGTATTGACCGTGGGCCACTCGGTTGCCAACCTTCTCGATTCCACGCGATTGGATGTCCTTCACGTTACCACGCCGCCGGCATTTCATTATGCCTCTGCCCTGGCTGCCCTAGAGCGCAAAGTGCACGTCTTCCTGGAAAAGCCCATGGCCTTCACGGTCGGGGAGGTCACCCATCTCTACGAGCAGGCCGGCAATGCCGGGTTGTGCCTGTGCCCTGACTTTATCAACCTGTTCCATCCGCGGATGCAGCAAGTGCTGCGGTCGATAGAGTCGGGAGAACTGGGGCGAGCCGTCCACGTTGACGCAGAGATGTGCCTCGACCTGGGGCTGGAGTTGCGTGAAGGGGAGGGGCTGCACTGGTCTCACCGCCTGCCGGGAGGTTTCCTGCGGGACTACGCCAGCCACCTGCTGTACCTTGCCTTGTACTTTACCGGCTGGCCGGTGGATCTCCAGGTGAGCCGCAAGGCCACCGGCACTCTGCCCCAAGGGGTGCTTGACCACCTGGCGGTACAAGTCAATGGCGAGCGCTGCACAGCCAGTGTGCTGCTATCGTGCCTTTCCAGGCGGTCCAGTTATCGCGTTCGTGTTTTTTGTGAAAACGGGTTTGCGGAGGTGGATTTTGAATCGCAAACAGCGCTGATTAAGCCCAGGAGCGGGTGGCCGCGAAAGGTAAGCCTTGCGCTGGGAAATTTTGCCACCTCCTTTTCCCTGTCGTCGCAGGCGACCGCCAACATCACGAACTTTATTCGCGGCAAACTTGTACCCTACGCCGGTCTACAAACATTGCTGCCGCGCTTCTATGACAGCATTCGCGCCGGCAGTCCGCCTCCGGTTTCACGCGAGTTAGCCACTGCCGTCACCGTTGCCGAAGAAAAGATCTTTGCCGATGCTACTCCCAGCCTGATCGCGCGAGGATTGTACGCGCCATCGGTCCAGGCCGGCGTTCGCCGCAGTGAGCGAGTGCTGGTCACCGGCGCCAGCGGTTACGTAGGCCAACAGGTGGTGCAAGCCCTGGTTAAGGACGGCTTTTGGGTGCGGGCGATGGCGCGTCCCACCAGTCCGCTGGAGAGGCTCAAGCAACTGGGAGTGGAGATCTTTCTGGGGGACATACGCAGCCCGGAGGACATGAAGGACGCCGCCCAAGGCATGCAGGCGATCATCCATCTGGCTGCGGGCATCCAGGGCAGTTTGCAGACAATTGTGGACACCTGTGAGCGGGGCACGCAAAATGTGGCCAAGGCGGCTATCCAGCAAGGCGCGCGGCGGGTGATCTATATGAGCTCGCTCTCCGTGTACGATTTGGCCAAACTGCGAAGCGGGCAGCAGATCTCGTCCGACAGTTTGCTGGAAGAAAAACCAGAACAGCGTGGGGCCTATTCGCTGGGCAAGCGTCTGGCGGAGGACGTAGCCCTGGCGCAACTTTCCCACCCCCTCCCGGCCTGGACTATCGTTCGTCCATCGCTGATCGTGGGCGGTGGCCGCGACCTGCTCGCGCCCCTGGGACCGAAGCTGGGCAACACCGTAATCTGCATGAGCAGCCGCCGCAAGCGCCTCGCCCTGGTGCACGTAAGCGACGTTGCCGAGGCTATGGTGCAGATTCTGCAACATGAAAATACGGCGGGAAAGGTCTACCTGCTCTCCCATCCCGAGGACCTCACGGTCGGGCAATACATCCGGAACTGTGTTCGCCGGAGCGCCGTCAAAGGCGCGCATGTGGCTTATGTTCCTTACATCGTGTCTCGCAGTGCCATGCTGATGGCAGCCCTGGTCAGAAAAGCGACCGGTTTTGGTCCTCGTTTGAGCAAGCGACAGCTCCTCTCCATGTATCGCGGCTACAGCTGCGTCAGCGCCGAACTGCTTGCGGATACCGGCTGGCAGCCGTGCGGTAGCCTGTTGGACCGTCTGGTGCGGGAAAACGACAATCGCTCTGCCGGCCCGCCCACAACTTCGCAGGCAGCCACTGTTCAGGAAGCGGAATACGCCGAGGCTTCAGTCCATGTCCGCCGTTGATAACAACCTGCAGGCGCAGGCCGCCAACATGGCCGCAGCCCCGGTGGTGTCGGTAATCATACCGATGCGCAATGAGCAGCTGTTCATTGAAGGATGCCTGCGATCTCTGCTGCAGCAGGATTGCACGCTGCCCTATGAGATCATCGTGGTAGACGGACGTTCCACGGACCATTCGCGGGAAATCGTGCGCCGGATGGAAGCTGAGCACGACAAGATTCGCCTTCTCCATAATCCCGCCGGCATCGTGCCCACGGCGATGAATCTGGGCATTAGCGAAGCGCGCGGCGAGTTCATCGTGCGCGCCGACGCCCACAGCAGCTACCCAAGCCACTACCTGCAAACTTGCATCGAACTGCTGAATTCCACACAGGCAGACAATGTGGGCGGGCAGGCTGTCACCGTGCCCGCAGGAGCCGGGTTGGGCGCCAGACTGGTGGCGGCGTTGCTGACCAGCCCATTCGGTGTAGGCAACTCTTATTTTCGCACCGCCACGTGCGAAGGTTATGTCGATACCGTGCCCTTCGGCGCGTTTCGCAAAGAGCTGTTCAACCGCATCGGGCTGTTCGACGAGACTCTCGGGCGCAACGAGGACAACGAACTGAACGCGCGCATACTTAAGGCAGGCGGAAAGGTGTATCTCAGCTCCCGGCTGGCGTTTAGCTATTTTCCGGCCAACAGCTTTTTGAAGCTGCTGGCGCAGACGTACAGGAGCGCCCGCTGGCACATGTTCACCGTGCACCGTCAGAACGGCTCGATGAGAGCGCGGCATTTTGTCCCGGCGGCGTTTACCGCCGCTCTGCTAGTCTTGCTTGCTTTGTCGTTCGACAGCCGGGTGTTTCTGCTCATATTGGCGTTGCTTCTGGCTGTGTATTTGCTGGCGGCGACTTATTTCGCTGTGAAAGCTTCAGCCGGCCTTTCCTGGCAGGTCGCAGTGATGATGCCGCCCGCCTTCCTGGCTTTCCACCTTACCTATGGTTGCGCCACCTTCGCCGGGCTGCCCCTGCTGCTGGCACCCGCAAAGCCGCGGCCGACTCGTTAATCAGGGGAAGAAAATGCCGCGAGTATTGCTCATTTCTTATCACTATCCTCCCCGGTTCTCCTCGGGCGCGATCCGCCCGGCAGCTCTGGCCAAGCATCTGCCGCAGTTCGGCTGGGAGGTAGTGGTGCTGACGCCCAAACAGAAAACCGCCAGCCCGCGCCCGGCGGTTGAGGTCATCGAAACTGGCTATGAAGACGTGCTGCAGCGCTGGAAGGGGCGGGTAGGCATGAACACGCAACGCGGGCTGCACGATCAGTTATCCCTGCCCGTGGCCGCGGACCCCGGCAAGCTTCACTTGCACAGCCGTGGCATCGAGCTTTTACGGCAGGTGCTTGCCTTTCCCGATGAGCACAAGGGCTGGTTGCCGCATGCGGTGCAGGCGCTGGCGACGCTGCGCGATCAGAAGCGCGTGGATGCTATTCTCAGCACGTCACCCCCGCCCACCTGCCATCTGGTTGCCGCCGAGGCCCGCCGTATTCTGGGCTGCCCCTGGGTGGCCGATTTTCGCGACTTGTGGGCACGGCAGAATTATTTTGACAGCCGGCGCTATCTGCGGCCCTTGCACGTCCGACTGGAAAAGCACACCTTGCACACGGCCGACGCCCTGGTCACGGTCTCTCCGCCCTGGGCGCAGCGGCTCCTCGAGGCATATCCCGAAAAACCGGTGCATGTTATCACCAACGGCTTTGATCCGGAGGACTTCCCTGCTGCCCGTCCACCGCTCACTTCGATGTTCACAATCAGCCATGCGGGGTACCTCTACGACGGGAAGCGCGATCCCTCGCTACTTTTCGAAGTTCTCCGCGATCTGGTCGCCGAAGGCCTCATTGACAGGCGCGAGGTTCGTGTCCGCTTCTATGGCCAACCCGAGCCCTGGCTACCTCACCTTGCCCGCCGTTACGGAGTGGAAGAAATGATGGAAGCCTGCGGCCGCATTCCGCGTGAGGAAGTACTAAAGCGCGAAATGGAATCACAAGTTCTGCTTTTGCTGGGCTGGTCTGATCCCCGGGAGGTCGGCCAGCATACCGGCAAGCTGTTCGAATATTTGGGAGCCGGCCGGCCGATACTTGCCGTCGGGGGCGCGGAGGGTGTGCTGACCCAGACCCTGACGGAAACCCGGGCAGGCGTTCATGCCCGCAACCGAGAGCAGACGCGGGCCGCTTTGCTGCAGGCATATGCGGAGTTCAAGCGCGACGGCGCGGTTTCTTATCATCCCGACGGGACAGCCATCGACAGATACACCCACCAGAAGATGGCAAAAAGCTTCTCTGAGGTTCTGGAGACGAGCATCGGCGCGGCACGAAGCGGCTGCGCCACCGGCGTGGATCGGGAATGCACAGCCGCGCTGACTCGTTGAACAGCACGTGGCAAGCGATTGGAACAACTATGGTACCTAAGGTTAGCGTAGGATTGCCGGTTTATAACGGAGCCGCCTACCTGCACAAGGCGCTCGACTCTATTCTGGGCCAGACCGTTTCCGATCTTGAGATAGTGATTTCGGACAACGCATCCAGCGATGAAACCGAGCGCATATGTCGTGCTTATGCGGCGCGTGACCCCCGCGTTCGTTATTTTCGCAACCCGGTTAACCGCGGCGTGGGGTGGAATTACAACCGTGTCGCACGCCTGGCCCGCGGAGAGTTCTTCCTTTGGGTAGCGCACGACGACTTGCTGGCCCCCGAGTACATCCGGGGTTGCGTTCAGGAACTGGAGCGGGACAGCAGCGCCGTGCTGTGCTGTTCCAACGAAATTGTGGTCAATGAAGGGGGCGAGGAGGTTGGCCGGCAGCAGCAGATCGACTTCAGCGGCTCCGGCAGTCCGCATGAGCGCTTCCGGCAGATGATTGACATGCGCCACAACTGCGATGCCATCTATGGAGTGATGAGGCGCGACGTGCTCCGCCGGACCGCCATGCACGGCGATTTCGCGGATTCCGATCGCTGCCTGCTCGCCGAACTGGCGTTGCATGGCCGTTTCGCGCGCCTGCCGGACTACCTCTTTCTGCACCGCGAGCACGAAGAGCGCGTAACCAGGAAATACCCCACGCGGCAGCTGCGCAACGCGGTGGAGAGCGGACAGGGGGCGAGGTTCATGTTCCCCCATTTTCGCCAGCTCCGCGAATACGCTGCGGCCATACATCGTGCCCCTCTCAGCTGGGGCGAGAAGCAGCGGTGCTATGCCCAGCTGCCCTCCTGGGTGTTTTCCAATGCGCTGCGCCTGGGCAACGATTTACGCTTCGTTGCCATTCAAGCGGTGCGGCCGATTTTGCGCATGCGTTACAACTAAAAATAGATTCTTCTTCCCAACTCTATGCCAATCGATACCGCTCTTGAAGCAAGCACCGCTAAGGGCAAGGCCACCGCTAGCACGACCTGCCGGTTCTGCGGCGCCGGGCTGCGCCACACCTTTGTCGACCTGGGCATGTCGCCCCTGTGCGAGAGCTATCTCAGCCGGGAGCAACTCAACGCCATGGAGCCCTTTTATCCGCTGCATGTCTGGGTATGCGAGAAATGCTTCCTGGTGCAGCTGCAGCAGTACGTCAGCGCAGCGGAAATCTTTACCGAGTATGCCTATTTTTCCTCCTACTCTGACAGCTGGCTGAAGCACGCCAGCGACTACGTGGAACAGGTGTCGGCTCGGTTCGCTCTTGGGGCGCACAGCCAGGTTGTGGAGTTGGCCAGCAACGATGGCTACCTGCTGCAGTTCTTCGTAGCCAAGGGGATTCCGGCGCTGGGCATAGAGCCCGCGCGCAACGTGGCCCAGGTGGCCATCCAGAAGGGTGTCCCCACGTTGATCGAGTTCTTCGGAGAGGCCTGCGCTCGCCGCCTGCAGGAAGAAGGAAAGGCTGCCGACCTCATCATCGCCAATAACGCGCTGGCGCAGGTGCCGGATCTGAACGACTTCGTGGCCGGTATCAAGATGCTGCTGGCCCCTGGCGGCGTGGCCACCCTGGAGTTTCCGCATTTGATGTGTCTGATGGAGCAGAACCAGTTCGATACCATCTACCACGAGCACTTTTCGTACTTTTCCTTCCTGACGGTGGAAAAGATCTTTGCTGCTCACGGGCTCACGTTGTTTGATGTGGAGGAACTGGGCACGCACGGCGGGTCGCTCCGCATCTACGCGCGGCACGCCGCGGACGCTACCAAAGCAGCCGGGCCCAGGGTCACCGAACTGCGCCAGAGAGAAGTGAACGCCGGTTTCGCCCGCCTGGACATTTATGCCGACTTCGGCGAGCGGGTAAAGGAAACCAAGCGGGGGCTGCTCGAATTCCTGATAGCGGCCCGGCGCCAGGGGAAGTCGGTAGTCGGCTACGGCGCCCCCGGTAAGGGAAATACTCTGCTCAACTACTGTGGCATTCGTGAAGATTTTCTTGACTACACCGTGGACCGCAATCCTTACAAGCACGGCAAATTTCTGCCCGGCACGCACATTCCCATCTTTCCCCCGGAAAAGATCGCGCAAACCCGGCCCGATTATGTGCTGATTTTGCCCTGGAATCTGAAGCAGGAGATCCGGCGGCAGCTCGCCTACATTTACGAGTGGGGAGGCAAATGCGTGGTGCCCATCCCAGAGGTGGAAATCCTGGCGTGATCTTCCGCCCCACTACGCTTTCCGGTGCGTTCGTGATCGAGCCCGAGAAACACGAGGACGAACGGGGCTTCTTCGCCCGCTCCTTCTGCAAGACAGAGTTTGAAGCGCACGCTCTGAACCCGCAGACGGTACAGTGCAACATCTCCTTCAACCGGCGCAAGGGCACGCTGCGCGGCATGCACTACCAGATTGCGCCCTTTGCCGAGGCCAAGCTGGTGCGCTGCACGGCGGGGGCAATTTACGATGTCATCATTGATCTGCGCCCCGGTTCCGCCACCTACAAGCAGCACTTCGGCGAAACCCTGAGCGCGGAGAACTACAAGATGCTTTATATTCCCGAAGGCTTCGCCCACGGGTTCCAGACCCTGCAGGACAACAGCGAGGTTTTTTACCAGATGTCCGAGTTCTATTCGCCGGAGCACAGCCGCGGTGTGCGCTACAACGATCCCACCTTCGGCATCGCCTGGCCGATCGGCGACCCGATTATTCTCGGGCGCGACCGCGGCTATACGGATTTCACAGCCTGATGGCAACCCCGACGCTTAGCTCGACCGACCTTTGCGCCAGCGCTGGCAGCGATGCGGGCCAGCGGATCTACGCTCTGATGGAAGAGCTTTATCCCATCTGCCGCAGCATCACAGGAAACGGCATGCGTCGCACATTGGCACGGCTGCAGCAGGAGATTCCGCTGCAGATACGGGAAGTGCCCACGGGTACGCGTGTATTCGACTGGACGGTGCCGCGGGAATGGAACATTCGAGACGCTTACGTGAAGAACGCGCGCGGCGAACGCGTCATTGATTTTCAGAAGCACAACCTGCACCTGGTAAATTACAGCGTCCCTGTCCATCGCACCATGAGCCTGGCGGAGCTGAAGCCGCACTTGCATACGCTGCCCGAGCAGCCCGACCTTATTCCCTATCGCACCTCGTATTACAAAGAGGATTGGGGGTTCTGCCTTCCCCACCGCTGGTTGCAGCAGCTACCGGAGGGCGAGTACGAGGTCTGCATTGATTCCACCCTGGAAAATGGCTCCCTGAGCTACGGCGAGTACTGCATTCCGGGTGAGAGCCGCGAGGAAATTCTCATCTCCTGCCACGCCTGCCATCCTTCCTTGTGTAATGACAATCTTGCTGGGGTCGGCGTCGCGGCCTTCGTGGCCCAACACCTCTCCCGGCTGACACTGCGCTATTCTTACCGCTTTCTTTTTATCCCTGGCACCATCGGCTCCATCACCTGGCTGGCACTGAATGAAGAAAAAACCAGCGCCATTCGCCATGGTCTGGTCCTCACCTGCATCGGCGATCGTGGCCGCCTCAGTTACAAGAAGAGCCGCCGCGGCAATGCCGAGATCGATCGCGCGGTGCTTCACGTGCTGCAACACACGGGCTTGTCTCACCAGGTGTTCGATTTCTCTCCCTATGGTTATGACGAGCGCCAATATTGCTCACCCGGTTTTAACCTGGCTGTGGGCTGCCTGATGCGCACGCCACACGCCCAGTTTCCCGAATATCACACCTCGGCTGATAACCTTAGTTTTGTGGATGCCGCCAGCCTGGGCGATTCATTCGCCAAGATTCTGGCCATATTCGAGATCCTAGAAAATAACCGCGTCTGGCTGACGCGCAACCCCAAATGCGAGCCTCAACTGGGAAGGCGCGGCCTGTATGACGCGATTGGCGGCACGAACATTAAGCAGCTGCCGCTGGCAATGCTGTGGGTGTTGAATTTCGCGGACGGGACGAACTCTCTGCTCGATATTGCCGATCGTTCAGGAATGGAATTCGCGGTGCTTGCCCGCGCGGCGGAAATGCTCTACCAACACGATCTTCTGCAGCCCGTTTCGACGTGACACCGGCAAAGTCCCGGAAAGCGGAGGTAAAGTTGCCATGAAAGTAGTGCTGTTCTGTGGCGGGTTGGGTATGAGGTTACGCGACAACGCCGAAAATGTTCCCAAGCCACTGGTGCAGATTGGCTATCGTCCTATCCTGTGGCACGTAATGAAGTACTACGCCCATTATGGCCACAGAGATTTTGTTCTTTGCCTGGGCTACAAGGCCGATGCCATCAAGAACTATTTTCTCAATTACAACGAGTGCCTGACCAACGACTTCATTCTGGCCGAGGGCGGGCGAAAAATCACTCTCCTGAACAGTGACATTCACGACTGGCAAATCACGTTTGTGGACACCGGAATCAATGCCAATGTCGGCGAGCGCCTGCAGGCAGTGGAACCTTACCTCGACGGCGAAGAGATGTTCCTGGCGAACTACAGCGACGGACTGTGCGACCTCCCGCTGCCCGCCTACATCGATTATTTCCGTGCCCGCGACAAGACCGGCAGTTTCGTGTGCGTTAAGCCGAGCCAGACGTTCCATGTCGTGCGCATGGATGGCGACGACCTGGTAACGGAGATTCAACATGTTGCCAAGGCTGACGTACGCATGAATGGCGGTTTCTTCGTCTTTCGCAAAGAGATTTTTAAGTACCTGCGTGATGGCGAGGAACTGGTGGTCGAGCCCTTTCAGCGCATGATCGCGGATCGCCAGCTCATTGCCTACAAGTATGACGGCTTCTGGGCCTGCATGGACACCTTCAAGGAAAAGCAGCAACTGGAGGACCTGTACACCCGCGGCGATGCCCCCTGGGAGGTTTGGAAGAACGCTCCCGACTGCAAGGTGGAAACCATTCATGCTTAGACTGCTGCTCCCGCGGCCTGCTGCCGGGTTACGGGTCCTGTGCCTCGGGGCTCACTCCGACGATATTGAGCTTGGGTGCGGCGGAACCGTTTTGCAATTGCTCGCCGAATATCCCCATACGGATTTCCGCTGGGTAGTGTTCAGCGCCGATCAGCAAAGGTCCGAGGAAGCAAAAGCCAGTGCCGCGGCATTCCTGGCTGAAGCGCAAAGCAAACAGGTTTGCGTGCTCGGTTATCAAGATGGCTTTTTTCCCTACGTCGGCGGCCAAATCAAGTCCTACTTTGAAGGTTTGAAGGAATTTGCCCCCGACCTCGTCCTGACCCACTACCGTGGTGACCTGCACCAGGACCACCGCCTTATCTGCGAGCTGACCTGGAACACCTTTCGCGATCACCTCATCCTGGAGTATGAGATACCGAAGTACGATGGCGACTTAGGTGCGCCTAACCTCTTCGTCGAGCTCCAGGAAGAGATTTGCCGGCGCAAGGCGCGGTATATGCTCGACGCCTTTGAGTCCCAGGTAAATAAGCATTGGTTTTCCGAAGAGACCTTTCGCGCGCTGCTTCGCATTCGTGGCATCGAATCGCGAGCGAACAGCGGGTATGCCGAGGCTTTTTATTGCCGCAAAGTAGTTCTGGGAAAAAATTCTGTCACTCATCCGGAGTAAATTCTTCTCATGAAAATAATGGTTACTGGTCATAACGGCTATATCGGTTCCGTCATGGTGCCGATGCTGCAGGCTGCCGGGCACGAGGTAGTTGGGCTCGATAGCTTCCTGTTCGAGGAGTGCACTTTTGGCGAAGACTCCGCCAAGGTACGCGCTATACGCAAAGATATCCGTGATATCGAGCCTGCCGACCTGTCCGGTTTCGATGCGGTCATTCACCTGGCTGCGCTTTCCAACGATCCCCTCGGCAATCTGAATGGGGATTGCACCTACGATATTAATCACCGCGCCTCGGTCCACATCGCCCGCGCCGCCAAGCGGGCGGGAGTGCCCCGCTACATTTACGCCTCCTCCTGCAGTTTGTATGGCGTTGCCGGCACTGATGCAATGCTGACGGAAGATGCTCCTTTCAATCCCGTCACTCCTTACGGCGAATCCAAGGTGCGCACCGAGCAGGATGTTGCTCAACTTGCAGACGAACGTTTCAGTCCGACCTACATGCGGAATGCCACAGCGTACGGAGCCTCGCCCCGGTTGCGCGCGGATCTGGTGGTCAACAATCTGGTGGGCCATGCTTACACGACCGGTGAGGTGCTGATCCAAAGCGACGGTACGCCCTGGCGTCCCTTGGTACATGTGGAAGACATCTGCAACGCTTTTATTGCGGTGCTGCACGCGCCCCGCGAGGTGGTCCACAATCAGGCCTTCAATGTGGGGCGCAGCGATGAGAACTACCAGATCCGCGATCTGGCTAATATGGTGCAGGAAGTTGTGCCCGGCAGCCGGATCAAGTACGCGGAAGGAGGCGGCCCCGATCCGCGCTGCTATTGCGTGGACTGCGGCAAGATCGCGTCCCTCCTTCCGGAATTCCACCCCCGGTGGAATGTGCGGCGCGGCATGGAGCAGCTTTACGACGCTTACCGGCGCAACAGCCTGAGCCGCGAACAATTCTTAGGTGAGAAATACCTGCGGATCAAGCACATCCTGCGCCTGCAGCAGCAGAACAGGCTGGATGCGCAGCTGCGCTGGCGCGATGGCCACGCTCCCGCCTCCGAGGCCCCTACCGCAAGCCAAACCGCTTAAGACTCCGCCCTTCGTCCCCTTCCATGGCCTCCAAACGTATAGCCCGAAACGTTCTCTTCAACTGGCTAGCCCTGGGTGTGGGCATGCTGGTGAATTTTTTCGTCGCTCCCTACGTGGTTCACCACCTGGGCAGCATGCTGTACGGAGTCTGGGTCTTGGCCATATCCCTGTCGAGCTACATGAACCTGCTCGACGTCGGCCTGCGGGGCGCGGTGATGCGCTACGTATCCGTCGGCTACACCCAGGGACATCACCAGGAATCCAACGAGACCGTTTCCGGGGCTATGTGGCTGCGCGTCTGGCTGAGCGGCGCGGTAATCCTGACCAGCATCGGCTTTGCGGCCGGCTTTCACCGCCTATTCCACGTTGCCCCTGAAGCGGAGGCTTCGGCGCGCCTGGTGATCTTGCTGACAGCCGCGGCCATCGCCATTAATTTGTCTTTCGGTGTCTTTGCGGGCGTTCTGGCTGCCCTGCACCGCTTCGATTGGCTCAGCGGCATCACCATGGCCCAGACCACCTTCCGGGCGGTGGGTATGGTCGTATTGTTGAGCCGCGGGCACGGCATCATTGCGCTCGCTATCTGGGAGGTCTGCACTGCGCTGCTGACGCGTTCGCTGCAGGTGATCACCGCCTTCCGCATATATCCCCAGTTGCGCCTGCTGTTGCGCACTCCCAGCCGCGAAACCCTGCGCAAGCTGTGGAGCTACAGTGTTTACACCTTCATCATCAACGTTGCCGTGCAGATCGCCTACTACACCGACAATGTTGTGGTCGGCGCTTTTCTCTCCACCACCGCCGTCACCTTTTACGCCATTGGCGGCAGCCTCCTGGCCTATGCCCGCCAGGCGGTGAATGCGATGACGCAAACGTTTACTCCCCTGGCCAGCAGCTACGAGGCGGAAGGCCGCATGGACAGTCTGCGCCGCCTTCTCATCCACGGCACGCGTGCGGCCCTGGTCGTTTCCCTTCCTATCGAACTGGCGCTGTTTTTCCGCGGCCACACCTTTATTCGCTTGTGGATGGGAGAGCAGTTTGCCCATCCTTCCGGCACGGTGCTGCAGATTCTGCTGATTTCGCTGATCTTCACGTCCGCCAACACCACCAGCTACGGCATTGTCACGGGCATCGCCAAACACCAGCGCGTTGCTTACTGGGGCATCGTGGAAGCCGCGCTGAACCTGGCGCTCAGCATCGTTCTGGTGCGGTACATAGGAATCTACGGAGTGGCCTGGGGTACGACCCTTCCTAACCTCTTTGTCGAAGTCGTGCTCTGGCCGCCCTACGTCTGCAGGCTGGTGCAAATGCCGCTGCGCCACTATCTCTGGCAGACCTGGCTGCGCACCGGGCTGGCCTCGCTGCCCTTCGCCGCGGGATGTTACCTGGCTGACCGACATTGGCAGGCGCGAAACCTGCCGGAATTCTTCCTGCAGATCGCCGCTCTGCTGGTGTTGTTCGCTTTCGGATTGCTGCTCATCTATCGAAACGAGTTCGGCGTCGAGGCCAAGGCGCAAATGCGTCGCTTCGGCTTTTTCAGCGACGCCCGCCTGGACTCCACGCGGTCCTAGAAGAAGGTTAAGGTTATAGAAATGCTATCAATCCCGGCTGCCGGCGAGACCGAAGGCGACGCCCGCCACGGGGCAGAGAGCGTAGGAGTGACCGGACCCTTGTTTCCCGAGGTCGGCATCATCGCCCTGGTGCCCGACTGCTGGGGACCATACTGGCAGTTGCGGCACCATCTGCTCAGCCGCCTGGCACGTTATTTCCACGTAGTTTGGGCAGACCTGCCGGCCACCTGGCGGCAATGGGGGCGCGACCGGAATTACCCTCTGGCGCAACCGCTGCCAGAGGGCTTGCAGGTGTACACCGCGCCCTGGTTTCTACGTCGCGTCGGACGGCCCCGGTTCCTCCAGCAGTGGACGGAAGGCGCGCGCCTGCGCCGTTGCCGCGATCTGCTGCTGGCGAAAGGTTGCCGCCGCCTGGTGCTTTACTTGTGGCGTCCGGAATTTGCCTCCGCTCTGGACCAACTGCCCCACGATCTCGCCTGCTACCACATTGATGATGAGTACCCGTACTCCCCAGTCGAGCAGCCGATTGCTGCCGAGGAAGCGGCGCTGATCCGCCGCGCGCAGCAGGTTTTCATCCATTCCGTGGCCATGATGCGAAAGAAGGGCGGACTAAATCCCAATACAGACCTGCTTCCCAACGGTGTGGACTTCGAGAGCTATGTCACTCCCGCTGCCGAACCGGAAGACCTGGCGCGCATACCGCGCCCGTGCATCGGCTACACCGGTAATCTCAAGCGCATGGTGGATTGGGAGCTGCTGCTGCAACTCACGGCCAGACATCCCCAATGGTCATTCGTTTTCGTTGGGCCTGCCGCCCGCCACGCAACCATTCGCGTCCCTCTGGGCACGCTGGCGCAACGTCCGAACGTGCATTTCCTCGGTCCTAAGAACGTGAATGCCCTTTGCGCCTATCCGCAGCACTTCGACGTTGCCATCATGCCCTACTGCGTGGATGCCTACACCAATTACATCTACCCGCTGAAGCTGCACGAGTATCTGGCCAGCGGCAAGCCCGTGGTGGGTTCCCCGATTGCGACACTGCAAAGCTTCCGGGATGTGGTTTGCGTTGCCCGGGGCATAGGGGAGTGGTCAGAAGCGCTGACTTGTGCACTGGCGCCGCCGCAGAACAGCCGGGAAGCGCGAGCCCGGCGACAGGCGGTGGCCCGCTCTCACGATTGGGAGATTCTGGCGCAAAGGGCCGCTGCCACGCTCATGCAACGCCTGGGCAGAGATACAGAGAAGCAATGGGTGGCATGGCTGCAGCACAGCGGTACCCCAGCTTGTCCGGCTTTGTCCCGCTAGGCGGGGCGCTCGAAACAATGTTCTGCTCTTGAATTTCGAGAAGACTGGTTTGACCGTTTCGTCTGATCCCCATTCGACAACGAGGAGTTCATGGTTCACAAAGGAAAGCGTGGATTAACAGTTGCGATTTGTTGCCTGCTGTTGACCTGCTCCGGATATGCGCAGGTTTCGGTTTTGACACAACACAACGATGTGGCCCGTACCGGCCAAAACCTGAACGAGACCATCCTTTCCACCTCCAATGTGAACGTCAGCAACTTCGGCAAGCTGTTCTGGCGGACGGTGGATGGCTACATCTACGCCCAGCCGCTGTACGTGCCCAACGTCAATATCGGCGGCAACCCTCACAACGTGGTCTACGTCGCCACCGAGCACAACACCGTCTATGCCTTCGACGCCGATGACCCCAACGCCAACCCGCCGCTGTGGCATGTCAACCTGGGTACGCCTGTGCCCAGCCAGGATGTCTGCGTCGGGATTTCCAATTGTTTTTACGAAGACCTGCAGCCGGAAGTTGGCATCACCGCCACGCCGGTGATTGATCCCACCACGCAGACCATCTACGTGGTCACTCATACCAAGAACACCAGCAATAATACGTACCACTTTTTTCTGCACGCCCTCGACATAACTTCGGGCGCGGACAACTTCAAAACCGAAATCACCGCCTCCGGATTCAAACCCTTGTACCAGTTGAACCGCCCCGGCTTGATGCTGTTAAACGGCATCGTATACCTGGCATTCGGCTCCGCCGGCGATTTCGGCGATTGGCACGGTTTTGTCATGGCCTATGACGCCACCACGCTAGCCCAGTTGGGCGTATATAACACCACCCCGGAAAACATCAACTTCGTGAAAAACGAAACCGGCGGCGGCGGCATTTTTTCCTGTGGGCAGGGACTGGTCACCGACGGTAGCAACCTGTACTTTTTCACCGGAAATGGGCCCTTTGATGTTAGTACCGGGGGCACCGACTACGGCGACACCGCCCTTAAGCTCACCCTGCCTGGCCTCAGCGTGAGCGACTACTTTACGCCTTATGACGCCGCCTCGCTGGGCACCACGAACACCGATTTAGGCGCCGGCGGCCCCCTGCTCCTGCCCAACACCAGCCTGCTGGTGGGCGGCGGCAAGGATGGCTACCTGCATGTGCTCAATACGGGCAACATGGGTAAGTTCAACACCAGCGATCAGGACGTTCAGCACTGGAAAGCCACCAGCGCCTGGATCATGGGCTCGCCCGTTTATTGGAACGGTCCCGCGCTCGGCCCCACGATCTACCTCTGGGCCTCCGGCGATCGCGCGAAGGCGTGGCAATTTAACGGGCAGATCTTCAATACAACGCCGGCCTCGCAAAGCGCCATGACCAGCGCCTTCGGGGAATCCGATACTTCTCCGCTGTCGCTCTCGGCCAACGGCAGGCAGGCGGGCACTGGCGTGCTCTGGGCCCCGGTATCGCTCAAGGGCGATCCCAATAAATCCACGGTCCCCGCCATTCTGCACGCCTTCGACGCCAGCAACCTGGGCCGCGAACTCTGGAGCAGCCAGCAGAACGCCCTGCGTGATGGCGTGGGCAGCTTTGCCAAGTTCAATCCTCCGACTGTGGCCAACGGTAAAGTGTTCCTGGGAACATTTTCCGGACAGTTGCAGGTTTACGGGCTGAACCCGCCGCCGGCCAGCGGCATTCATTTTGTTCAGGTCGGTTCCGCGGTATTCTCCTCCGCCACTCCGGTGGTAGCGGCGAGTTACCCGAGCGCTGAGTCGGGTGGGGACCTTAACGTCGTCGCCGTAGGCTGGGCCGATTCAAGTTCAACCGTGCAATCGGTGACCGACAGCCAGAACAATTTCTACCAGCTCGCGGGCAGCCTCACCCAGGGAAACGGACTCTCGCAGGCCATTTATTACGCCAAGAATATTGCCGGCGGCAGCAACACCGTGACGGTAACCTTCAATGACGGCATCAGCGGGGCAAAGGCGCCCGATGTGCGCCTGCTGGAATACAGCGGTGCCGATCGTAACAACCCGCTGGACGTGACCGCCGGCGCTCATGGGTATGGCACCTTCGCCAGCAGCGGTTCCACCACCACCAACGCGCCTAATGAACTTATATTCGGGGCCGACCTGGTGGGGGGCATCACCTCCGGACCTGGGTCGCCTTTCACCTCCCGCATCATCACCGAGCCCAATTCCGACCTGGCTGAAGACCGCATGGTTAATGTGGTGGACAGCTACAGCGCCAGCGCCCTCATCAGCCTGAATAACTGGGTGATGCAGATGGCTACCTTCAAGGCTGCCGCCTCCAGTGCTTCTCCCATGTTCCAGGTCATTGCCTCGGGAGCGAACACGGTCGAGCCCGGCCAATCGGGCACCTATTCGGTAAGTGTCACAGCGCAGAACGGTTTCAAAGGCACTGTCTCGTTCTCCTGTTCCGGGTTGCCGCTTCAGGCGGGTTGCACCTTCAGTCCCCCATCTGTAAGCAGCAGCGGGTCTTCCACCTTAACTGTAACCACGGGTGCGGGAACGCCCGCGGGAGATTACCAGGTGGTGATCACCGGGACGTCGGGCTCACTGCAAGATAGCTCTTCGGTCAAGTTGACAATCAGCAGCGGGCCGCAGTTCACTCTGGCAATAACCCCGGAAACCGCCAGCGCCTCCAGCGGACAAGCAGCCAAGTACACGGTTGCCGTCAGCGGGGAGAACGGGTTCAGCGGAAACGTTGCGCTGAGCTGCTCCAGTATGCCGGCACAGGCCTCGTGCAGCTTCAGCCCCAGTTCTGTAGCCAGCGGCGGCCAGTCCTCGTTGACCGTCAGCGTGGCCTCCGCAACACCGCCCGGCAACTATGGCGTAACCATCGTCGGCAGATCCGGCTCGCTGCAGGCGGCCACTTCCGCGACACTGACGGTGACGGCGACGTCCAGCTTTACCGTAGCGGTGTCGCCCAGGTCGGCCACCGTGACCGCCGGAAACTCTGCTAACTACACCATCTCGGTGGCCGCGCAAAACGGGTTCAACAGCGCGGTAGCTCTCAGCTGTTCGGGACTGCCTACGGGCGCGGCATGCGCATTCACCCCCAGTTCGGTGCCCCCGGACAACCAGGCCACCCTCACCATCACCACGACCGGCGCCTCCGCTCAGCTTATGCCTCCGGGGCGCCGGCACTCCCACTTCCCGCTCTACGCCCTGGGGTTGCTCTTCCCGCCCCTGGCGGTCATGTCGCTCACACGGGGGGGACGCAAGCGCCGGCAGCAGCTCCTGCTGCTTGGCGCCCTCGCCCTGGGGTTGCTGGGTCTGCAACTTTCCTGCTCAGGTGCCGGAACCAGTACGACAACTCCGCCGTCCGGATCAACACCCTCCGGCACTTACACAATTCAAGTCATCGGCACCGCGCCGTCGCTTCAACGCTCCACCTCTGTAACCTTGAACGTGCAGTAAACAAATCGCCAGACTGGCCAACTCTGGCTCAACCGAATGGCCACTTCGCCGACTCCCGATTAGGAGCCACTAATGAAAGTATCCGCTCGATCCTTCGTAGCTGTTGTCTTCGCCGCTTGTCTGTGCCTGTTTGGCGCGGCCAGCGGCCGCGCTCAAGTGTCTGTGCTCACCCAGCACAACGACAATGCGCGCACCGGCCAGAACCTTCAGGAAACCACCCTGAACACATCCAATGTCAACGTGTCGAACTTCGGGAAGCTGTTTTCCCGCGCCGTGGACGGCTATATCTACGCCCAGCCCCTGTACGTGCCCAGTCTCACCATCGGCGGCAAGACCCGCAACGTGGTGTTTGTGGCTACGGAGCACAACAGCGTCTACGCCTTCGACGCCGACGACCCCAATGCGTCGGCCGCGTTGTGGCAGGTTGGCCCATCCACCCTGGGCACGCCCATTACGAATGACGATATTTGCAAGACTGCCGGGTTCGGCCCCTGCCCCTACGTGGATCTCCAGCCGGAAGTCGGCATCACCAGTACTCCCGTTATTGATAACCCTCCTACCACCATCTATGTGGTAAACAGGATGAAGGATTCCGGCGGGACCAACCACTTCCAGCTCTGGGCGCTCGACCTGCTCACAGGTGCGGTCAAACCTCCCAGCCCAGTGGAAATCACGACCAGTGGTTTTAATGCTTTCAGTCAATTGCAGCGTCCGGGATTGCTGCTGGCCAACGGCAACATATACGTCTCGTTCGGCTCGGTGGGCGACTTCAGCACCTGGCACGGCTACATCATGGCCTACAATGCCACCACCCTCGCCCAAACTGGCGCGGTCAACATTACGCCGACTGGCAATGGCGGCTCCTTCTGGGCCGGCGGTCAGGGTCTGGCGGCAGATTCTTCAGGCTCCATCTACGGCATTACTTCGAACGGCACCTTTAACGGCACCGGCGGCCAGACGACAGTGCCGACTGAGTGCGGCAGCTGCATCATCAAATTCGGCCCTGCACTCCAGGAATTGGACTATTTCACTCCCTTCAACCAGTCCTTCTTAAACGGCAAGAACCAGGACTTGGGCTCGGGCGGGCCGGTGCTCGTACCCAGTACCGGCTTACTGGTTGGCGGCGGCAAAGACGGCCTTCTGCGGGTGGTTAATACTGCCACGGGTTCCATGGGCGGCTACAATGCGGCTACCGACACCGGCGTTGATGTTCAAGACTTAAAGGTCACCCCGGCCAACATCATGGGCGCGCCCGTTTATTGGAATAGCCCGACTCTCGGTCCCGTCATTTATATGTGGGGTCCGGGCTTTGGCTCGACTCCCGATCAACTGAAGGCCTGGAAACTGGCTAGCTCCACGACGGGCTTTGATACGACTCCCGTTTCCACCGCGACCATCAACAGCGCCATGGGAAGCGCCAGCAGCGGAACATGTACCGCCAATTGTGCCGGCGAGGCCAACATGGCCGCGCTCGCTGTGTCAGCCAATGGGAACCAGTCAGGAATTGTGTGGGCCAGCGCTCCGGCTTCGGGCGCGGGCGATGCCGATGAAGCGTCTGTTCCCGGCACGCTCTATGCCTTCGACGCCAGCAACCTAACCCATGAATTGTGGGACAGCTACAAGAACAAGGCGCGCGACGATTTCGGCCTCTGGGCCAAGTTTAATCCTCCGACTGTCGCCAATGGCAAGGTTTACCTGGGAACGTTTTCCGGCCAGCTGGCGGTCTATGGATTGAATCCATCTTCCACGCAAGGCGGCTCGCCGACCTTTGTCCAGGTCAACTCAGCCGCCCCGGTAGCCACCGTGCCCAACGTGCAGGTGCCCTTTCAGGCTGCTCAGACCGCCGGCGACCTTAACATCGTAGTGGTAGGTTGGAATGACACGGTGGCTCAAATAGCCAAGGTGAGCGACAGCGCCGGCAACAGTTACACGCTCGCGGCGCCCCTGAAGCAGACGGGCAGCGGCATCGGAGGTTCTGCTCTGTCGCAAGCCATCTACTATGCTCCCAACGTCAAGAGCGGATCGAATACGGTCACGGTGACGTTTAGCACCGGCGCGCTTGATCCTGACGTCCGCATTCTGGAATATAGCGGCATCGCCACCTCCAACCCGCTGGACGTCAGCGCCTCCAACATCGGGAGCGCTAGCCCCAGCGACAGCGGCCCGGCGACGACCACCGTGGCCAATGAGCTGATTGTTGGCGCCAACACGGTCCTGACCACCACCTCCGGGCCGGGGGCGGGCTTCACTCCACGGACGATCACCACCGACGGCGACATCGCCGAAGACATGATCGTCAACAGCACCGGCTCTTACAGCGCCACCGCTCCCCTCACCAGCAACGGCGCCTGGGTGATGCAGATGGCTACCTTCAAGGCGGCCTCCGGCTCCACCGGCGGCGGCAGCTTCACTCTGAGCGCCTCCGGCGGGCAGACGGTCAAGGCCGGCAGCTCCGCCAACTTCACCATCACAGTAAACGGGCAGAGCGGCTTCAGCGGCGCGGTAGCGCTGAGCGCCACCTGTCCGCCCAACATCGGCATCAATTGCTCCATTACGCCGGCCTCGGCCAATGCCGGCGGACAAGCCACACTCAGCGTGACCACCACCGGCGCTACGGCCTCGCTGTTCCCGCTGCAGAACAGGAAGACCTTGCCGCTCTATGGCTTCTTCCTGCCCCTGCCCGGAATCGCGCTGGCGGGGATGGCCGGCTCGCGCCGGCGCAAGCTGGGCCTGCTGGCCGGCATGGGGCTGGTGGTCATGGCCCTGCTGCTGATGGCGGGCTGCGGCGGTGGTTCCAGCGGCGGCGGCGGCAGCGGCACTCCTCCAGGCACCTACAGCATCACGGTAACGGGAACCGCTGGCTCGGTAAGCCAGACGACCACCGCCACCCTGACCGTGCAGTAAAGGGGTGCGGACAACAAGGTTGCAGGCGGGCGTTATGCGCAGTCAATGCGGCGAAAGGAAAAGCTTGCCCCAGGGGGTGAATTTTCTGCACATAGCCCACCCGCACCACGACCTTAGAACTCCAGGTAAATAATTGACCCATCTAGGGTAAGTGCTACCTACTGGGGCGGATATGAAAATGCTCTAATCTTTTCGACAGCGATTCCCCAAGATCGCCCGCCCTACCAGGGTGCGAATTCAAATGCCAACCCAGGCCGGCCGCCGAGGTGCCGGCAGCGGACAACCCGGTGTTGCAAAGCACTTCTGGGCTTGCAGGAGTCTGTCGCGCTTGCGTTTACAGGTTCAGAGTCAAGGAGACCAGGTTATGAAAGTGCGGTTGCATTCCATTTTGGGAATTCCCCTGCTCATGCTGATCTTGCCAGTCCTGGCAGCGGCACAGGTTACTTTCGTGCAGCAGAGTTTTTCGGCCCCATCCGGGTCCGTTCCCAGCGTTCAGGTTGCTTTCACACTCATGCAGACGGCCGGCAATCTCAACATAATCGTCGTCGGCTGGACCGACTCGACCACCGCTCCCACCGGGGTTACGGATACTGCCAACAACACCTACAAGCTGGCCATGGGTACGGCGCAAATAGGCAGCTTGTCGCAGGCTATCTATTATGCCGCCAACATCAACGCGTTCGCCAGCAATACGGTGACGGTCACATTCAGCGGGAGCACCAATCAGCCCGACATTCGCATTCTGGAGTACAAGAACGCTGATCAAAACGTGCCGTTCGACGTATCCTCGTGGAACACCGGAAAGCAGGTTGATGCCGTCACCAGCACCGGCAACGGATCCGGATCGTCTGCTCCTTCTACCAATTTTGCCAACGAACTGTTCCTGGGCGCTGCCCTGCCCCAGGGCAAGGTCGGCCCCGGGGGGGGCTTTAAAGTGGAGTCTGGCGACTTGACAGGCGACATTGTCGAAGACATGAACGTGACCACGGCAGGCATTCCCGCAGTGGCCACAGCGACCAGCACCAGCACCACTGGAGACTGGGTGATGGAGATGCTGGCCATCATCCAGTCGGGACAGGGTGCAGTCCCGGGTGCGGCGCCGACGATCACCTCGGTTACCCCGGGCACCGCCAAATCCGGTGTTCACGTTGATGTGTTCATTCACGGCACAAATTTCCGCCAGGGTATCAATGCGATCTTCGATACCACACCCGGCGTTGACTGTTCGCTTGACCCCACCGGAACCATAATTGATTGCTTTGCCCCGCCCCATGCCGCGGGCACGGCCAAACTGGTGGTGCAGAACCTCGACGGCACGGAATCCGCCCCCGTGGACTTCACCTTCTCCGCGGCTGCGGCGGCTGATTTCAGCATGAGCTCCACTGGCGCTCAGACCGTGACAGCGGGTAGTTCCGCCACCTACACCATCACCATCACTCCCGCGAACGGCTTCAGTTCGGCGGTGAATCTGACCTGTACTCCGCCCGCCAATGTGAAGATTACCTGCACGCTGAGTCCAAGCTCGGTAACTCCGGGGAGTGCATCGGTGACATCCACTTTGACGGTAACCAGCACGGCGG
>DASYWT010000393.1:0-24456 GCA_035935775.1 Terriglobales bacterium
GCGCGCAACTCCAAAAAATAGATCTTATCGGCAAGGTGAGGACTAATTATTCCTACCAGTAACGGCAAACGCGACTTTTACGAGGTGCTGGGCGTGGCCCGCACTTGCAGCGAGCAGGAAATCAAAAGTGCCTATCGCAAGCTGGCGCTGCAATACCATCCCGACCGCAATCCCGGCAACCCTGAGGCGGAAGAGAAGTTTAAGGAAGCGACCGAGGCCTACAGCGTGCTGGTGGATTCGAGCAAACGCTCGATGTATGACCGCTTTGGGCATGCGGGCGTGGGCGGTGCGGCAGGCGCGGGCCCCGGCGGCTTCGGGGGATTCGACGCCAGCATCTTCCAGGATTTCAGCGACATTTTCGGCGACTTCTTCGGCTTCGGCGACCTCTTCGGCACCAGCGGCCGGCGTGGCCGCAGCCGGGCACAGCGCGGGCCCGACCTGCGTGAAGACCTGACTTTGGAATTCGACGAAGCGGTGTTCGGCGTTAGTTCGCAGGTACGAGTGCGCCGCCACGAAGCGTGCGAAGACTGCAAAGGCTCAGGCGCGGCGCCGGGCAAGACGCCCGTCACCTGTCGCACCTGCGGCGGACGCGGGCAAGTACGCTACCAGCAGGGGTTCTTCAGCATCGCCCGCACCTGTCCTACATGCCAGGGCGCGGGCAGCGTGATAACCGATCCCTGCCCCAAATGCAAAGGCCAGGGGCGCACGCTGCAGGAACGCATGATCGAGGTGAAAGTGCCGGCGGGGGTGGAGGACACCACCCGTATCCGCTATGCCGGCCAGGGCGAGGCTGGAGCCAATGGCGGGCCTACGGGCGACCTGTACATCGTGCTGCATGTAAAAGAGCACGCTTTCTTCGACCGCGATGGCAATGACCTGCACTGCGTGATCCCTGTTTCCTTCTCGCAGGCCGCGCTGGGCA
Source organism: Terriglobales bacterium (assembly GCA_035935775.1). Taxonomy (GTDB): domain Bacteria; phylum Acidobacteriota; class Terriglobia; order Terriglobales; family Acidobacteriaceae; genus JAICWP01. The sequence goes on from DASYWT010000393.1 coordinate 923, forward strand.
CGGAGATCATGGTCCCGACCATGGAAGGCGAGCACCCGTTGAGAATTCCCGAGGGAACGCAGTCGGGCACTACCTTCCGCGTGCGCCATAAAGGCGTGCCGGTGGTCAACAGCCACGGCAAAGGCGACCTGTTCGTGGAAATTAAAGTGCAAACGCCCGGCAAGCTGACCAAACGCCAACGGGAACTGCTGCAGGAACTCGATGGCCTGACGCGGGTGGAAAACAAGCCTCAGCGCAAGACGCTGCTTAGCAAAGTGAAAGACATCTTTGGCTAGGTTTGAACGCTACTACGCCTATTTTCTGCTGTTCGTGACCGTACTGCCCGCGCTCATGAGGCTGGCCATGCCGCAGCGGGTAGCGGTGCTCACCAGCGAACGGATGGCCGCTCCCCGGCGACGTTCCCGTTACTTCAAAATCGGCCTGGCCTCAGCAGTCATTTCTGTGTTAGTGGCCATTCTGTACGCCATTCTGTGGCGGCAACAGGCCTGGCTGGTGCTGGCCGCCGCCATCGGCCTGCTGAGCGGGATGGAGATGGTGGGCAACACCCGGCGGTTCGACACTTCCAGTTTGAAATCCCAGAACATTGTGTTTGGCCTGCTCTACGCGGTCGCGGCGGTGGCCACCTGGCTGGTGCTGCTGCGATGACGCGGCGCCGCTGGATTGCCGACCGGGTGGAGGGCAATCGCGCCGCTTTGGTGGGTGAACATGCCGCGCACCTGGCGCGGGTGCTGCGAGCGCAAGTGGACCAGGAATTCGATATTGTGGCCGGCGGCCTGGTGCGGCGCGGGCGCGTCACTTCGGTGGACGAAGACCGGGTGGAGTTTGAACTGGGCGAGGAGGTGGCCGCCGCGGCCGTTGCCCAGGTCACACTGGCGCTGGCAATCTTCAAGTTTGACCGCATGGAATGGGCGATTGAAAAGTGCACTGAACTGGGCGTGGCTCGCATTGTGCCCTTCGCCGCGCGTCGAACCGATGCTCACCTGGTCACCGCCGCAGGCAAACGCGTGGAGCGCTGGCGGCGGATCGCGCGGGAAGCTTCCGAACAGGCCAGGCGAGTGGCTCCGCCCGAAATCGCCGATCCGGTGAAGCTGCGCGATGTGCTGGCGCTTGCCGGAGAGCAGCGCATTGTGCTGTCGGAAGTGGAAAGTGCTGCTACTCTTCGAGAAGCTTGTGGCGCGGGCGACCCCGCCCGCGGTGGTTCTGTAGTCCTGGCCATCGGACCTGAGGGCGGGTGGACTAACGACGAACTGCAGGCTTTCGCACAGGCCGGTTGGAAATCGGCTTCGCTTGGACCAACGATTCTGCGCACGGAGACGGCCGCCATCGCGGGCATCGCGGTCGCCATGGCCCAGTTCATCTAAACCACAACCGCAGAGGACGCAAAGGGAGATTCAGGGCCGTGCTCCATGCTTGCGGCTGAGCTCGCCAGAAGAAGATACGAGCCCGGAGGGGCGGCACAGGCGAACATGCCGGGTGTCGCCCCCGAGGGGCTCACCATCACCTCAGACATTTTACCCAGCGCTTACGCGCTGAGCTAAACACTATTCCGCCCTTCGGGCTGGCGCCGCTATTTGGCGGCGGCGCGCCTCCGGCGCTCGGACTCGCGAATCTGGCGGCGCCGGCCGGCATCCTCGTAGCGGCGCTTTTCTTCTTCGCTTTCCGGGATGACCGGCGGCACCGGCACGCGGCGGCCATGGCGGTCAATGGCCACAAAGGTCAGGAAAGCTGAACTCACGTGCTGCCGTGTATCGGCGATGTAGTTCTCCACGGAAACCTTCACGCCGACTTCCATCGAGGTATGGAAAACGCGGTTGACCGACGACTGCAGGATGACCAGGTCGCCCACGTGCACGGGCACCAGAAAGTCGAGGTGGTCAATCGAGGCGGTGACCACGTAATGGCGGGAATGGCGGTGGGCGGCGAGGGCGCCGGCAAGGTCAATCCAGTGCATCAGGCGACCGCCCAGCAGGGCGTTGAGCGGGTTGGCGTCGTTGGGCAGGACAATTTCCGCCATCTCCGACTGCGATTCCCGCACCGGCTGGGGAATCAGTTCCAGGTCTTTGTTCATGATTGAGTCGTGGGCTCCAGGGCGGGTTTGTCACGCCGCAGCAGATAGCATTCCAGGAAGCACTCAGCCATCCGTTGGATACGGGCATCGGGATGGGAAGCACACCAGCGCGCCAGCGCAGAATCGTATTCCAGGGCGCCGTGGCCGGCGGGGCGGTAGTCGCGTTCGCAGACGTACAACACGGTAACCAGGTTGTCTTTGTCGCGGGCTACCGAAAAGCGCACCGCGTCCCAGGAGCGATCCGCAGGCAGGCGCGGACAGGAGCGGGCATAGCCGAGATTACAGAAGTGGGCCAGTTCTTCCGGGCCCGGCACAAAACCTTCGTGGCCGGGCGCTGTACAGTGGCCCTGCCACCCGTCACCCAAGGGCAGACGCGTGCGATGCGGCCAGGCGATGGCCTCAAATTTGGCGGTGGGCATGAAATAGGGGCAGGCCACAAGCATCTCCGGTAACGGGGACATTTTATCTTAGACGGGAGTCAGTAGTCGGGAGTCAGTAGTCGGCAAAAGCCGCGGCGACGACTGCTTCAGGCCTCGATCGTAGCGAATTTTACCGACTCCTGACTCCCGACTCCTCGTATTTTGTAGTAAGTTCGTACGGCAGCGAACTTCGCTGACTCCTGACTACTGATAACTGACCCCTGGTTTTTTATGGACCGCGTTGCCATGCTGAAAGAAATTCTGGGCCAGAACCCCAACGACGCTTTCGCGCGCTACGGGCTGGCCATGGAGTACTCCAAATGCGGCCAGGTGGAAGAGGCGCTGCGCGAGTTTGGCGTACTGCTGAAAGCTAGTCCCGACTACACGGCGGGGTACTTCATGGCGGCGCAGATGCTGGCGCGAGCAGGGAGGGAGGAGGAAGCGCGCAAGATGCTGCGCGACGGCATTGCCGTTGCCCAGCGCACCGGGAACCAGCATGCACAGTCGGAGATGGAGGGGATGTTGGCGGAGTTGGGGTAAGGTTTCAGGGTTTCAGGGTTTCAGAGTTTCAAGGTTTCAGAGTTTCAAGGTTCGAGTTTCAAGTTTCGAGAGCCGAGTACCTCTCTCCGCAAGACTTGGTATGCGCCACGAAACCCGTGGAAGTTGAAACGGTCGAAAGTGAAAGGAGCGGCTTGTGCGTAAAAAGCTGCGCCGTAAACCAGGACGCTCAACCCGCGATCCCAAGCCCAGCGCCAGCCGGCCGCATATGCCGGGCTATGGCATCAAAGGTCCCACGGAAGGCAGCGGGTTGCTGCCGTGGAAGTGGGCGGAGGAACGTCTGGGGAAAGTTCACAATTTCTGGGTGGCCACGACGCGGCCTGATGGGCGGCCACATGTTATGCCAGTCTGGGGTGTTTGGATGGAGGACGCGCTCTACTTCAGCACCGGCGCCAGATCCCGCAAGGCGCGCAACCTGAAGGTAAACCCTTCCTGCGTGGTGTGCGGCGAGCACGCGCGCGGGCAGGTGGTGATCGAGGGGGTGGCGAAAAGACTTTCGGATCCGAAGCTGTGGAAGCGGTTTGCCAAGGTCTACGAGAAGAAATACAACTTCGATATGTCAGGGTACAGCGCTGAGCCCTTCTACGCCGTGCGACCTCAGACCGTGTTCGGGTTATGGGAAAAAGATTTCCTGGGCAGCGCCACACGCTGGAAATTCGGGAAGCGGTAGTTAGCGGTTGGTAGTTGGTGGTTGGTAGTTGGTGGTTGGTAGCTGTTGCTGAGCTTGCCGGTTGTTGGTTGTACCTGACAACGCGCAAGTGAAGTTCGTCAGCACCGGAGCGCAGCATCACGCCCCATGCCGTCAGCGTCGTAGGCCCAGCATCACGCCCCATGCCGTCAGCGCCGTAGGCGCGTCATAGTAAAGCCCAGGACGGAAGTCCTGGGTAGTGTAGGCCTAGAAAACCTGAGCCCCGTAGGGGCGGCACAGGCGCGAACAGAAAAAGCAGGTCCTTCGCTGCTCTCAGGATGACAATCCAAGACTTTTCTGTCGAGCAAAATGATCATCTGCCGCGGAAAATGATCATCTGCCGCGCGAAATGGCCAATGGTATGAGCTACTGGGCAGTGAGGCTAGTGAATAGTCCGCGTCTTGCGCGACATGTAGTCCATCAGCAGGTATTGGCCGAGGGTGTAGGGGGTGGTGAAATAGGCTTTGCCGCGGCACATCTCGGTAACCTTCTGCACGAATTGCACCAAACCGTAGTCGGAAGCCAACATAAAGGTATTGATCAGGACGCCGGCACGTTTGCATTTTGAAACTTCTTCCAGGGTCTGGCTGACTACCAGCGGATCAAGCCCGAAGGCGTTCTTGTAGATGCGGCCGTCTTCCAGCGTAAGCGCCGAGGGCTTGCCGTCGGTGATCATGATGATCTGTTTCATGTCCTTGCGCTGGCGCTGCAGGATGCGCTGCGCCAGGCGCAGGCCCTCGCGCGTGTTGGTGTAATAGGGCCCCACTTTCACGCGCGCCAGTTGCGAGAGCGGGACCTCTTCAGCGGAATCATGAAACAGAATGAGCGACAGCGAATCGCCCGGATACTGGGTACGGATCAGGTGAGAAAGCGCCATGGCGACCTTTTTGGCCGGGGTGAAGCGGTCCTCGCCATAAAGAATCATGGAGTGTGAGCAGTCCAGCATGAGCACGGTGGCGCAGGACGACTGGTACTCGCACTGGTGCACCTGCAGGTCGGAATACTCCATGTTGAGCGGCAGCTTCAACCCTTCGCGCTGGATGGCGCTGGAGAGGGTGGCGGTAATGTCGAGGTTCAGTGTGTCGCCGAATTCGTACTGCTTGGCGGCGCCGTTGGTCTCGATGCCGGTCGCCAGGTCGCGCGTGTCGTGGCGTCCGAAGCTGGACTTGCCCAGCGAGCCCAGCAGGTCGCGCAGAGCGCGGAAACCGAGAAAGTCCAGGCTCTTGTCGGTGATTTCAAAACGCGCCTGGGCCTGGTTCTGGCCTACCTGGCCGCCCACGCTCGACTGCTTTGAGGGGTCATGGGGCTGGTCCACGCTGATAAAATCTTCCTGCTGCAGGCGCTGGATAAGCTTGTCAATCAGTTCGTCGAGCTTGCCTTCCATCTGCATCTGCTGCAGGCGCTCGCGCATCTGCTCGTCAATCAGGTCGCCTTCCAGCAGCGCCTGCTCGATGGCGCGGCGCAACTCCTCCAGCGTCTGTTCCGCATCCTGCATGTCGTAGAACATGTACTGGTCCTGGAAGCCGCTCTGCAGCAAATAGTCGGAGAGCGCGCTGAGCAGATCCTCCATGCTCATTTCCGAGGCGGGGTCGGGGACGTATTTTTTGTACTTGATGAACTTCATAAGAGCAGCTACCGGCTCCCAGCTATTAGCTTCTAGCTGAACCCAAGTAGCTGGTAGTTGGTAGCTGGTAGTTGGTGGCCGATCAACTAACTACCAACTGCTAACTTCCAACTACCGTTTTCTTAGTTATACGGGCGTCGGCCGCGCGGGGGGAACGGCTCGTCCCGCTCATACGCCGGCTTCTCGGGACGACGCGGCTGCTTCTCGCCCGCGGTAAACACGCGCTCCTCGCTGCGCCCAATCTTCTTGTGCGCGTACAGGCCCTCGAGAATGAACTCTGCCCCCGAAACCTGCACTTCCTCGGGATCTTTGGGCTTGATGCCCAGGGCTCCCAGCTTATCGAGCAGCCCCTGAATATTCTTCAGTTCCTGGAAAAGCTGCCGGGCGTTGTTGGAATCGGTCAGCTTGATCTCGCCGCCCAGGTCGAACCAGGTAACCACCTGCTGCAGGCTCACGCCGCCAAAATATTCGTCGTAGGTCTTGGCAATGGCGGCGCGAATCAACTCCCGGCCGACGTTATCAGCGCCGCGCATTTCGCCTTCGTATTCCAGTTCCAGCTTGCCGGTAATGGCCGGCATAGCGGCATAGACGTCGCCCATGCGCGGCACCACCAGTTCCTCCCGGTGGCGAATGGCGCGCCGCTCGGCGTTGGAGATGACGTTTTCCATGCAGCTGATGGGCAGGCGCTGGCTGATGCCGGAACGCTTGTCAATGCGCTTGTCTTCGCGGGCGGCAAAGGCCACATGCTCGATGACTTCGCGCACGTACTTGGGAATCTGCAGCTTGTTGCCATTGCGCTGCGTCCATGCTTCCTGGGTGGTAATGGCGATGCCTTCCTCAACGCTGGCGGGATAGTGGGTACGGATCTCCGAGCCAATGCGGTCCTTCAGCGGCGTAATAATTTTGCCGCGGGCCGTGTAATCCTCAGGGTTGGCGGTGAAGACCAGAGCGATGTCCAACGGAAGGCGAACGGGATAGCCCTTAATCTGCACGTCGCCTTCCTGCATGATGTTGAACAGACCGACCTGAATTTTTCCCGCCAGGTCGGGCAGTTCGTTCACGGCGAAAATGCCGCGATTGGCGCGCGGCAGCAGGCCATAGTGGACTGTGAGCTCGCTGCTCAGTTCGTGCCCGCCGCGGGCGGCCTTGATGGGGTCAATGTCGCCAATCAGGTCGGCAATGGTCACATCCGGGGTCGCCAGTTTCTCTACATAACGCTGTTCCGGAGTTAGATAGGCAATAGGTGTGGAGTCGCCTTTCTCATGCAGCAATTCCTGACAGCGGCGGCAGATGGGCGCATAGGGGTTGTCGTGAATCTCGCAGCCAGCCACGCAGGGCAGGTGGGGATCGAGCAGCGTGGCTAGGGAGCGCAAAATGCGGCTCTTCGCCTGCCCGCGCAACCCCAACAAAATGAAGTTATGTCGCGACAGAATGGCGTTCACAATTTGCGGCACCACGGTGTCGTCGTAGCCCACAATCCCGGCGAACAGCGGTCCCTCCCGCTGCAACCGGACCACCAGGTTGTCCCGCATTTCGTCCTTGACGCGCCGCGTGCTTACCCGTTCTGCGGAAAAGGCGCTGTGGCGAAGCTCGCCTAAAGTGCGCGGCAGATTCATGAAGAGAGACCCCCACGGAAGAACAACATTGTCCCGATTATACCCTTAACCGGCGTGGCCATTACCGCCGGCTTTTTCCCGGGCTTTGACCGCGCGGCGCAGGTTGGGAAGGATGGCCTCGTAATATTCTATAAGGCCAATGACGCGTTCGGATTCCGAGCGCAGCCCGAGAAGGGTTTGCTTGAAGTCGAGGTCGAGAGGCAGGGTGCCGGCCAGGTGGAAGGAGAGTTGCGGGTCCTCGGGATCAGGGGGTCCGGCCTCGGCGGCCAGCAGTTGCATGATCTGGGCGTGCAGCTTGACCGCCCGCTGCACGTCAACCGATTTAAGCGGCCCGGGATCGTCCTCAAAATAGGCCACTTCGCCTTGCAGAAACGAGCGCTCGTGGTTGACGTTGCGAATCTGGAAGCGGCGGCGGCCTTCGGTCACGATGTCGAGGCGTCCGTCGTCATACTTTTTGGTCACCGTCAGAATTTCCGCAGTGCAGCCAATCTCGGCCAGCGCATTTTCCTTTGCCCGCACCACGCCGAATACCAGCGTGCGCTCCAGGCACTCGCCAATCATCTCCTTATAGCGGGGCTCGAAGACGTGCAGCGGCAGCGGCGTGTCCGGGAACAGGACCACGTCCAAAGGAAACAGGGGCAGCAAGGGGCTCTCCAAAACTCCTCCGCCTCCCCGCGGCCAAGCCAGGGGAGGACATTTCCGATTCTACTCCGCGGACTTGACTTCTCCACTTACTCCGGAATACAAGCAGCGCATGGCCTCCGCTAAAGATGTGGACATCACGGGACGGGTGGTGGTAGTCACCGGCGCCTCCATGGGGATTGGCGAAGCTCTGGCGCGGATTTTTGCCGCGCGTGGCTGCAGTGTGGTGCTGAGTTCGCGAGATGCCGGACGCGCCGAGGCCGCCCGCCAGCGCATTGGCCCCAGCGAGCGCACGCTGGCCCTTTCCTGTGATGTCCGTAACCGCGAGGAAATTGACAAGGTGGTGAGCCTCACCCTGCACCATTTTGGGCGCATCGACGTGTGGATCAATAACGCCGGTTATGGGATGAGGGATTCAGTGGACATGATGGATATGGCGGAGTGCCGCGCCCTGTTCGACACCAACCTGTTCGGGGCCATTCAGGGAATGCAGGCTGTGATTCCAGTCATGAAGCAGCAGCACTCCGGAACCATCATCAATATTTCCAGCGTTGCCGGGCACATTCCCCTGCCGTACTCTGCCGCCTACAGCGCCAGTAAATTCGCCATGAATGCTATCGGTAAGGCTGCGCGCGGGGAGCTTCGAGGAACAGGGGTGCACGTGCTAACCGTGTGCCCGGGATTTGTGAAGACCAATTTTCAGGCAAACCGCGTTCCCGGCCGGGCGGGGGTGGAGCTGCGGCAACCAGCCCTCGGCATCAGTGCCGATCGCGTGGCGCGGGCAACGCTGCGCGCTTACCTGAAAGGCAAACGCGAGATCGTGGTGCCCTGGACGAACCACATTTACGTCAAGGTTTATCAGCTCTTCCCTCGGCTGGTGGAGAACAGCATGGCGCGCATGGCGAGGCCTGTGAAGAAGACCGCCCCGGAAACCAGCGGGGTAAGAAGGTAAGGTTTCAAGGTTTCAAGGTTTCAAGGTTTCAAGGTTTCAAGGTTTCAAGGTTTCAAGGTTTCAAGTTCGTGTTCGCATCATTTCAGCACCAACTCCACCCCGTCGCGCTCTTCGCTACCTCCCAGCGCATGGATTGAAATAATTTCGAGGAGTTCATCAAAAACGGTGGGGCCTCTGCCGTGGCGTGCTTCGTCAAGTTCGCGTGTAATCCGCTCGCGATTTGACGGATGACATGTTTCCAGTTGTTTTCGAAGTTGGCGGACTGCTTCGCTGTAGCCTAAACGCTCGCGCGACAACTGAGAGTTCTTCCAGACCAGAACGAACCCGCCCTCCGGGGTCCCAAGGCCACCCCGGAGTATATCGTTAAAGGCCTCCAAATTGCGGCCCCAATACGAACCCGGTATCAGCACTTGGCTGATCTCGTCATAAAATTCCTCTAACATCGAGAACCGGTCGCCATCGATTTCGTAGACAGCTTTGGGGGACATCTTTCCCTCGCAGTCGCGGGTAGTTTTGGACGCTGGCTCCTGATTGCCGACTCCTGACTCCTACACCTTCAGCCGCGATGCGTCCGCTTCCGGAGGCAGGCCGCTCTGCGCCGTGGTTCCGCTTTGCGCCTGATCGGCGGCCTTGACGGCGGCTTCAGCGGCCTGGAAGCCGATTTTGGAGTGAGTGCCGTCGCAGAACGGCTTGTTCACGGAACCGCCACAGCGGCAGAGCGAGAAAGCCAGTTTGCCTTCCTTCATCCTGGCGGAAAGATCGTACGCGTTGCCGTCGGCGTCCACGATTTCAATGCTGCCGGGGGCAGCCTCCACGCGAAAAGGTCCGTTGCGGCGCACCGTAATTTTGACGTCAGCCATGTAGCCTCCTAAAGCGGGTTGAATTCCCTAGGGTAAACGCCCAGCGGCAAAGCAAGCAATCAGCCGTCAGCAATCAGCACTCAGCCCCTGAACCTCTGTGGTTGTTCGATAGTAGCCAGATCCCGGCTGGCCGAATGCTAACTGCTGAATACTGATCGCTATTCGCTCCATGCTGCCAATCAGGTCGCGGGCTGAATGCTGAGTGCTGAATGCTGACTGCTATTTCTTGAACGCCACATTCACCAGCAGCTTGTCGCCCTGGATGTCCACCACGTTGCAGAAGGTACGGTCGCGGCGGCGGTTGAAGTCCAGACCCACACGGCTCTTGCCTATGCGAAGGTTGCGGACGTGCAGGTGGTCAAGCCAGTCCGGCAGTTCGGGATTCACGACGTTCAGCTCCTTGCGCGGCGCGCTGGGACGAATGCCAAGCACAGAAGAGAGCATCAGCAGCAGCGCGCCTGAGGCCCAGGCCTGCGGCGAACACGACACGGGGTAGTGCACCGGCTCATCGTTCTCCCGCCGTTGCACGCCGCAGAACAGTTCCGGCAGGCGGTAATCGCGGAAGTTGAGGGCGGCCTGGAACATGGCGGTCAGCAAGCGCAGCACTGGGCGCCGAAATTCGTTGAGCGCCATGCCGTGGGCGATGAGCGAATTGTCGTGCGGCCACACTGAGCCACGGTGATAGCTGAGGGGATTGAAAACACGTTCCGAACTGGCGAGCGTGCGCCAGCCCCAGCCGGTGAACATGTCCTCGTGCATGATCCGGTTCACCACCGCGCGAGCGCGGTCGCGGGTCAGGACGCGGGTGAACAGCAATTGCCCGGCGTTAGAGGAAATCACTTCCAGGGGCCGCTTTTTGTCGTCGAGCGCCATGGCATAGTAGCCGGGACCCGGCATCCAGAACGCCTTCTCCAGGCGCTTGGCGAGGTCGGCGGCTTCCTTGCGCAGGCGCTCGGCGCGGCCGGTGTCGCCGAAGGCGCGGAGCACTGAGGCCATGCGGTACTTGGCCTCGTACACGTAACCCTGCACCTCAACCAGGGCCAGCGGCGGACAGGCTACCGTGCCATCGGGGCGCATGTTGGCATCCCAGGAGTCCTTCCATCCCTGATTCAGCAACCCCTTGGGCGAGCGCCGCAGGAATTCGACAAAGCCATCGCCGTCAAGATCGCCGTAGCGGTCAATCCAGTCCAGGGCGCGGTAAGCAGCGGGCAGCAGCTCGCGTATCAATCCGTCGTCAGCCGTCCAGTTGTAGGTTTCGCTCAGCAGTATGAGAAACAGCGGGGTAGCGTCCACCGAGCCATAGTACGGGCCGAAGGGCATTTCGCCGCTGCGCGTCATCTCGCCGTTGCGCAGCTCGTGGAGGATTTTGCCTGGTTCTTCGTCGCGCCAGTCGTTGTACTCCGTTCCCTGGTAGCGGGCCAGCACGCGCAAAGTGTCTATGGCCAACTGAGGGTTGAGCGCCAGGGCCTGGTAGGAGGCGATGATGGAGTCACGACCAAAAATGGTGGCAAACCAGGGAATGCCGGCTCCGATGGTGCACTGATCGCCTTCCGGGATTTGCAGCGCGTGGAAATCACCGATGGCGGTTTGCAGCGCGGCATCGAACACGCCATGGCTGCTGCTGAAAATGGTGGAGACGCTCTGCCACTCGGCATAATTTTCGCGGCGCCGCCGCAAGTTGGCGCCAAACTCATAATTGCGCACCGGGGGCTGCCGCCCCTCCACCGCGGGGGTAACCGTGACCTCGATCTGAAACTGTTTGAGGGGCGGCAACTGTATCTCCCAGCGGGCGGTGCGTTCCCCGATGTGGACCGGGGCGGGGCGCATGGCGATGAGCGTATGGCGCAGAATTCCGTCCAGCCCGCGGTAATGGAAGGAAAGGCGGTCGCGCTCCACCACGGGACGGAAGTACTGGCCATGGGCGGAGCGGGGGCAGCCGCGCACCTGGAAGACGTCCACGAAATCCGCTTCGAAGGAGAGCTCGATGAAGATATCCACCGGCGCCAGGTTGAAATTCTCAAAAGTGAAACGATCAAAAAAAACGTCGCTGCCCAGCAGCTGCTCGCGCCGGATATGGATGGTGTTTTCGGGGAGATCGAAGGAATCACGCAGGGTGATGTTTCCGGTGGTCAGCTCAATTTGCGAAACAAAGGTATTTTCTGTGCTGGAGGAGAGCACCACCGCGCGATGGCCGCCCACCTTCAACTCCAACTGACTGAGGAACCGGGTGTCGTCGTGGAAAAAGCCGACATCGGGCGCGCTGGCGGGCGTGATGTCGCCCGCGACCGTGGTGGAGAGAAACGTCTTACCCTCGATCAGGGTGAGATTATTGACCTTGCGCGGTTCCAGGGCCTGAAACGCAACCCGCGGCTCCACGTAAGGCGAGGGAATTTCGACCAACTCCGCTTCCGCAATCGAAATTCGCGTGCTCATGCCGCCGCACGTTGCTCCTCAATGAGGGTGGAAACCTTACTCGCCGGCCCGGGCGCTAATATGTTCTGATACAGCTTAACGTAACGCGCGGCCATATGCTCGAGCGAAAAGCGCTCCTGCACACACTGTCGCACCGCCTGGGGTGCGATCGTGCCGCCAAGCTGGCGCGCTTTCGCGGCCATCTCTGCCGGCGAGCGGCAGACGAAACCGTTGACTCCGTTCTCGATCACCTCTCCCACCGAGCCTCCGGGCAGGGCCAGCACCGGCGTGCCGCATGCCATGGCTTCCAGCATTACCAGGCCGAAAGGCTCGTCCCACTGAATGGGAAAGAGCATGGCCAGCGCATGGCCAAGCAATTCATTCTTGGCCGCCAGATCAGCCTCCCCATTATATTCGATGAAATTGCCGTCCAGGTGTGGCCTGATTTTCGCGTCAAAATACTCGCGGAACATGGGCTGGACTTCGCCCGCGATCTTTAACGGAATACCTGCTTCTTTGGCGACTTTAATTGCAAGATGAGGGCCCTTGATGGGTGCAATCCGTCCCAGGAAGGCCAGGTACTCCTGTTTCCTCTCGCAGCACCGGTATTGCGAAAGATCTAGACCGTGATGAATGGTCTCGATGTGGGGCATAGTTTCCTGGCGCAATTGGAAGTCACTGATAGTGACGTAATGGACTTCGGGGAAGTAGGCGTAGAAATCGCTCAACTCGGGAATGTGGGGATGATGCAATGTGTCTACGAAGGGGCGATTGACAAAGCGAGAGCAGGTCAGGCCAGGTGCATTATTGATATGAATAAGATCGCAGGTACGAGCCGCATCCTTGATCGCCCAGGTGGTGTGGTTCAGGTCCTTGAGGTTATCGTAAACCTCGCCTTTGATTGGCCACTGCGCTTTGGGAAAAAGCCAGCGGGCCTCGGCATCAGAGGATTCACCGTTGGTGTAAACCACCACGTCTAGTTCAGCCTTTCGAAGCCCCGCTGCAAGTTGTGCTATGAATAGCTCGGTCCCCCCATAACGCCGTGGCGGGACACTTATGAACGGTGGCGCGATTATCGCGACTCTCACCAGGTACACCTCCTCACAGATTTTTCTTGCGGCTTACAGGTGGAAAGAGAAAAAAGGGATTCAACCCCTCATTGATTCGATGCGGCACCAAGGGACTAAGTTACCAACGGAGGCTCCGGCGCCGGTGGGGCGAACACCGTTCTGGACAGGATTTACAGGCTGTACGTGGCAATGACGGGCTCAGAGACAGAACGAACCAGAGCGGTATTGGCGTGGCTGACGTACTGCTCGAACTGCTCGGCGCGGCGCTGGGCCGTGTGCTCGGCCAGCACCCTTTCCTGGGCACAGCGGCCAATGCGCCGCAACTCGGATTCGTCAACCGCGCGAAGATAGCCGACGACATCGTCCGCGCTGCCAGAAACCAGGATTTCCTTTCCCGGCACAAAGAATGAATCCAGCCCCGGCCAGTTGTCCGAAACCATAGTGGCGCCGCAAGCCGCTGCTTCAAACAAGCGCACGGAGGGTGAGTAGCCGGCCTGCACCATGGCTCGCCGCGTGACGTTCAGCGTGAGCCGGGAAGAACTGTAGAAGCAGGCGTGCCAGCGTGGATTCAGGTGGCGGATGCGGCGAACGTTGCTGGGCCAGCGCAATTGGCGCGGGTACTGAGGACCGGCCAGAAGAAAGCTTTGCCGCGGGAGGCGCCGGGCCGGCTCGCACAACAACTCTTCTATTTTGGGCTGGCGGTCAGGGGCATAGGTGCCCATGTAGCTCATATCCGACTGGTAGCGCTTGTGCACCGGCCAGGAGCAATATTCCTCCGCATCTACCGAGCAATAGAGCGGAACCGCCCGCTGCGCTCCGAACCGGCTCTCCAGTTCGCGCAGCATAGGGCCGCCGGTAAAACTGAAATACAAATCGAACTCAGGAATCTGGCTGGCCAGCAGATAATCCGTTTCCCCCGCATCGCGCAGTTGCGCGACCGTGATCGGAGTGTCTATGTCGTAAAAGGCCTTGACCGGGGCAGCCGAGTCCAGGACGTCTTCAATGGCACGGACGCCGGCGGGAAAATACGAGCCCACCATGGCCACATCGCAATCGTTCAGCTCACGGCGTACCCGCGGCAGGATCTGCTCCCAATCATGAAAGATTCGAACTTCACAGAACGGCGGATCTGGCAAATCGCGGTTGGAGGCATACCACTCCAGGTCCTTCTCGAAGAAGACGATCCTGTGGCCGCGGGCGTGCAGTGCTCGCGCCAGTGAGCGGAAGGTGCTGGCGTGGCCATTGCCCCAGGCGGAGGTGATCGAAAGCCCAAAGATGACGATCTTCAATTTCCAATCTCCAGTTTCACACGGCCAGGGCAGCACCAGGTTCGGCAAGTACGCTCTGCGCCTCCGCTGAGCGCACAATCGCGTCCACCTGCCGCGCGCGCAGGGTATAGGTGTGATCACGAAGAGCGCGGGCGTGCATTGCAGCGCCGATCTGCGCACTCTGATCCCGTTTCAGCGTGCGCAGCAGACGCACAATTTCCTCCGCGGACGAGGCGACGAGGATTTCCTTTCCCGGCTGGAAGAAGGTTTCGATTCCTGCCCAGGCGTCAGTGATCAGGCACGCGCCCGCCCCTGCCGCTTCGAAAACGCGCGTAGGGGGCGAAAAACCCACAGCCGCCATGGATTCACGATTGACGTTCAGGACCATGCGCGCCGAGCAGTTCACCCGGTTGTGGTCGCCAGTGCCCACGTGGCCGATTCGGCGCACGTTCGGAGGAATAGCTTTACCCGCCCAGCCTTCCCCGCCAAGAACGAATGAAAGCTCGGGCGCCAACTCGGCCGCACGCAGAAAAAGGCGCTCTACCCGCTGTTCGCGGTCGGGCAAGCGGTGAGCGACAAAAACCAGGTCGCAAGCCAGTGCAGGGTCCGGTGGCACAGGATGATGGGTCTCCGGGTCCAGCGCGTTGTAAACGGGATAACAGTTTCTGGCGCCCAATTGCAGATAATGCGAGACCACAGGCGGCCCACCGCCGTAGGTAAAGACGTAGTCGTACTGCGGAATCAGCCGCAGGAAGGGATCTTCGCGATTGGCCTCCACGCGCGCCAGCGTGGCGGGCGCATCCACATCCCAAAAAGCTGCCCGCGTGCCGCAACGGCGGCAGCGCAGCACTTCGCGCTCCAGCAATTCGTCATCCGAACCCACGCCGCTGTGCTTGACCACCAGGTCGGCGTCGCAGGCGCGCACCAGCATACGGTTGAGGTCGCGGGGTGTGGAGTACACCACGACCTCGGCGTAATCAATGTCGCCGCTATCGCGGTTCTTCTGGCGATCATAAATATCGGGCTCGGCGAACGTGATCTCGTGGCCAAGAGCGTGCAAGTCCTTGTAAATGCCGCGATAGTAAGTGGCGGCTCCATTCCAGTACGAGGAAGTGAGGCTGGAGCCAAAGACGAAAATTTTCATTTTCCCAGTTCCCCGCAGATGTCGAGCAGTTGCCGAGCACGATGGGCGCAGGTGTGCCGCGCCTGAATGGTCTGGAGGCCGCTGGCCGCCATTTGCCGTCGTGCGTCGGAATCACGCAGGAGTCGGCGCAGTTCCGCGGTCATGGCCTGCTCATTGGCCACGCACAGGTAGTCCTCTCCGGGGCGGAACAGGCCTTCGGTGTCGGTCCAGGGCGCGCACGCCAGGGGGATGCCGCAGGCCAGCGCCTCGAACACGCGGATTGTCGGCACACCGCTCAGCCCGTTGGCATACTGCCGCCGGGGAACATGCACCGTGACCGCACTCTCGCCATAGACGCGCGGCGCGCGCAGGTTTGGCAAATAGCCCCGGAACTCGATTCCGGCGGACGCCAGCTTGTGGCGGCCCTCTTCGGGATAGCGCACCCCGTGTACGGCAACCTTGCGGCCGCGCAGGTGTGCGGCCGGACCGATCAGGAACTCCTGCAGTTCCTGCGTGCGCTCCTCATCGCCCCAGTTCCCTATCCAGATAATGTCCGTGGGCTTTTCACTGGCGACAGGATGGAAATTTCTGATGTCTGCCGCCTCGTGGAAAGTCCACACCTGCTGAATTCCAAATCCCTCTTTGTAGATTCGGCGGATGGCTTCGCCGAAGGCAAGCACGCCATCGAACTCCTTTAGCGGCAGCCGCAGCATTTCCTTGGGATTGGTGTAGGCGCGGTGGTGGGTATCGTGAAAAAGCAAGCGGAATCCCAACTCCCGCTTAAGTGCGACGATGTGACCGACTATCTCGGGCGGATTCCATTCGTGGACAAGAACGACGTCGGCGCCGCGCAACTCCTCGCGGGCGAAAACGCGAAAACCGGCGTCATTCCTATAGAACCGCACATCCAGTTCGGGAAAGGCGCGCCAGAATTCACTGACTGCTTCCTGCGCCTGCTCGCCTTCTTCGCGCAACAGGTTGGCCAGCGACCATGCCCCGCATTGCTCGTAGCAGCGCACCTCGTGGCGCAGGCGGATCAACTCGCCAACCAGGCCGCGCAGGAAGTGGGCGTTGCCGTGGTTCCAGTCGGACACCCAGGAGTGAGCAAAGAAACGCAGCTTCAGTGTTTGGCTCATGCCGCCAGCGCCTCCGCTCCCACAAGTGAGCAGTAAAGCTGCAGATATTCGTTCACCATGCGCTCGGCGGTGAAGCGTTGCAGGGCGCGGCGGTAAGCGCGCAGGGCATAGGTACGGCGAAGCGCTGGGTCGCCAGTCAGCCGGCGAATTTTGTCCGCCAGATCGGCGCCGTCGTGACGGCGGAAATAGACAGCCGCTTCACCCCAAAGTTCGTGGAAGCTGGGAATATCGTTCACCACCAGCGCACAGCGTGAGAGGGCGGCCTCCAGCGGAGCCAGCCCAAACGGCTCGTAACGAGAGGTGGCGGCATAGATGGCGGCGCGGGTGTAGAGCATGCGCAGCTGCTTTTCCGGCAGCAGTCCTTTCAGTTCAACGTTGGCGACCGCTGCCAGCGAGGATTCGCCGCGCAAGGCCTCTTCCGGATGAATTTCCGAGCCGGCGATCCAGACCGGCACGGCTTGCGGGTAGCGTGTGAGCAGGGAAACCTGCTTGGCGCAATCCCACAAGCGGCCTACGCCCAGCACAGCCGTGGTCTTGGTCATGTGCGGGTTAAAGAAGCGAGGACTGCGCCCGTTATAGATAACCATGCTCTGCGCCGGCCGGCCGTAAATTTCCCCAAGCATGTTCATCATGCAGCGAGAGGGCGCAACTACCGTAGTGGCCGAGCGCAGGCCACGGCGCACCACCTGCCGATACCAGCGCAGCCAGGGGCTGGGCGGCGGCTCTTCGCCGTGCACGGCGATCCACCAGCTCACCACGTCGCTGTGCGCCACCACCACGCGCGGAATGTCCGTCCCCACGCTGCCGTAGCAATACTGGTTGAAGTGGAGCAGGTCAGGGCGGACTTCGCGTATGACGGCTTCGAGGTAGCGCTCAGACTGTTCGACGTCGCGCTGCGACTCCTGCATCCACTCCAGGCGAAAACTGGTGGGCCGGTAATCCAGTCCTTGCAGGCCTTCCATCCACGCGCTCTGGCGTGGAGTGGGAATTTCGCCGAAGCTGACGAGGGTGACCTGCACTCCGTAGCACATGAGGCCCGCCACCAATTCGCGCGCATAGGTCCAGACTCCGCCCACCGTGTCGGCGGTGACTAGGACGCGCATTCCAGCTCCTCGAGGGCGGCAGGGCGCTGCTCCTGGATGTCGCTGTAGCCTTTGGGGTTGAAGGTCGAGATGTAATAGCGATGCGCGCGCTCCCAGGCTTGATCGTCGGGAACGCCGAACATCTGTTGATAGAGTGGCGTGCCGGGGAACGGGAACATGGGCACAGGCTCGCTGACCCAGACGTCATGCGCCTTCAGTTTCTGCTGCCACGTGCGGATTTCGCCGCGGTCGTCATGCTCGGTAAGAATCAGGTTGGCCTGTACCCAGGGAATGCGTTTGCGGGCGTAAATGAGCAGCTCGGTGAGGCGCTGGGTGGACATGCGGCAGTTCTTATTGAGCTCGTCACGGCCGGCGTCGGTGATGGATTCAATGCCGCATTCCATCGAAATACAATGCGCCCGGCCCAGCAAGTCCAGGGTCTCTTCGTTCCACAAGTCAATGCGTGTCTGCAGGCCGAGGCTCACCTTCCGTTGCGTCATTCCTTCCAACAGGCGAAGCACGTTCTTGCCCACACCGAAAATCTCGTCAATGAAGTAGATGTAGTCCACGCCGCGGGCAATCACGCGGTCTACTTCCGCCAGAACAGCCTCCACGTCGCGCTCGCGGAATTTATTCCGGAACAAAGTCTTGTTGCAAAAACTGCATGCCCAGGGACAGCCCCGGGCAAATTCCAGCTCGGCGCCGCGGCCCGAACCATGAAAAACATGGTGACGATGGTCGTGTTTTTCTACCCCGTAGTTGCTGAAACCCAGCGCCTCCAGGCCCTTCATGTCGGCTACGCCCAGCGTGGGGCTAATGTGTTCTCCGTTGTGGCCCCGCCAGCAGCAGCCGTCAATCTGCGGCCAGGGCTTCGAAGCCAACTCGGCAAGGGTGTAGTCGGGCTCGCCGCGCATGGCAACATCGCACTCCAGCTTCCGCAAGCTGGCACTGGGGGTAACGGAGGGGTGTGGGCCAATCGCCACTCGCACCGACTTTTCGCCCAGAGCCGCAAACCACTGCCGGGGCACGCGCAGCTCCGGCTGGGGACAGCGCCAGAACAGATAGGAAGGCGCGGTCGGAATCACAAGGAAATCTGGCTCGAAGCGCGCCACCTGCCGCTTCACTTCTTCCAGATTGAACCTCTGCAGTTGTGCATCAATGAGCAAGGGCTCGTGCCCGGCGGCGCGAATCTGATCGAAGCTGAATAGCAGCTCCAGGGGATAGTGCGGCTCACGGCATCCAAAATAGGTGGACCCGGTGAAATCCCAATTGGGATTGACCAAGGCATATTTCATGCCGCCACTCCAGGCGCCTCTTCGAGCGTGGCTCCTGGCATGCGCTCGGCTACCGGCACGGACGCGAACAGTTCACGGTTACGCTTCCACCAGCCATACATTCTTTCCAGCGTCTGGCGGAGGCTGACTTGCGGCTGCCAGCCAGTATCGCGGCGCAGTTTTGCGAAGTCGGTGACGTACACCAGTTGGTCGCCGGGCCGCATGGGGCAAGTCTCATACTCAAGCCCCCGGCCTGTCAGCACCTTGATCTCCTCTATCAACTCCAACAGCGAAACTGTGTTGTTCGGCCCGCCGCCCACGTTGTAGATTTGCCCCGCAGTGTTCTTCCGGTTGACACGGACGGCTTCGAAGGCCCGCAGCAGGTCCTCGACGCAGAGCACATCGCGAATCTGGCGGCCATCCCCATAAACCACAATGGGGCAGTTCTGCAGCGCCGAATAAAGAAAGTGCGCCACCCAGCCCTGATCTTCGTTGCCGAACTGACGCGGCCCGGCGATGCACGACATGCGGAACACAACCGTAGAAATGCCATAAATACGGGCGTAGTCGTGGACATACTGGTCGGCCGCACCTTTGGAGCAGCCATAGGGAGAGTGGAAGTCGAGAGGCTGGTTCTCCGCAATGCCGAGAATATCCGCGTAGCTGTAACGGGTGCGGTCGGCCAAAAGGCGGTGGGAGTTCAGCTCGCCGTAGACCTTGTTCGTCGAAGTGAACAACAGGAACGGCCGGCAGCCCGATTTGCGAACCGCCTCCAGGATGTTGAAGGTTCCGCCGATATTCACATCGAAGTCGAGCCGCGGGTCAGAGACCGAAGTGGTGACCGCCACCTGCGCGGCAAAGTGATACACCTCGGTCGCCGCACGCACGGCACGCTGGACCATGTTGCTGTCACGAATGTCACCAATCGTGATCTGCAACCGTCCTGAACGCCCGGCAACCCGTTGCAACTCCTCCAGATTAGAGCGGGTGCCATTGCGCGAGAGATTGTCGTAGATATGCACTTTGGCGTCTGTGTTTTCCAACAGATACCGCGTCCAGTTGGAGCCGATGAAGCCCGCTCCACCGAAGATCAGGGCCGAACGAAATGACTGTGATTTCCTCATTGCTTGTACTCTGGTTCCCGGTCCCGCTATCCCAGGGGTCGTCCGCCGGTTCCGACATAGGGGGCCCATATTCCGGGCACAGGTTCAGGCAGCCAGACCAAAGAGCGTGAGCCGCTCCACTGCTTCCGCAGAGCGGTCCACCGCCGTCTGGGAGCCCAGCCACTGCACCAGTTCCCGTATTCCTTCGCCAAAACTAACTCGCGGCCGATAGCCCAGCACCTTCTCCGCTGCCGAAATGTCGGCAAAGCAGTGCCGGATGTCGCCGGCGCGATACTTCCCAGTAATCTCCGGAGATGTTTCCAGGCCCAACGCCTTGGCCAGTTCTGCCGCTACCGCGCGGATGGTGATGCGCTGCCCGGAGCCGATATTGAGCGCCATCCCGTCGGCCTCTGGGCGCTGCATGGCCAGCAGATTGGCCGCAACCACATCGTGCACACTTACGAAGTCACGGGACTGCTCGCCATCTTCAAACACCAGCGGCGAACTGCCGTTCATCAACCGCGAGGCGAATATGGCCGCCACACCGGTATAAGGGTTGGAGAGCGCCTGCCGCGAGCCGTAAATATTGAAGTAGCGCAATGCCACCACGGGCACCTGATAGGTGCGCCCAAACAGCAGGGCCATCTCCTCCTGGTCCTTCTTGGAAAGTGCGTAGATGGAAGTGGCCTGCAGCGGCTTGGACTCATCGGTGGCCACCGGTGTTAATGCTCGGCCACACCGCGGGCACAAAGCTTCCCAGATTTTCTGCTTCAACTGCGAGAGCGGGCGTGGTGGCGGAGCCATTTCGCCGCAGGCTTGGCAAACATATTTGCCCTCGCCATAGATGGACATGGAAGAGGCAATGATCAGCTTTTCCACCCGGCAGCGCGTATCCAGCAGGGCTTGCAGCAGGTTGGCGGTGCCCTGCGTATTTGCGCCCATGTAATGCGCAATCTCATACATGGATTGGCCCACGCCCACGGCGGCGGCCAGATGGAAGACCACATCCATATTTCGCACCGCCTCGCGCACGCCTTCCTGATCGCGCATGTCTCCCTGCGCGAATTCCACCTCGCGGGAGAAATAGCCGGGCACGCGCTCACCGTGTACCTGCGGTGTGAGGTTGTCGTAAACATGCACCTCGTGGCCCTGGCTCAACAATGCGTCCACCAGGTGCGATCCAACGAAGCCCGCCCCGCCTGTCACCAAGATTCGTTTCCGGCTCATTTTTGTTAAGACGCGGCGGAGGCAGCAATATGTAAGGATTCAGTATTAGCCAGTTCGCTCCGCTGCAACTGTGTTTGTTGGATGGATAGGTACTTTCCCGAGATGCCATCTCCGGGGCAAAGAGAAGCGAGAGAAATGTGGCTTGACGCAGGCCGGAATCATGGCCGGCAAAACCCCTTTTTTGATCTCCTTGTTATCGCCCTGCGCTTCTGTCCCGTTCTCGCCACAGACTCTGAGGCGCAATAGGTTCGCGCCAGATCGCCGAGCAAGGTCACTCCAGACAGGAACCGCTGAACGCATTCACGGTTGGACGCGCCGCATGTTCCATAGCCGCACCCTTGCTGCCAGACGGCGCGTAACGCCCCACGGCCCAGGCGGTGAAGTCCGCGAAATCCCGGTTTTGACGCGGCGGACTGGTGTAGTGCGGCTGCACCCCCAGTTGCTCAGGGGTGAAACAAAGAGTTAAGGTGGTGTCGAATTCCTGCAACGCGAGCATTTGCCGGTCGAACCACTCCTGGGCTGCCGGACGGAACGAATCTGCCCAACTGATCCCCGTGCGCAGGTAACGCACACCCAGGCGCCGCAGCCACTCCACTCCGGATTCCAGGCGCGGATCTTCGAAGTGGAACCACTGGCAAATCCCCAGCCCTCGCGGAAACTGGAAAGCCGCCGGTTTGGGCGTGCCGTCCTCTCGCACCAGTCCCATGTAATAGTGGCGATAATAGGCGCTGCCTTCCGATTCTTTATGGCGGGTCGTGGCGGTCCAGGTAGCGGGCAGGTCGAACAGACTGTACCAGTGAATGCGTTCCACGTGGGGGAGCAGCAACTCCGCGGTCTTCTTCAGACCGAATACCTGCACCTCTTCCGCGCCGAAAGACGAAGCTCCCGCCTCGGAAACCCAGACCGGCTTTCTGGTTACCGCCCGGATCTCGTCAATTTTGGCCGGCCAGGCGTGAATGCTCCAGTGGTTCCAGTCGAGGGGAAAGCCGTGAACCGCGACGACATCCACCGCCTCCAGCACGCCGTGCGATTTCATCAGCTGGATGAAGTTGGGGTCAACCGGAGAAATGCCGCCTAGAACGATTTTTAACTCCGGATTCACCCGGCGCACCGCTTGCGCCGCCTGAATGGTCATCTCGGCGAACATCTTCCAGTCACTGTCAATCTTGAAGTCCCAGTGGGAAAGATTGTTGGGCTCATTCCAGAGCATCACCGCTTCAACCATGTTTCTCCTCGCGCATCCCGCGGCTCGAGGCCCAGGCTTACAAGATCCCGGCCAGTTCCAAATCCAGGATGTACTGACCCTGGCGAGCTACCTTTTGGGGAACACACAGCCAGGTTTCCAACTCGGGATGGGCAACGATCTCCAGGCCGGAACTGCGCAACATGGCTTCCGCTGCCCCCCGGTTGGGAAGCCACCAGTTGGTGGGATCGTTGGCGTAGCTGTCCTCAATGAAGTACACGCAGGGGAAATCCGGATGCGTGAAGATTTCTTTGTTCCAGAAGTGATAATCACTTTCCCACGCCCGTGCCTGCTCTGAACCGCGGATCATGGTCTGGAACAGCAGCTTGCCTCCGATCTTCTTTACCACCTTATCGAGAGCGAACAGCGGATAACGGAGATGGTAGAAGACTCCCATGAATAAGACGTAGTCAAACTGGCCGGAGATGCTGTCCACCTCGTACACCGACCGTTTCTCGAATTCAATGTCCAGGCCGAGGGTGCGGGCGGCAAAACTCGCCTGCTTCAGATAGCGATCGTCCACATCAATTCCCAGCACCCGCTCCGCGCCGCGCTTCTTCATTTCCAGGGAATAGAAACCGCCGTTGCAGCCGATGTCGAGCACGGTTGCCCCGCTCAAGTCCTGCGGAATGACGGCTGCAATATGTTTCCACTTGATGTTGGGAAAATCGCCGAGAAAGTGGTTGGGCGCCGTCGGCACGCCGTACAGATCAAGGTTGTGAAACCATTCCCCCAGTTC
The DNA here is from genome assembly GCA_035935775.1 of Terriglobales bacterium. Classification (GTDB taxonomy): domain Bacteria; phylum Acidobacteriota; class Terriglobia; order Terriglobales; family Acidobacteriaceae; genus JAICWP01. Next base: position 24,027 of record DASYWT010000393.1, read on the forward strand.
ATCTATGCGGCGGGCCAGCATTTCGCGATCAATCTGGAGAGGGACGGCCGGTTTATTCGCACTTGTCTCCTGGAGATTGCTAAGGGCCATGGGCGGAAGCGGAGGCGGTGCCGGTCAGTCACAATCCAGCACCTCTCCTTGGCCGTTTAGATGCGCCGTCAGCGGTCGAGATGTCTCTCGGCCGCATGCGGCGAACTCAGTGTGGTTGGGCCAGAAGCCTTTCCCCAGTTGGCGCTGCTTCCAGCTTATCTTGCCTTGGAGTGCACTAGATCGCTGTGGGATTGTCCGCCTCTCACTTCAGTGCAGCCGCTTCTGGAACACCATGGGCCCCTCCTGCACCGTATAATCCGCCGGCACCTGGAACAGGGAGGCATCGGGTTCCACGCGACTAATGCTGGTCAGCTGATATACCACCTCGCCCGTCCGTGGG
>DASYWT010000394.1:0-1991 GCA_035935775.1 Terriglobales bacterium
TGCGGGCGTCTCGCCCGCATTTTGCACGGCATAAGTCCATCGTCGCGGCGAAGATTTAGGATGGCAGAATTCTTCTGTATGACTAATTATGGAAATGCAGCAGCGAGCGTCGCTGCCCGATCCACAGCGAGGGCAAGATGCCCTCGCGACAGCCGGCGGGACGCCGGCGCTACGCTGACTCCTGACTGCCGACCCTGACTACTGACTGTGCGGGCAGATCGCTCGACCAGGAATCGGCCACGATGTGCCAGTCGCCTCCCGGGCGTTTTCTCCACACGGTCAGGTATTTGCCCTTGTCAGGCTTCTGTCCGCCTCCTTCTTTGGGTACTTTCATGGTGTAGGTGCCGACGTCGAAGGCCAGGTCGCCGGTCTGCCGGATATAGGTGACCTCAAATTTCAGCTCGCTGTAGCCGTGGTGCAGCGGCCGGCTCAGGTATTCGCGGATCGCCTCCCGGCCATGAACAGCCGAATGGTGGGGCGGCAGGTAAACGGCATCCTCCGCATAAAGCTCTGCCAGCTTTTCCGGCTGCCGCGAGTTAAAGTAGCGGGCCCAGTCCTCCCCGGTTTTGTGAATGATGGCAGTTACATCCTTATTGAGCGTCGGCTCCGCCTTCATAAGCGCCTCCTGGACAATCTCAATTCTACTGCGCACCACGCACTTGGATGTCGGTACGGCCGCCGTTGCAATTCGCCCTGAGTTACGGCTCGGTACTCCAGCGGGCAGCTTCTACCGACGGGCTTCCCCACTACCGGTCGCCCGCTGGGAATTCGCCTGGCCGGCGTGAGGAAAACCCCCCATTACGTCCGTAACTTTCTGATAACACTCGTGGACATTACTATCTGCTTTGTCTTGGGCGACCCGGAGGGCGTCTCCCCATGGGTGAAAAAATCACCCGTCCGGCACAGAGAAAAAATCGCTCCAAATCCATCGCGTCCACTTCCGTAAGCGCCCCGGCTCCAACAAATGGCGACTTGACCACGGGAGTGCGCACGCTGGAACCGGAAGCCGACCTGCAGGTGCAAAAAGCCTACCTGGAAGAGCTTTTCCAGAGCGCGCCCGAAGGCATAGCCATTCTCGATCCGCACTACCACATCACCCACATCAATGCGGAATTTACCCGCATGTTTGGCTACACCCAGGAAGAAGCACAGGGGAGGACGCTGGGCGACATTATCGTGCCGCCTGGCCTGAACGCCGAGGTTGATTTCATCCACACCGCCATCACCAGGGGGCAGAAGATCAGCCTGGAAAGCAAGCGCATACGCAAGGATGGAACAGTGGTAGAGGTCTCCATCGTAGGCATGCCGGTGAAACTGCGTGGGGGGCACATAGCCGTTTACGCCATTTTTCGCGACATCAGCGAACGCAAGCAGGCAGAGGCGCTGCAGTCGGCTCTCTATCGAATCGCCAAGATCACCAACTCAGCCGGGGCCTTGCAGAACTTCTACGCCGCCATTCACGGGATCGTGGGGGAACTGACTTGTGCTCGAAATTTTTACATCGCTCTCTATGACCGCGAGAGCAAGCTGCTCAGCTTTCCTTACTTCGTGGATGAAATTGACCCCACCCCGGCGCCCAAGCCGCTGGGCAAGGGGCTGACCGAGTATGTGCTGGGCGCGGGGGAGCCGCTGCTCGCGACCCCTGAGGTGTTTGACAAGCTGGTGCAGCAGGGAAAGGCGGAATGCATCGGGGCGCCCTCGCTGGACTGGCTGGGGGTGCCGCTGAAAACCGGCAACACGACCATCGGAGTCCTGGTGGTCCAGAGTTACAGCGAAGACGTGCGCTTCGGGACCAAAGAAAAGGAGATTCTGACCTTCGTTTCGCAGCATGTAGCCACTGCCATCGAGCACAAGCGGCATGAGCAGGCGTTGCGGGATTCGGAAGCCCGCTACCGTTCCCTGGTGCAGAGCGCGGTTTACGGCATCTATCGCTCTACGCTGGAGGGACGTTTTTTAGACGTAAATCCGGCATTGATTTCCATGCTGGGCTA
>DASYWT010000395.1:0-6091 GCA_035935775.1 Terriglobales bacterium
ATCCTATAGGGGAGGTGGGGTATGCGGAGTTTGCTGCCCGTTGCAGTCCTGGCCTTGCTCTCGTCAATGTCGCTTGCGCAGTCGCGCGGCATGCCGGCCAGGATCGCCCCCATGCGCGCTCCCATGGCGATGCGCGCCCTCCCCATGGCGCGGCCCGTCATGGCGCGGCCGATGCCGGTGAGGGGCTTCCGGCCGGGCGTGCCGTCGCGTATAGCGCCCTTCAGGCCGCTGGGCCGGCCGGGATTTCACAACGGACACATTGGCTTGACCTTCGGTTTCGGGCACGGAAATTTTCCCTTCGGTGTGAACCCGAACAACCGCTGCTTCTCTGACGCCTTCTTCGATCCTTTCTTCTGCACCCGCACGCCGACGCGCTTTTCGTCGTTTGTGCCCTTCTCCTCCTTTGTGCCCTTCGCCTCCTTCCCGTTTTACAGCACGCCCCTGTCCGACGAGTCCAGTTACACCTCCCAGGACACGGAGCAGTTGCAACGGGCCAATGCCCAGGTCAGTGACTTGACCAATCAGGTGGAGCTGCTAAGAGAAGAACTGGAGCAAATGCGGGAACAGCAAAGTTCGCCCCGGGCCGCGGTCGCGCCCGCCCCGCCTGCCGAGGACGCAAACGCGGACGCAAAAGATGAGCCGCCCGTTTCCACCACCCTGGTTTTTCGCGATGGACACAGCAGCCAGGTGGAGAACTACGCTATCGTGGGCGATACCTTGTGGGTGTTCAGTGACCAGCGGCGAACCAGGATTCCCATCGCGGAGCTGGATCTGAGGGCCACGCAACAGGTCAATGAGAACCGCGGCGTGGACTTCGCCGTCCCATCCTCAGCTAAGTAAGAACTGCCAAGCCTCAGGTGTGCTGCCAGTTCCACACCGGCACGCCTTTGTCGTCGCGCAGCACGTAAGCGTCGCTGCCCTTGTCAATTTCCCGCGCCAGAATCACCGACACGCCATTATCCACGGCGGGTGAGCCGATGATCTCCACCTCGTCGCCCGGCTTGAGCTCAATGCCCATGTCCTTGATGAAGCGCTGCGGGCACAGGTACACAACCAGGGTGTCGGTGCCGTTTTTCAGAACCAGGTGCATCAGCGCGCTGCGGCCCTGGCCCTCCTCTTTCATTTCCTGAACAGTTCCCTTAACCTTTTTTTCCGCTTTCAGGTCGTACTTGAGGGCGGCGGTCGTCTTCGCCGAAGCATGTTGGGTTTGCGCCCATCCCAGCCCGCAAAGGCCCAGCACAATCATGCAGAGGGCGCCCAGATTAACAGGGGAAGAAAGGTTTGGCCGGTTCGTTTTGAACATAGCCCCTCCCTTGGGATTGGCAAGGAGCCAGAACGGAATTTGGGGTTCAGTCTGAAGAACAGGACAGGCTCCAGCCTCTCCTGAAGGCTCGAATCGGGCCCACAATATCACTTTTTGGCGGAACTGGAGCGAACAATTTTTGCTCGCGGCACGAGGTGATAAGTCCGCCTTCAAGGTGTGCCAAACAGCTTGCCTACTGCGGCGCGGTATACCCCTTCTCCGTAAGCCGTTGCTGTAGTTCCTTGTGCATGCGGTCGCCCAGTCTTTCGCCCCAGGCGCGGCCCGCTTCCACCGACTCGCGCTGGATCTCCGGCAACGTAGTGCTGATCTTGCGCCCCAGCGGGCTCTGATAAAAGGCGATGAGCTGGCGGATCTCCTGGTGCGTGAAGTGCTTGTCGTAAATAGGCAGGATCGCCTTCATCAGTTCGTCGGGGCTGGCCTGACGCTTGAATTCCACGGTGAAATCCTGCCAGAACTGTTCCGGAACATCGGGGCGGGCCCGGCGCATAGCGGCGATCTGCGCCTCGATGTCCTGGTCGAAAAGGTCGCGCAGAATCTGCCGCGTGCCCACCAGTTCCATCAGCTTTTCCGTGTCCTGGTGCTTGGCGCTCACCCCGGTGGCGGCATGGGGAGTGGTTGCCGGCTTGGTCTGCGCGGCGCCCAGGGCCGGCATCCCCAGGCACAGCAGCACCAGCATGGCAGGCATTCGCATGGGTCTCTCCTTGCCTCAGTCGAAGAAGCGGTACTTCAGCATGTGGAAGAGGGCGGCCACGCCGTCCTTCCAGCCGATCTTCTTGCCCTCTTCGTAGGTGCGGCCGTGGTAGGCAATGGGCACTTCGTAGATGCGGCAGCCCAGCTTGGCCACCTTGACGGTCACCTCCGGCTCAAAGCCGAAGCGGTCCGAACGCAGGTGGATCGCCTGCAGCACCTCGCGCCGGAAAGCCTTGTAGCCCACTTCCATGTCGCTCAGGTTCAGGTTGCACAGCAGGTTGCAGAAAAGGGTGAGAAAGCGGTTGGCCTGGAAGTGCCAGAAGTAGAGCACGCGGTGCGTGCCGCCATGGAAACGGTTGCCGAACACAGCATCGGCCCGCCCATTAAGGATGGGCTCCAGCAGAACGGGATAGTCGCGCGGATCGTATTCCAGGTCGGCGTCCTGCACCAGCACCACGTCGCCGCTGGCCTGGGCGAAGCCGGTGCGCACGGCCGCGCCTTTGCCCTGGTTTCGCTCGTGGAAGTAGAGCTTGATGCGGCCGCGGGCCTCGCGCTCCAGTTCGCTGAGCACCTCGCGTGTGCCGTCGGTGGAGAAGTCGTCCACGATGACCAGTTCCTTCTCCAGTCCGGCCTCGGCCTGCAGCACGGTGCGCACCACCTGCGCGATGGTGGCCTTCTCGTTGTACACCGGCATCACCACCGAAAGCGTGGTCAGTCGCTTCAGCGGATCGCCGATAACCCGGACCGGCTTTACCAGCGTGCCGCTTTTCTTGCCCGCTTGGGTAATCAAATACACCCCCAGGAGGAGCATTTCCGGCTCAATCGGGTGCCGGTAACGCGGATGTGGGAATACTAAATAATAAACGGCGGGATAAACCAGAATGAGCCAGAAAAAGAGGGAGGACCCCGGAACTTTCTGGCGCAGCGCCCGCCCCAGACCCCACAGCGCCAGCACCGACGAGGCCAGGAAAATCGAGTTCTTGATCGGCGCCAGGGCGGCGATCTTCGACGAGCGTGGCAGCCCTGCCCAGAAGTAAATGAAGCGCTTGGCGCTCAGGCGCGCGAAGCGTGCCGGGTCCTGGGCGATGAAGGCCCGTGCCTGCTGGTTGCGCTCGGCGATGTAGCCCAATTCGCCCAGGCGCTGGAACTCGCGCATCTGCAGCACGTTTTGCGTGGGGTGCAGATACCACATCCAGGTGCCGTCGGCGCCCGGACCGTTGCCCAGTCGTAGTTCGGAGCCAAAGTTGTCGCGAATGAAAATGAACTTTCCAAAAACGCGGTAGTTGCGCGCCGTCCACGGCGTCACTACCGCGGCGAACACCAGGAGGGCGAGGGCGGTTTGCGGCAGCCAGGAACGCCGCGCCTTCAGGCGCCGGTGCCAGATCCAGGCCAGCGACACGGGCAGAAACGAGAGCAGCGACGGATTGCAAAGCGCGCTTACTCCCCACAGCGCGCCGAACCCGGCCCATAACCGTCCGCCCTGTGACTCTTCTAACCGCAGCGCGAGCAGAAAAATAACCGCCAGCAGCAGCGCCGAAAGGCTGGTCTCCCACACCCACTTGGTGGACCAGTACATGGTGAAGGGCAGCACCGCCCACATCCAGGCCGACCACAACGCGACCGTGTAGCCAAAGGTGCGTTTGCCGATCAGGTAGATGGGAATCGCGGTCAGCGCTGAAAAGAAGCTGTTGATGGTGAGCAGCGCGAAAGCCGAGGCGTAACTGTAAATCCCAAACAGCCGGAAGATTCCGGCGGTCAAATAAGGATAGAGCGGCGGCTCCCAGGCCGTGGGTCCGGTGGGCGTCTGGAAAGGATTGCTGAACCCGTGCCCGGAGGCGATGGCGGCCGCAATCCGCCCCATTTCGTACCCGAAATCGAAATGGCCCTCCGTGCTGCGATAGCGGTAAGTGTGCAGGACAAGAATGGCTCCCAGTCGCAGCAGAAAGCCGATGGCAACCATCCAAAAGAAGGAGTCGCGCCAGTTGCTGCCGGGCGTGCGGGCGAGGGCCGGCGGCGAGGCTGCCGCGTCCGAAGTAAGTGTTTTGACCGCCATCGTGGGGAAAGTTCCCCTATTCTCTCACGACCTGACGAAGACCACGTTGAGCGAGGATGCTCAACTCCAACTCTGGATTTCCGCTGGCCGCCCACACCGGGGCTTGTGCGCTTGGGTATACTACTTCGCGCCAGCAGGCTAATTCTTCGCCGGAGGCACAGTGTAGCCGCTATGGGCAGTCTCTCCCTTGCCGTACCCAGCGTCGCATCCGTCCGCGAATTTCCTTTAATCCTCCCACTCCAGGCCGCCGGCAATAATCGCCGCCGGAGGTCAGCCAAGGCAAATGGCCGAACCCGCAAGAGCCAGGTCCGAAGCGCCCCCCGGAATCGCGTTCTGATGTTTGGAAAGATCCGGGAGCTGGCGCTCTACCGGGCGGAGGTGCTGCGCGCTCATGGCTTCAACGTAACCATTCCAGCGAGCAAGGCGGACGCCCTCGTGGCGGTGCGGCGAGGCGGCTACGATGTGGTGGTGCTGACTTACACGCTTTCCAGCGAAACGGTGGAGGAATTGACCGAACTGGTGCGGCAGCACTGCCCCGAGTGCCGCCTGGTCACGATTTCCGAAACGAAATATCCCGACCCGAAGATTAATCCCGATGCCAACGTGCTGGCCGACGAAGGCCCCAAGGCGCTGATTGAAGCGCTGCGCGCGACGCTGAAGCGGGGATAGAGAAAGGGTGGCCAATTTAAGCGTTTTTTGCTTGAGTGGGGCAGTTCTCGAATTTCAGCCGCCGTCGTCGGCTGTTTGGAAGCATGCTGCTGTTTGGAAGCACGCTGCTGTTTGGAAGCGCGCTGCTGTTTGGAAGCGCGCTGCTGTTTGGAAGCACGCTGCTCTTTAGAAGCCCGCTGCTCTTTGGAAGCACCGCTGCTCTGTGGAAGCCCGCTGCTCTGTGGAAGCACGCTGCTCTGTGGAAGCGCACCCGGCTTCAGCCGGGTGAATCGGGCCTTTTCTTTGTTTTATTCCGAGTGGACTTTAGTCCGCGAGAAATCCCCCCGGGGCTCAAAGCCCGCATCCTTGCTCACAAGGGTAAGAGGGTGGAGGCGGGCCTTCCTGTGTCAACAACGCGCATGCTGTGGGGTGGAGCAGGGCCTTCCTGTGTCAACAAAGCGCATGCCTTGGGGTGGAGCAGGGCCTTCGGCCCTGCGTGAAAAGGGCTGATGCTAGGGCGGCTTCAGCCGCTGAGATACCTTTGGAACACATTGCAAGATGCCGCAGAGTACCTCAGGGGCTAAAGCCTGCATCCATTGCATGCCCTTTCCTGCAGGCCTGAAGGCCTGCTCCACCCTTTTGAGAATGGGGATGTCCGCTCGACGGATTGTTTGACACGCCCTCCCCCCCGCCCTAGACTGAAATGTTTGGCGGGCGAGTAGCGCGAAGAGCAGGGCAAGGCTTCCCAAGACCCCAGAGGACTCATGGCCTGGCTGCAGAATAAGTTTGAAAAGAACTTCCTCATCACCAGCGTAGATTACGTTTTCAACTGGGCGCGCAAGTCGGCGCTGTGGCCCATGACCTTCGGCCTGGCCTGCTGCGCCATCGAGATGATCGCCTCCTCCACCGCCCGCTTCGACATTGCCCGCTTCGGCTCGGAGGTTTTTCGTCCCAGCCCGCGCCAGAGCGACCTCATGATCGTAGCCGGCACGGTCACGCTCAAGATGGCGCCGGTGGTCAAGCGCATCTACGACCAGATGCCCGACCCCAAGTGGGTCATCTCCATGGGCGCCTGCTCCTCCGTGGGCGGGCCCTTCAACACCTACGCCGTGCTGCAGGGCGTGGACCGCATTGTGCCCACCGACGTGTACGTCATCGGCTGCCCGCCGCGCCCGGAGAACCTTTTCTACGCCCTGCTCAAACTGCAGGACAAAATTGACCGCATGAGCCTGACCAAGCGTCCCACCGAAGTAAGGCTGGATGAGAGCATGGTGGAGGCGTTCAAACGCCAGGTAATGATCGCCCAAACGCTGCAGCCGAAGTAGCGGCGCGAACCTGAGCGAAGCGAAGGTTTCTTCGAAAGCACTCAGCTGTCA
>DASYWT010000396.1:0-4768 GCA_035935775.1 Terriglobales bacterium
CGGTTTGCCAGTAAAAGCGAGAGCCGGGTGCTTCCACACTAGCCCGAAACAGAAGATGGAAGGGAGACGAATGGGGAGGTGCACTTCTTCGTTTGGCTGTTTCTGTGCCGGGATGGCTACCGCCCTGACCCTACCTCGGACCTTGCGCGCAGCAGCTCCAGCACGTGGGCTCGGCTCAAAATCCCCGCCAGATGGCCATCGGAGACTACCGGCAACTGGTTCACGTCCTCTCGCGCCATCACTTCCATGGCGTTCATCACCGGTGTCTCCGGGGTCACCGAGTGAATGCGTTCCAGGGGCTTCATGGCCGCCTGCACGCTGGTGACGCTCCAGTCGTCGCGCGGGACCTGCCGCACCTCGGCCGGGGTTATCAGCCCCAGGGGCCTCTGGTTGTCCACCACCAGGAAACAGCGCCGTCCGGTGCGCAGCAGGAAGTGGTCCACAAAATCCTGCAGGGAAATGAGCGCTTCCACCGCCTGGCAGTCCTGCGACATTACCTGTCCCACATTCACGCCCGCCAGCGCGTTGCTGGCTTTCAGTTGCAGGTAGCTGGCCCCGGCGGCATTCATCAGGAACCAGCCGATAAACGCCAACCACAGGCCGCCGAAGGTCTGTTGCTGAAAAAATTCAAGAATACCGTACAGAATGAAGCCGATCCCCACCAACTGCCCGATGCGCGCCGCGATGCGCGTGGAGCGGTCCGCGCTCTTCGTGATTCCCCAGATGATGGCGCGCAGCACGCGTCCACCGTCGAGCGGGAAGCCGGGAATCATGTTGAAGGCGCCCAGCAGAACGTTGACGTAGCCCAGAGACACCAGAATGGCCTGGCCCGGGGTTGCCGGCTTGGAGGCCCAACTCCATCCCGCAAGTATGGCCAGCCCGAAAAGCGCGCACCCAATCACAAAGCTGGTGAGCGGCCCCACGATGCCCATCCAGAATTCCGTGCTCGCCCGCGTCGGCTCCTTTTCGATCTGCGCCATGCCGCCCAGGGCGAACAGCGTGATCTTGTGAATGGGCAGTCCCCGCGCCTTGGCTACCAGCGCGTGCGAGAGCTCATGGGCAAACAGGAAAACGAAGAACAACACGCCGGCAATGATGGAAATTCCCCACACCACCGCGGTGCTCCATTCCGGGTGGATGCCATGGAAGTAGTCGGCGGCGGAAAAGGCAATCAGCACCGCGATGATGAGCCAGCTGTAGTGCAGGCCCAGTTCCACTCCGAACACCCGGGCCAGCTTGATCTGTGCTCGCACTGTTCTTCCTTCCTGCCAGCAAACCTATGTTCATATGATGCTGCCGGCGAACAGTTTGGAGCAAGTTGAGGCGGTCTGGCGGCGCGGGTGGGCAGCCATGCGCTCGTTCGCGGGGCTCGCTCGCACTGCCCAAATTTATTGGCACGCTTTCCCAGGGCTGACGCCCTGGGCTAAGAGCTGTTTCGCCCTGACTGTCAAGAAAGTGCTTCTGCCCTGTGCCTCCGTGTCGGTGTGGTAGATTTTCGACTGCGTTGGGCGGCAACACTGCATCTAAGTCGTGTGAAACATCCATTTGCCAATTGAGGAAAAGGCGAGGTGATTATGAGGAGAGGCTTGACTGCGTCTCTCGTGTTTTTGCTGGGATGGGTGGCGCTGGCGGGGGCCGTAATTCCGCCCACCCAGTCATCCAATGTGACCGCGGCCCGCATTACGCAAGGCCCGTCCATTGAATACGCCGACGATCAGTTCGCGGTCATTACCTGGACGACAGACGTTGCCACCGAATCGCGCGTCTACTACGGCAGCGACCAGAAGAACCTCACCCAGGTCTCGGAGAACCGCAACAGCCGCACCTTCCACCGCCTGGACCTGCAGAACCTGCAGCCCTCCACCACCTACTACTTCCGCATTGATACCGGGGCGTCCTCCACTCTGGCCACGAACAGTTTCCAGACGGTGGCCACGGGCGCGGCGGCGGAACGCGACCTGCAGCCCGCGCGCCTTAACCAGCCGGTGGCCGCGGCCATCAGCAAGGGTCCCAGCATTCAGTACGCGGACGACACCTCCGCCGTTATCACCTGGTCTACCGGTACGCCTTCGCCCAGCAAGGTCTATTACGGGACTAACCAGAGCAGCCTGGCACAAACCGCCGAGGAACCCGGCGCGAACACCTACCACCGCGTCCATCTTTCCGGTCTGCAGCCGGGGGCCACCTACTATTTCCAGGTTGATACCGGCCAGGGCACGCGCAACGAGGCCGCGAGCTTCCAGACGGTTGCCGCCGGCGCGCAGCCGGTTTTCGACCAGACGCCGCAAGCGGCCGCCTCTGCCAACCCGCAGCTGCAGAGCCGTCCCGCTGCCGCTCCCGCCGCCAAAGCGGCAGCCGCCCAGTTGACGGTCGCGGCAGGAACGGAGATTGATGCCACCCTGCAGGACGCCCTTTCCAGCAAGAGCGCCAAGACGGGCGATACCTTCACCGCGGTGGTGGCGCAGCCGGTGCACGCCGCCAATGGCGAAGTGGCCATTCCGGCCGGGACCGTTATCAACGGCGAGGTGACGGAATCAGAACAGGGTAAGACCCTGCCCGTGGTGCGGGGCAAAGGACGGCTGGCGTTTCGTTTCCGCGATATCACTCTGCCCAGCCATCAGTCTTTCCCTGTGGAAGCTACGCTTCTTTCGGTGCATGACAAAAAAGCGGGCGAAGAAGGCGAAGTGACCTCCAGCACCGGCGGTAAAACGGTGGCGAAAGATGTGGGAATTGGCGCGGGACTGGGTACCGTGGCGGGCTTGATTTTTGGCAGCGCTTTGAAGGGGTTGGCGATTGGGGCCATCGCCGGCGGCGGCTACGTGCTGGCGACTCAGGGCAAGGACGTAGAAATTCCCGCGCAGTCGGGCATGAAGCTGCGCCTCGACCAGGCCCTCTCTATTCCCGCCTCCGCGGTGTCGTCCGCGGCAGCTGGTACGAGCTCACAATGAGCGGGCAAAAGCAGGTCCTTCGCTTCGCTCAGGATGACAGGGTTGAGAGTTAGGGCGGATGCGAAGGGTCGTGACGCTGCTCGCGAGGTGCACGGGTTCTTCGTTGCGCTGAGCGCGTTGGACCCGGATTCTTGGATACTCCCTGAGACGGGAGTGATGAGATTCACAGCGCAGGGGTCCTTCGACTGCGCAGTCCGATTCGCGAGCGAATCGGGCTGCCTCGCTCAGGATGACAGGCCAAAGGGCTGTCAAGGGGAGAGAGTGCAGGAAAGGGCTGCAAGTTGTTCGGCAGATTGGACAAACATCCAGGGAAGGAAGTCACGGAATAGTTGCTGAATTTGCTATTCTGAAAATAGAGAGCAGAAGCCGGGGATGCGCCTGAGAGGGCGTGTCCCTTTTTTATTTTTGCCGGCGTGCGGGCGGGGATACCCCGGCAGCGCGAGCCGGTGAGGGAGATCAGACCCGCGGGATTGGCAGGAGCGAAAAAAGTATGGCGAAGATGCGCCGCCGGACAGGGCGGCATTTTTGTTGGCTGCTGGTGATAGCGGCCATGAGCGCGACGGGCAGCACGCCGGCCATGACAACCATCAGCGACGTGCTGTACCGGGCGGACGGGAGCCCGGCGCGGGGCACGCTGCTGATTTCCTGGCCGGCATTCACCACGGCAGACAACAAGCCGGTGGCGGCAGGAAGCATGGACGTGACCCTGGGAGCCAACGGAGAAGTGCAGATTGAGCTGGCGCCCAATGCGGGAGCGAATCCGGCGGGAACGTATTACAAAGTGGTGCTCAAGCTGGATGACGGCACGACGAGCACGGAGTACTGGGTGGTGCCGGCGAGTTCGCCGGCAACCATCGCGGCGATTCGCAGCCGGCTGGCGCCAAGCACGATGGCGGTGCAGATGGTGACGCGCGAGTACGTGGACAGCGCCATCGCGAACAAGGCGAACGATACGGCCGTGGTTCACCGCGACGGGGCGGAGGTGATCAGCGGCGTGAAGCAGTTCACGGCGGCGCCCAGCGTGCCCGCACCGCAAGGGAACGGGGACGTGGTGAACAAGGCGTACGTGGACCAGGCGGTGGTGGCGGTAGGCGAAGGGTCGTACGTGAGGAAAAACGGGGATAGCATGACGGGGCCGCTGACCTTGCCGGGCGATCCTACGGCGCCGATGCAGGCCAGCACGCGGCATTACGTGGATTTAACCGCCTCCGGCCTGGTAGCGAATACGGCGCTGAGCACGACGCCTGCGGCGGGGCTGGTACCGCAAGCGGGGAGCAGTCCGGTGCTGGACCTGGGATGGCTGGGAGGATCGGCGGGGAGCGGCGACCAGTTGCTGGGCAAGAGCGGAGGCGGCAGCGGCAGCGCCTGGTGGTGGTCGCTGCCCACGACCGGCACCAATGGGTGCTCGGGAAGCGGCGATAAGCTGCTTTATAACTCCAGCACCCACGCGCTGACGTGCGGGGCCGACCAGGCAGGTGGGGGAGGAGGGCTGAGCTGGCCGTTGTTGCCGCCGAACGACAATCTTTCCGACATCGGCGACCTGACGCACCGTTTGCGAACGTTGTATGTGGGAACTTCGATCAGCACGCCAAAGATTACAGGAATCAGCGATGCGGGCGTGGTGAGCAACTTGAACGCTGACTTGTTGGACGGCAAGCATGCCGGCGACTTTCTGACTTCGATACCGGTTTTGAGCGCAGGGGCGCTGGGCGGAGTGAAGGGAACGGGGAGTTCGCTGCTGTGCGGCGGCAGCGACAAGATGATTGGTTTCGGAGCCGATGGCAGTATGCAATGCGGGCCGGACCAGAGCGGGACGACGG
>DASYWT010000397.1:0-9722 GCA_035935775.1 Terriglobales bacterium
CGGACCACATCCCGGCCGGCCTCGCGCTCGGTTTCGGTTTCCTGCGCGGCAACCACGCTGGCCAGCAGCAGCAGTGTGCAGACGGCAAACAGGGTTCGCATGTTGCTCTCCGGAAAGCCGGCAATTGTACTACCAGGCCGCAATCGAAGACCTGGCCCTTGGCTGTTAGCTCTTAGCCGTTGGCTTTTGGCGCTGACGCAACAATGGCGAATGTTTCGGCTGACCCGGAAAAGTAGAAGGGGAAGACTTGGAAGTTTATCGGTAACCCTGCAGGTAGGAAGAGCTAAGAGCTAACAGCCAAGAGCTAAAAGCTAACAGCTAAGAGCCAAGAGGCGCCCGCTACTGCCGCCCGTTCTCCGACTCCTTGTACATGTACTTGATGGAGGGTTTGTAAACCATCATGTTGGGCAGGCCGTTACGTACCAGCTTGATGCAGTTCTTGTCGTACCATTCGATGACGCCGTGAAGTTCCTCGCCGTCGCGCAGCACCACCACCATGGGAGTATGGCTCTGCATCTGCTTCTGGTAGTAGAAGTTTTCGGCGTTGGTCTGTTCCGGAGGAACGTTTTTGCGGGGAGCTGGCCCATTGTTGCGATCACGGCGCTCCATCGGAGCCTCAGCACGATGGTTGCGGTCGTTGTTATGGTTGAGCAGAGGACGAATCAACTTGCGGTTGGAGAACTCTTCCGCATCCGCCGCGCGTTCCACCGCTGTCGCATCCAGGCTATCTTTCATGTCACCACCGTCCATGGTTGCAATCGCGCACGCTGTCGCGCGGAGTAAACACCCTGTATTGCTTGCGTGAAGAACGAGTAGGGGTGTGAGACTGCGTTTAAGCTACCACAGAAATCGGTGCCGAAACAATCCGGCGGCGGTTTTTCGCAAATTGCGACGAGTGACGGTAGTCACCTGGCGAAGGTACCGGCTGATAGCCCTCCACGCTCGAGCGGTACATCGTCATTTGATGGATGCCGCAACTAGGATGTGCCGCAACTATGATGGGCGCCGCCGCAATCATGAAGGGTGCCCCAACTGCCGTGGAAGTGCGGCTTCAGCCGCACGAAGGTAACGCCCTTGGGATCGGGCTTTAACCCCGGTGGGTCAGCCCTTCTCCAGTGCCACCGCAAACGCATCCAGCGACAGCGAGCGCAGCAGATTGCGGCGCATGCCGCTTTCCACTTCGCCCAGGCGGTCGCTGGCCGCGGCCAGCCAGGCAAAATCCGCGCCCGCGGCAAGAGACTTCAGTTCCGCACTGATGTCCGTATTGCGCGCCAGCTCGGGTGTGCGATTTGTAAAGAACACCAGGTCCTGGAGCAGGGAATAGAGGGCGCGAATCAGGCGCTGGGTTTTCTCCTGGCCTTCGGCTCCGGCACGATAATTCTCGGTCACTTTGAACAAGGCACTGTGGTCGGAGCCGGAGAGGGCAGAACGCAGCAGTACCAGGGCGTCGGCGCGGGCCGCGGCATAGGCTTCCACGTCAAAGTTGCGGGCGCGGCCGATGGCGCCTTCGGCGAGGCGAGCCACCAGAGCGCGCTGTTTCGCCGACCACTGCGGGCGCTCTGTGGCCAGATCGTGCTCAATCTCTGCAGCCGGTAGTGCGGCCAGGCTCAGGGTGATGCAGCGCGACTGGATAGTGGGCAGCAGTTGACCGGGATTCTCGGCCAGCAGCAGAAGCGTGGCGAACTCCGGCGGCTCCTCCAGTACCTTGAGCAGGGAATTGGCCGCCTCCTTCATGAAAGCCGACTGGGTGAAGATATACACCCGGTGATGGCCTGCGCCGGGGCGGTAGTAAATGGTTTCAATCACCCGCCGCACCTGGTCCACCTTGATGAGCATTTGCGGGGGCTCAGGTGGGATGACCAGCACATCTGGGTGGGTCTGCACGAAGATGCGCGTTTCTTTTTTGTCGGTATCGCGCAGGCCTTCGCGGGCTTCGATCGCCTCGGCACAGCGGGCTTCCAGGTTGTCGGCTTCGGCGATGCGCACGCAGTTGTCGCAGCGGCCGCAGAAGTCCGGCAGGCCGTCGGCAGCGCGCGGCTTCTCCAGGCAGTTCATGGCCTTGGCCAGCATCTGCGCCAGGGTGTACTTGCCCGCGCCCCGTGGGCCGGCGAGGATCAGGGCGTGGGGAAAGCGGTCCCGCGCCAGCATCTCCCGCAGGCGGCGGACGGTTTCGGCGTTGCCGTGAAAGTCAGAAAAAGCCATTCAATTGATGATTGTAGATTGATGATTGACGATTGAGAATCCAGCACTCAGCATTCAGCAATCGGCATTCAGCCACGTGCGCCAAGGGGCTGGGCAAGGTTCTCTAAAACCAATTTCCACGGCTGAATGCTGATGGCTGAGTGCTGACTGCTGCTTTTCCAATCGTCAATCGTAAATCCTCAATCGTCAATTTCCTACGGAATCGCCGGAGTAGGCTTTGGCTGCGGTGCGGAAAAGTGCCGGTCGTACCAGGCGAAGGCGCGCTCCATGCTGTCCACCTGGTGTTTGGGCTCGCGCAGGCCATGGCCTTCCCGCGGATAGCGCACGAACACCGTCTCCACTCCGACATCTTTGAGCGCAATGTACATCTGCTCCGCTTCGGCGATGGGCACGTCGGGGTCATTTTCTCCGTGCATGAACATGGTGGGTGTGCTGACGCTGCCCACATGTTTGAGCGCGGAACGCTCCCACAAAATGTCCATGAGGTTGTCCTGATGCGGGTAAGCGCCCCACTCCATGGCCTCATACTGGTTGTAGTAGGTCATGTAGTTGTAGCTGATGAAATTGCTGATGCCGGCGATGGGGATGGCGGCCTTGAAAATGTTGGTTTGTGTGATCAGCCAGTCGGTGAGCTGGCCGCCGTAGCTGACCCCCTCAATGCCCATTCGCTCGCGGTCAACCCACGGATAGCGGCGCAACGCAGCGTTCACCCCGTAAAGCACGTCCATGGCTTCATGGCCGTCCTGGTCGGCGAAAACCGCGTCGGCAAATTTCTGCCCATAGCCGGTCGAGCCACGGTAGTTCACGTTCAGCACCGCGTAGCCGTGCGAAGCATAAACCTGGTTGCGAAAATTCAGCTCCGGCCCTTGTTGCCCGTGTGGTCCGCCGTGGATATTCAGGATCAGCGGGTACTTGCGGCCGGTCGTGAAGCCGATGGGCTTGGTCAGAAAGGCTTCCACGTTCCACTTGAAGTCGTTGCTCAGAAAGGTGAAGGATTCCACCGGCGCGATCTGTTTGCCGCTAAGCGCCTCGCGGTTGAGGTTGGTCAGTTGGCGGGCGGCTCCGCCGGAAGCGGGGCGCAGGAACAGCTCAGAAAAATCGGATGGAGTTGCGAAGCTATAAGCGACCGCGCCATCCTTGGCCACAGAGAAAGCTCCCACCCAGCCGGTTTCGCCGACCACCACCTGCGGCGCCGCTCCATTCATCGGCAAACGATATAGAAGGTCGTTGCCGCGGTCCTGCACGGTGAAGTACACGGAGGAGCCGTCCGCAGCCCACTCGGGCGCCGCCCTGGCGGTTGTCAATTACGGCGCCGATTTCACGCCGGCCGCTGCCGTCGGCGTTCATTACCCAGACGTGGGTGTCTTCCATGTTGGTTTCGCGGTCGGTGAGGCCGCGCTTGGTGGCGGCAAAAGCAATCATGTGGCCGTCAGGCGACCAGCGCGGGTAATACTCCACGCCTTCCGTGGCAGTGAGTTGCTGGATTGTGCCATCGGCCGGCGACACCGTGAACAGGTCATAGTTGAAGAAGCGATCAGCGTCAGGGCCATGCTCGGCCGCGTACAGAATCTCTTTTCCGTCCGGCGACCAGTCAATGGAGTGCTCGTAACCGGTCCCCTGGGTCAATTGGCGGACTTTGCCGGAGGCTAGATCCACCGTGAAAATATGCAGGCGCCGGTTGTCATTGAAGTGGGTGTTGCCCTCCCAGTAGTCGGGCTTGTAGAGGTAACGGGTGATGACCATGGGGTCGCCCGAGGCGTCCTTGGTTTCTGGGCCGAGCTGGGCGGAAACGAACGCAATCTGCCTGCCGTCAGGAGACCAGGCAATAGTGCGGCCGACGTGCGGTTCAGGACTGTTGGTGGATTCAATAGGCGCGAGAAAGCGAATTCCCGAACCGTTGGCTCGCGCGATGAACAGGCCAGACTTGCCGCCGGAATCGCCGTCATAGGCCAGCCACTCACCGTTGGGCGACCACACCGGAGTGCCGGAGGTATCCGCGCCCGCGCTCAATTGCAGGCTCTTGCCGCTGCGCAGTTCCATGATCCAGATCTGGTCGTAAGGGCGGCCGGGCCCGTCGTTGTTCTGCACCACGTACGCAATGTGGTTGCCGTCGGGAGAAAAGTCGGCGTCCGTCACGGAGCGCAGATGGTAAAGGTCGGCGGGCTGAAGCTGGGCGGAAAGCGGAGCACAAACAACGGCGCAGGTGAGCAAGAGCAGGAGTCTTCGCATGGATTGACGATTGTAGATTGACGAATGACGATTGAAAACCAAAACGTGATTGACAAGATTGGTTTGAAAAGCAGGTCCTTCGCGGCGCTCCTTCGCAGGCTCGGTCGCGCGGCGCTCAGGATGACAAAAAGAAGGGAATCGGTTTACGCGCTGCGGGCGGCCAACCGAAAGCGCTCGCGCACCGCGGCCACAATTTCCGGGTGAACCACTTCCGATGGCCGGCGGGCGTCCACCACAAGGAAGCGGTGGGCCTCGCGGCGGGCGATTGCCTGGTAAGCATTGTGGACGCGATCAAAAAAGGCGCGGCTCTCGCGCTCAAAGCGGTTTTCGTCGGCTTCGCCGGCATCGGTGGCGACCCGGGCACGGTTGCGGCGGCGGGCCCGGGCGACGGAGGCTGCCGGGTCGGAATCCATCAGGATCGTCAAGTCGGGCTGGATGTTGCCGCAGAGCACGCGATGCAGGGTGAGCACGGCGTCGCTGCCCAGCTTGCGCCCGCCGCCCTGGTAAGCCTCGGTTGAATCTGTAAAGCGGTCGCAAAGCACAATGCGGCCCTTCTCCAGCGCCGGCAGGATGACTTCGTGCAAATGCTGTGCGCGGGAGGCGAACATGAGCGCCATCTCCGCCCAGGGAGAAAGGCCGGTGGTGGCGGAATCGAGCAGGACCGTACGGATGCGGTCACCCAAAGGGGTGCCGCCCGGCTCGCGCGTGGTGACGACGTCGAGACCGTCGCCGCGCAGCACGCCGCCGAGCTTTTCCAGTTGCGTGCTCTTGCCGCAGCCGTCCAGACCTTCGATGGTGATAAAGATGCCTTTACGGGACACCACGACAAGATGATAGCAGCAGGGAATTGACGATTGATGATTGAAGAATGACGAACGAGCATTCAGCACTCAGCCATCAGCACTCAGCCAGAAAACTGAGGATTAAAAATCTCCATCCAGCAATTATCAAGTCTCCTGGCTGAATGCTGATTGCTGAATGCTGAGTGCCATTTTCGGTAGCGGCGCACAACAAAACGCAAGGTCCTTCCACTCGCGCTCGCCTCGCAAGCTCGGTCCGGGCTCGCTCAGGATGACACCCTTGAAATCGCCGGAATCGTATAATGCTGGCGCGAGTTGCTCGCCATCTCCAGGAGTTTCATAACATGCAGAGTCCATCCCGTCCCCAGCTTCTTCCTGTCCTCAGCCTGCTGGTTATCTGCTTGTGCGCGGCGGTTTTCTCCCTGCTCAGCACGCCTCACCCGACGGTGGTGCGGGCCGCAGAGGGCAAGCCCGCGCGCGCCCAGCAATCCGGCGCCAAGGACCCGCGACTGCTCCATTCTTACCGCTTCGAAAGCGGCGGTTGGACCTATGTGCACCTGGAGGGCACGCCGGAGCAGATTGGTTTTCAGCACGGTTACCTGCTCGCGCCCGAGATCGAGGACACCTTTCAGGCGATCCAGTTGCGGGATGTGCACGATACTAAGCGCGACTGGCAATTCTTCCGTCAGGCGGCGCGCAACATGTTGTGGCCGCATATCGAGGCCGAATACCGTCAGGAGTTGAGCGGCATCGCTCAAGGTCTGAAAGCACGTGGCGTGTCCATGGACGTGGACGACGTAGTGGCGCTCAACGCCTTCGAAGAGGTGCCCGACTACTACGTGCCCTGGCTGAACGAAAAGAACAAAGTGGCTGGCGCGCCGTCCCTGCACAGTTCCGGTAACTGCAGCTCCTTCGTGGCCACCGGGAGCTACACCAAGGATCACCAGATCGTCATCGCTCATAATAACTGGACCAGTTACCTCGTCGGCTCGCGTTGGACGGTAATGTTCGATATCGCGCCTCAGCACGGTTACCGCATCCTGATGGATGGCATACCAGGAGTGATTACCAGCGATGACGATTTCGGCATCAACTCCGGCGGGCTGATGGTAAGCGAGACCACCATTACGCAGTTTCACGGCTGGGACCCGAATGGCATTCCTGAATTCGTGCGCTCGCGCAAGGCGTTGCAGTATGCGAACTCGATTGACGGCTACGCTCAAATCATCCGCCAGGGTGATAACGGCGGCTACGCCAATGACTGGCTGATCGGCGACCGCAAAACAGGCGAAATCGGCTATCTCGAGCTGGGGCTTAAGCACACGCCCCTGTGGAAGACCAAGGACGGTTATTTCGTCAGCTCTAACTTCGCCCGCGCCCCCCAGGTGCTAAAAGACGAGACTACGTTCGATTCCACGAATCTGGCCTCTTCGCCGAATGCGCGCCGCGTGCGCTGGGAAGAGTTGATGCGGGAGAACAAAGGCAGAATTGACGTGGCGATGGCGGAAAAATTTCTGTCCGACCACGATGATAGCCATGACAAGAAGGAGAGCCCTGATGAGCGCACGCTCTGCGGGCACACGGACGTCTCCGCGCGCGGCGTCCCCGAGTGGGATTGGGGGCCGTACTATCCCGGCGGCGCGGTGCAGGGCAAAGCTACCGACAGTCAGTTGGCGGGGAACATGAGCTTGTGGGCGCGCGCCGGACATCCCTGCGGAGATGATTTCCTGGCCAAGGATTTTCTGGCCGCCCACCCCGAATACAACTGGCAGTCCTCCAAGCTGCGCGACATGAAGGCGGGGCGGTGGACGGAGTTTAAGTCCGGCGAACGCGAGTAATTGACGATTGATGATTGATGATTGATAAACCGCGCTCAGCACTCAGCCGTCAGCACTCAGCCAAAGAAATTGCCCGCAAGAACCTTACCCACAAATTGTGGCGGTGGGTGGCTGAATGCTGATTGCTGAGTGCTGATTGCTGACGTATCAATCGTCAATCCGGTCTATCGTGGCACGATGTGTTCCACTTCGACATCCGGCGCACCAGCCTGCTATAGTTATGGGTTTTCGCCCCCAGGGCTGAACCTCGTAGTAGCAGGAGCGTGCGCATGTCTCTCCCCCGCTGCCGTGCGCTGGTCGCGGTAATTGCTGCTCTGATTTTCTCGCTTCCCTCTCTTGCCCAACCCAAAGCGCCCAGCATCACGCTGGCGGTGGATGCCACCGAGGCGCCGCGAAAAATTTTCCACGCCCGAATGACCATCCCCGCCTCTCCGGGCACCCTGACGCTTTATTACCCCAAGTGGATTCCCGGAGAACACGCGCCCGACGGGCCCATCGTGGATACAGCCGGCCTGAAGTTCACCGGCAACGGCCAGACGCTCAACTGGCGCCGCGATTTGACCGATATGTTCACCATCCACGTAGAGGTGCCCGCGGGCGTCACCAGCGTAGAGGCGTCGCTCGACTATTTATCGCCGGCGGGCGAGCGCGGCTTCTCAGGAGCGGCTTCGGCCACGGCGCGCATGACCGTAGTCAGTTGGAACCAGGTGCTGCTCTATCCCAAGGGCTGGCCTGCCGACCAGATCACCTACACCGCCAGCCTGCGCCTTCCCGAGGGTTGGAAGTTCGGCAGCGCGCTGCCGGTGGCCAGCCACAGCGGCAGTGAAGTCCAGTTCAAGCCAGTGTCGCTCTACACCCTGGTGGATTCGCCGGTAATTGCCGGCGAGTATCTGAAGGTGGTGCCGCTGAGCCCGGCGGGCGAGTATCCGCCGCACGAGATGGACATCGCCGCCGACAGCGCCGCCGCTCTGGATGCGCCGCCCGAAGTCTGGCAGCAGTATCGCAACCTGGTCGAGCAGGCCTACGCCCTGTTTGGCGCGCGTCACTACCGCGATTACCACTTCCTCTACAGCTTGAGCAACCACGTCGCCCACTTCGGACTGGAGCACCACGAGTCGGACGACAGCCGCGTGGGCGAGGATGGCCTGGTGAATCCCAGCGAACGCAAGCTGGTGGCCGGCCTGCTGCCCCATGAGTATGTGCACTCCTGGAACGGCAAGTACCGGCGTCCCGCCGACCTGACCACGCCCGATTACGAGCAGCCCATGGTCACCACCATGCTGTGGGTGTACGAGGGGCTGACTTCGTACCTCGGCGATGTGCTCACCGCACGCAGCAGCCTGTGGACCGCGCAGGAATTTCGTGAGGAACTGGCCATGACCGGAGCTATGCTTGATCACCGCCCCGGCCGCATCTGGCGCAACTTGCAGGACACCGACGATTTTGCTCCGGTCCTGTACTTTGGCTCGCCGCAGTGGGCATCGTGGCGGCGCGGCGTGGACTTCTACCCGGAAGGCGTGCTCGACTGGCTGTGGGCCGACGTCATCATCCGCCAGCAAACGCACAACCAGAAGTCGCTGAACGACTTCTGCAAGCTGTTCTATGCCGGGCCCACGCCGCAGGCCAACCAGGCGCCCATGGTGAAGCCCTACACCTTTGATGAGCTGGTGAGCACGCTCAACCAAATTGCGCCTTACGACTGGCGCGGCTTCTGGCACGAGCGGCTGACCACCCATGCGGCACACGCGCCGCTGGGCGGCATTGAGGGCAGCGGCTGGCGTGTGGTGTACACGGACACACCCTCGGAAATGTCGAAACTTTCCGAGCAAGACCGCAAGGCCATCAATGCCGAATATTCCGTGGGCCTGGCCCTTCGGGATGACGGCACGATCGTGGATACCGTGCACGGCGGACTGGCCGCCAACGCCGGCATCGGGCCGGGCATGAAGGTGATTGCGGTCAACAGCCGCCAGTTCACGCCCGAAGTGTGGCACGACGCGCTCAAGGCCACCAAAACGGCGAACGGACCGCTGCAGTTGCTGATTGAGAACACGGACTACTTCACCACCTACTCGCTCAACTATCACGGCGGCGAAATGTATCCTCACCTGGAGCGCGAGGCGAATCAACCCGATCTGCTGAGCGACATTATCAAAGCGCTGCCCGCGAAATAGGAGCGCCACAGGCGGAGGAATTGACGATTGAAGATTTTCGATTGACGAGTGAAAACCACCCTCGGCCAGCTGTCATCCTGAGCGAGGGCGAACGCCCGAGTCGAAGTTGAGCTGCTCTGCGGGCGTCCGAGCCCGCAGGCGAAATCCTGAGCGCAGCGAAGGAGCCCTCCGCATCCTGCACCACCCTATCCTTCACAGCTGTCATCCTGAGCGAGGGCGAACGCCCGAGTCGAAGGACCCCGGCGCCGGCTCGCGTTACTTCCGCAGTTTACAGGCATTCCGGCTGCCTGGTTTTTCGCCACAGAAACACAGAGGAATCGGTTTTATGAAATCAGAACCTCTGTGTCCTCAGTGTCTCTGTGGCTAATCCTCAATTACCCCTTCGAATAAATCTTTTTCAAGTTTAAGCGCGCCCGGCGTGCTGCTGGCGGCCAGGTGAAACTCCTCCTGCGGGCCGCGATGGCGCACGGCCTTTTCAA
>DASYWT010000398.1:0-3317 GCA_035935775.1 Terriglobales bacterium
TGGCCGTGGAGGCGGCGCGCAAGGCTCTGGCCCAGCGTGGTCTGGCACCGAAGGACGTCGGCGCCATCATCGTGGCCACCGTGACTCCCGACATGTTTTTTCCTTCCACCGCCTGCCTGGTGCAGCACAAGCTCGGCGCTCCCGGCACCTGGGGGTTTGACCTTTCCGCCGCCTGTTCGGCGTTCGTTTACGCGCTGCAGGCAGGCGCCCAGTTCGTGATGACGGGCGCCCACGAAAACGTGCTGGTCATCGGCTCCGATGTGATGTCGTCCATCATCGACTACACCGACCGCGCCACTTGCGTGATTTTCGGTGATGGCGCGGGCGCGGTCCTGCTGGAGCCGGCCAACGGCGATTCCGAAGGCATCATTGATTTTCTGCACGAGGTGGACGGTTCCGGCGGCTGCGCGCTCTACATGCCGGGTGGCGGCAGCCTGCATCCTTCCACTCACGAAACCGTGGACAAGAAGATGCACTACGTTCACCAGGACGGCCAGGCGGTGTTCAAGTACGCCGTGCGTAAGATGGCAGAGGTCTGTGATCGGGTGCTGACGCGCAATAACCTGAAGGGAAGTGACATTGATGCTTTCATCCCTCACCAGGCCAATAAGCGCATTATCACCGCCACCGCCGACCGGCTGGGCCTGCGCCAGGAGAGCGTGATCATCAATATTGACCGCTACGGGAATACCACCGCCGGCACCATCCCCCTGGCCATGGAGACGGCGCGCCAGGAAGGCCGTTTGAAGAAAGGCGATCTGGTGATGCTGGCATCCGTGGGCGCCGGCTTCACGGTCGGCGCAACCCTGCTACGCTGGGCCTTCTAAACCAACTTCTTCACCGCGGATTGTCCCAACTTCCTCACCGCGCATACACGCGGAATAGCATGGAGACTTCATTTTTCATAGCAATGTCATCCTGAGCCGAGGGTGCAGAATACAAACCCGCACCCGAGCGAAGGACCTCTACAATGAGCGGGCCTCAAGATGCTGTTCGAATGAATTTTGTCGCCATATTTTGGGGGTCTCAAATGTCGCGAATCACCGCAGGCAAGGCGCTCTCAAAGAGAAAACTCCCTGCGGCCGCGCCAGTAGTGCCGGAAGTGCAGAGGTCCTTCGCTCGGCGCGGGGTCGGTTCGCCCGCGCCTCGTCTCAGGATGACAACTTTGTGTTTTCGGGATCTCAGTGCTAAGCGGCTTTTTATCCGCGGCGAATGAAGTTATTTCTTTGCTTTGATCTCTTCCCGCTTGCCGCGGCCTCCCGTCAGCCCTGGGAATAGTTGCGTCCTGAAATTTTGGAGCGCGAACCGAGCTTGCGAGGCGAGCGCAACAGAGGTACGTCTTCTTCGCCATAATCGCGGGCGAGGGCGCCCGCGCCACAAAGGAAGCTCATCCGCGTTTATCTGTGTGCATCCGCGCGGAGATCCTTCGCTGCGCTCAGGATGACCGCTGCGGGCTCGGACGCCCGCAAAACGCGGTCACTTCTTTGCCTTGATCTCCTCCCGCTTGGCCGCGGCCTCGAGCGGGCGCTGGGGTTCGGTCATGCGCTGGGGATCGAGAATCTCGGCAATTTCCTTTTCGCTCAGCAGCTTCTTTTCGCGGGCAATCTCAATTATCGAACGCCCGGTGGCCACCGACTCCTTGGCAATTTCCGCCGCCTTGGCATAGCCGATATAGGGGTTGAGCGCCGTCGCCAGCGAAACTGTGCTCTGCGCGTAGAACGTGTTCTTCTTTTCGTTGGCCGTGATGCCCTTCACGCAGCGCTCGGTGAACTGGCGCAGCATGTTGGTCAGAATGGTGATGGACTGGAGCACGCTGTAGGCCATGGTGGGCATCATGACGTTCAGCTCCAGCTGCCCGGCCTGCACCGCCATGGCCACGGACACATCGTTGCCCACCACCTGGAAGGAAACCATGGCCGCCAGTTCCGGCATGACGGGATTGATTTTGCCCGGCATGATGGAGGACCCGGGCTGCAGCGCCGGCAGGTTGATTTCGCCGAAGCCGGTATTGGGCCCGGAGGAGAGCAGGCGCAGGTCGTTCGAGATGCGGATCACCTCCAGCGCCAGGTTGCGCAGCGCCGAAGACACCGCCGCCATGCACAGGTTGGAGTTCATGGCGTAGCGCATGTCGTCCACCGGCTTGAGCTTCTGCCCGGAGATGCGCGCCAGGTTGGCGATGGCCTTTTCGCGGTAGTCGGGGTGGGTGTTGATGCCCGTGCCCACCGCCGAACCGCCCAGGCCCAGCTCCCGCAGCAACTCGGCTGACTGCCGGATCGCATCCTTGGCGCGGCGGATGGCGCCGGCATAGGCCGCGAATTCCTGGCCCAGCCGCATGGGCACCGCGTCCTGCATGTGCGTGCGGCCAGACTTCAGAATGGGCCAGAACTCTTTGCCCTTGGTCTCGAACGCCGCCGCCAGGCCGTCGAGCACGGGATAGAGCTTTTCCAGTTCCAGCAGGGAACTGACGCGCATGGCGGTGGGGATCACATCGTTGGTGCTCTGCCCGTAGTTGACGTGGTCATTGGGGTGCACAACCGAGTAGTCGCCCAGTCCGCCGCCCAGAATTTCCACCGCGCGGTTAGCGATCACTTCGTTGCTGTTCATGTGCAGGCTGACCCCGGCGCCCGCCTGGAAAACGTCCACCACGAACTCCCGGTCCCACTTGCCCTGCTGCACCTCTTTGGCCGCCTGGACGATGGCGCGGGCCCGCTTTTCGTCCACCAGGCCCAGTTCCTGGTTGGCCTCGGCGGCGGCCTGCTTGATCATGCCCAGCGCCTGGATAAAGGTGGGATGGGCCCGCATCCCCGAGATGGGGTAGTTTTCCACCGCCCGCGCCGTCTGAATTCCGTAATAAACGCCGGCGGGAATTTCCTTCGTGCCCAGCGAATCTTTTTCCGTGCGCGTGAGGTTTTTCATCGCGGTTGCCATGATGACCAGCTCCTGAAAAGGGATGAACGCAATGGCAAAGATGAGGCCATCGAGAACCAAAAATTATAGCAAGGGTGGCACGCCCACCCAGTTTACAGCGCACATCCCTTTGTGACGCGTGTAGCTGCGCCCGAGCCTGAAAATGCGCATGCTAGAATCGCGTGCATAGGGAAATACCTGTGTCACGCAAAGCCGGCAAGAAGGCGCGGAAATCCGTGCTCAAAACCAGCAAGTCTCCCGAACCCCTGACGCGCAAGCAGGCGCACGCGCGTCCCGATGCCTGGACTGATGTGCTGGTCATCGGCGCCGGGCCCACCGGGCTGGCCTGCGCCATCGAGGCGCAGCGCGAGGGCTTGAAGGTTGTGGTGATTGACAAGGGCTGCCTGGTC
>DASYWT010000399.1:0-1784 GCA_035935775.1 Terriglobales bacterium
GCAAGTCGGGAGGATCTTCGGCCGCGCCGTCCGCTCAGGCTACGCTTAATCGCTTGAACGGAGAAATTGCCACGCTCTACGCCGACGTGGACCGCGCCGACGCCGCGCCCACGCTCGCGCTGGCAAGCGCCGTGGCGGAAACGGAACGCAATTTCGCCACTGTCATGCAGCGTTGGAACGCGCTCAAAAATGCCGATCTGCCCGCCCTCAATCGCCAGCTGCGCGGCGCCGGACTGCCCGAAGTGCAGCTGCGCACCGCCCCGGCCAGCAGCGAGGGCGAAGACGACTGATCAGCCCTTCATGGGCCCAACACTATGTTCTGATGCCATGGCCGCCGCCCTCCAACCCGACTTCGAAACCGCACTGGTGGCCAAGCTCACCCGCCGCCTGGTTCCCTTCCTGTTCCTTCTCTACATCGTCGCCTACCTGGACCGCATCAACGTGGGATTTGCCGCCTTGCAGATGCAGGGCCAGTTGCACCTGAGCGACGAAGTTTACGGCCTGGGCGCGGGCCTGTTCTTTGCCGGCTACTTTGTTTTCCAGTTGCCCAGCAATCTGCTGCTGGAGCGCGTAGGCGCGCGCCGTTGGCTGGCCGGGCTGATGGTGGCTTGGGGCGTTATCTCCAGTTCCATGATTTTCGCGCGCAGCCCGCACAGCTTCTACGCACTGCGTTTCTTGCTGGGGGTGGCGGAGGCGGGATTTTTCCCGGGCGTAATCCTCTATCTGAAGAACTGGTTTCCCGCCGACGCGCGCGCCCGCACTGTGGCCTGGTTCATGACCGCTGCGCCGCTCTCCGGGGTGGTGGGCGGGCCCATTTCCGGCGCCCTGCTCGGCCTGCATCATGCCGGCCTGGCGGGCTGGCAGTGGATGTTCCTCATGGAGGGCATACCCGCCATGCTGCTGGGCGGCCTGGCGGCGTGGTACCTGACCGACCGGCCCCAGGAAGCTGCCTGGCTCTCTGACGAACAGCGCACTTGGCTGCTGAGCACCTTGCGCCGCGAATACGAGGAAACTGCTGCCGTTACCCACACGAACGTCTGGGCTGCGTTTACCCATCCCGGAATCTGGCTGCTGGTGCTGGTCTATTTCGGCTTGGACACAGTTTCCTATGGTGTCAGCCTGTGGCTGCCCAATCTGATTCGCAGCCTCTCCGGGGTCAGCGATTTCGTCATTGGCCTGCTTTCGACCATTCCTTACATTGCTGCCGCCATCTCCATGGTGCTGGTAGGCGTGCACTCCGACCGCACTGGCGAACGCCGCTGGCATACTGCCGTGCCTGCTTTCGCCGGCGCCGCCGGACTGCTGCTGGCCGCGCAATCCACATCCGTAGGCCCTATGATTGCCGGCATTACCGTGGCCGTGCTGGGCGTCTTTTCCATGATGGGGCCGTTCTGGGCCATGCCTACCAGCCTGCTCACCGGCACCGCGGCCGCTGCCGCCATTGCCTTGATCAACTCCATCGGCAATCTGGGCGGATTCTTTGGCCCCTATATCATCGGCCTGATCCGCACCCATACCGGCAGTTTCAAGAACGGTCTGCTGGTGATCGGCGCCGCGCTGGCGGTGGGTGGAGCTATCGCCCTGCTCGTCCGGCTTCGTCCCGAGGCGCATGTCCAGGGCCGTGCAGCCGACAGAGCGTGAGCGCACCCGGCTTTGCAGTCAGGCATCCATTTATGGGATGATTTGCCTGACGAGGGGAGGGCCCGCCATGAAATTTCGAATCTTCCTGTGGGCGTGTGCCGGTTTTCTGGTAGCCGCCGGCTGGGCTTTTTATGCCGCTGCTA
>DASYWT010000400.1:0-3182 GCA_035935775.1 Terriglobales bacterium
CCTGCCTCCGCTTTCGAGTCGGGGATGGTAGCACAAAACCGTTATGACGGGTGACCGGGCTCATCGGCGCAAGCGCGAAACGTGGTGCCTCCTGGCGCTGGCAGTTTCAGTGTGCGTGGGAGGCTCGCTGGCGGCGAGGCAGGCGCAACCTGAAACGGCAAAAGGCCCCGCTCAGGTCAACGCCGCCCGCCTGCTCAACGCCGATCGCGAACCGCAAAATTGGCTTACCTACGGTCGCACCTACAATGAGCAGCGCTTCAGCCCGCTGAAGCAGATCAGCGATCAGAACGCCGGCCATCTGGGCCTCGCCTGGTACTTCGACCTCGACACTCATCGCGGCCAGGAGGCCACGCCGCTGGTGGTAGATGGCGTCATGTACTTCACCACCGCCTGGAGCAAAGTGGTGGCGCTCGATGCCGCCACCGGCAAGCTGCTCTGGTCCTACGATCCAAAGGTGCCGCCGCAATGGGCGGTGAACGCCTGCTGCGACGTGGTGAACCGCGGCGTCGCGGTGTGGCAGGGCAAGGTTTTTGTCAGCACGCTCGACGGCCGCCTGGTCGCGCTCGATGCCGCCACCGGCAAACCGCTGTGGCAGAAGCTGACCATTGACCCCGCCCGGCGCTACACCATCACCGGAGCGCCCCGCGTGGTGCAAGGCAAGGTCATCATCGGCAACGGCGGCGCGGAAATGGATGCCCGTGGCTACGTTTCCGCCTACGACGCCGAAACCGGCAAGCTCATTTGGCGCTTCTACACCGTTCCTGGCAATCCCGCCAAGCCTTTCGAACAACCCATTCTGGCCAAAGCCGCCAGGACCTGGACCGGCCAGTGGTGGAAATTTGGCGGCGGCGGCACGGTCTGGGATTCCATTGTTTATGATTCGGAACTTGATCTTCTTTATATCGGCGTGGGTAACGGCGTGCCCTGGAACCGCCGCATTCGCAGTCCGGGCGGAGGCGACAATCTTTTCCTCGCCTCCATCGTCGCCCTCAAGCCGGAAACCGGCCGCTATGTCTGGCACTATCAGGAGACTCCCGGCGACGCCTGGGACTACGACGCTTGCCAGCAGATGATGCTGGCCGAGATCTCCGTGAACGGCCGCCCCCGCAAGGTGCTCATGCAGGCAGCTAAGAACGGAATCTTTTACGTTCTGGACCGCGCCACCGGCGCCCTGATTTCCGCCCAGCCCTTTACCCACATCAACTGGGCCACCGGCGTGGACCTGAAGACCGGCCGGCCTCTGGAAACCGCTACTGCCCGCTATCCCGGCGATCAACCCCCGCCCGTCGTGCCCGGTCCTCTGGGTGCGCACAACTGGCAGCCCACTTCCTACAGCCCGCTCACCGGCCTGGTTTACATTCCGGTGAACGAAAGCGGCTTCGAGTACAAGTCGCCGGAACACTTTGCCATGAGCCAGCTGACCAAAAATTTCGGCTTGGATATGGTGGCCGCGGGCATGCCCCAGGACCCGAAAATCAAACAAGCCGTTCTTGCCAGCATCAAAGGCAAGCTGCTGGCCTGGGATCCGGTGGGGAAGAAACCAGCCTGGACAGTCGAGCGCGCCGGCCCTTGGAACGGCGGCGTGCTCTCCACCGCCGGCAACCTGGTCTTTGAAGGCACCGCCGGCGGAGATTTCGAGGCCTACCGCGCCGACAATGGCCGGAAGCTATGGTCGTTTCCGGCGCAAACCGGCGTCATGGCCGGGCCCATCACCTACGCGGTCAGGGGCGAGCAGTACGTCGCCGTGCTGGCCGGCTGGGGCGGCGTGTTTCCTCTGGCAGCAGGCGAGATTTCATTTAAGTCTGGCCGCGTGCGCAACGTGAGCCGCATGCTTGTTTTCAAACTCGACGGGCAAGCCGAGCTGCCGCCACTGCCGGAAGTAGAGCCGCCCAGGCTGAATCCACCGCCGTCAACCGCCACCGCTAGCACCATTCACAAAGGAGAACACCTGTTTCAGAGGTACTGCTCCACCTGCCACGGCGACGTGGCGGTCAGCGGCGGCCTGCTGCCCGACCTGCGCTATTCCAGCACCCTGGCCAACGACCAGTGGTTCTATATTGTGCGCGGAGGCCTGCTGCAATCGCAGGGCATGGTCTCCTTCGCCAAGGAACTGACAAAAGAGGATGCCGCTGCCATCCGCGCCTACGTGATCTTGCGCGCCAACCAAAGCAAACAACTTTACTTGAGGACTTCTATGCCGGCCTTTTCAGCGGCGGCGCGAATTTTTGCATCGAGGGTGGCGAGCGGTAACTTCCGCCTCCGGGCTAATTCAAGGTAAGCGGCATCGTAGGCCGTCAGTCCGGATTCGCGAGCTGCAGCCATCAAGAGCGAAGGGGTGCTGGGGCTTGCCTCCAGGAAATCAGCCAGCCGCTCAAGTGGTTTATAAACTCAATGCGAAGAAGCTCTTGTTCAAAGAATTGGTGGAGAGGGGCTACAGCCATCCTGAGGCGGATGAGCATTTCCTGCGCAACATCAGCTATTGAGCGATTCTCATTGATAACTGAGAAATCCTCTACGTGTGCACGATCCAGCAGCGCATTCAGCTCCGTGGCCCGTGCCACATAGCGCTCTCGCAATGTCCCTGAATCGCGTCTTCCAACCCGTTCCCGCATCGTCTCAAGGCTCGCGTTCAAGCGGCAGATGGTGAGACTTTTGGCCGATACCGCGGCCCGAATGCGCTCGAGTTCATCGCGGTGCTCTATGGCACGCGCCACCAGAAGCCGCTTCACACCAAGAGCGGCGAAATTCTCCCAGACGCCCCGAAGATTGCGATAAATCACATTGTCGTCGCGAAGATCCCTCGGAAAATGTGCGATTCCCAATCCATCTAGGTCAACGGCGGCGTGGGCAATGCCGCGAAGAGTCAGGAGGTCCGAGGCTTCGTCCAATACGGTTGTCTTGCCCGATCCCATCGAGCCCGTTATGACGATTACTGCTTCCGCAGTCAATTGCGAAATCCTGAGCGCCGCGACGGACCTCCGGAAATACATGGCGGAGGGAGAGGGATTCGTTCGAGTTCCTTTTCCGCAACTACCAGTGATACCTACGGTTAGGCGTTCTAGCCAATGTTTATGCTGGTTTCAAGCACTTTCTCTCTTCCGGCATTCTCCGCTGTATTTTCTTCAGCTTCTCTATTTCCGCCGAAAAGGGTATCACTGGTATCAGTGGCCGCAGGGGCAGGG
>DASYWT010000401.1:0-9296 GCA_035935775.1 Terriglobales bacterium
GATCACACCTGTGCCCAGTGCCTTGGTGAGCAGCACGCGGTCACCAGGCTGGGCGCCGCTGTTAGCCAGAACGTGCCGGGGGTGAATAAGGCCGGTTACCGAGTAACCAAACTTCATTTCGTCATCACGGATACTGTGCCCGCCGATTATGGTGCAGCCCGCCTCCATCATCTTCGAGAGTCCGCCGGCCAGAATGCGTTCCAAAATATCCATATCACCTTTTTCCGGGAAGCAGACCAGAGCCAGGGACGTGAGCGGCCGTCCTCCCATGGCATAGACATCGCTCAGAGAATTAACCGCCGCAATCTGGCCGAAGGTGTAGGGGTCGTCCACGATGGGGGTGAAGAAGTCCACGGTCTGGACCAGGGCGGTGTCGGGCGCGATCTGATACACGCCCGCGTCGTCAGCTTTGTCGAAGCCGACCAGCACGTTCGCGTCCTGTTGCCGGGCTAATTTCCCAAGCACCGCGTCCAGCGCCGCCGGACTCAGCTTGGAAGCTCAACCCGCGGCTTTAACGGTTTCGGTGAGGCGCACCGCCTTGATTTCAGGCATGGGGCCATTGTAGCAATCAACAACAATCAGTACTCAGCGCTCAGCCAACTCAGGCGTGATGCTGACGGCTTACTTTGTCGCAATGTCCACGAATTTCAGGTCGGGCGCGGCGTGATTCCAATCGGCGGAAATGTGCTCGAGCGTCAGCCGGAAGGGACGGCTTTGCCCTGCCCCAAGCGGTGCAACGCCCAGGTCCACTGCGTCGGTGTAGATACCGCCGGTGGTGCCGGTAGTGAGTACGTGAACCGGCAAAGTTTCGCGCTGCACTACCTGTCCCAGGTTGTTAACAAACGTTGCCTGCACCATGGCACGAGTGACTGTCTTATCGCCGGCATTTGTGATCTTACCGTCCAGGTAAGTAACAGTCGCACCTACAAAGTTCTCTGCGGCGCTCATCTTCAGGCCACTGAGCTGCAGTTTGGAAGCGTACGCGGGAGGCTGTTTAGGCCCGGTACGCCCGCTGCGGCCGATTACAGCCAGCGCGGCCACCACAATCACCACAATGGCCACACCCAGACCGACAAATGTCCAGATGCGGCCGCTTTCGTCCTGCTGTGCCGGCCGCGGCTCTATCAGCCCACCCATGGCGGAATTGTACTCCTGAGCCACTGAGCCTCTGATAATCGAGCAGGCCGAATTCGACGAAGATCATGCGCAGCATGGAGTGCTGAAAGAAAAGGGCCCGGCAGCGACCTGCCGGGCCGAATGTCACCCCACCGCACCCGGTACAAGCGGCGGCGGGGTCCCGGGATGGACACGGTCTGTGCTTCACGTGTCCACGAAAAACCCATATCAAATTCTCATGGCGCGTGGGCTGTGACTGTGGTGACCTTCAGGTCGGGCATCTGCTTGTTCCAGCCCGCGGGGTAGTGGTCGAAGTAGACGCGCACGGCGCGCGACTCATTGGGCTTGATTGGCGCCTGGGTGAGGTTCTGCGCCTCGGTGGCGGAGTTGCCAACCATGCCCTCCACCGGCCGGGTTTGGGTTTGCAGCACCTGACCGTTGACGCCATGAAAAGTGGCCTGCACCTGAACCCCGCTGATATTCGAGTTGCCGTTGTTATAAAGCATGCCCTCTACGTAGAAAGCGCCGCCCACGGTGGACGGGGTCATCTTCAGGTTTGTGAGCTGAATCTGGTTGCCGGTGGGCTGCGCCGGCACCTCGGCTGCGTTCGGCGGCAACTGCTTCTTGGGCGTTTGTGGCAGCCACCAGATAAGCGCTGCCAGAATGGCCGCGACAATGATGATCGCGATCAGCGGCCACGGAATCCGACGCTTGGGCGGCGTCGGCAACCGGGGATGCAGGTGTGGTCTTTGCTGCTCCGGATACTGCGGCTTTGTTGCCATCCATTAACTCCCGGGCCCAGGAACTCAGCCTCACTTAAGCCAACGAGGCTATTGGATGTGGCTGGTAAGTCGGGGTTTGCTTAGGCTGCAGGCAGGGGCGGTGCCCGGCGGCAGCCAAGAAGAGGAAAGAACAGAGACTCTACACAGGAAACCAGCTCACAAAACTCGAAAAGATTGAAACTCTACTGCCCCGCCACGGTCAGCCCTTCAATGCGAATAGTAGGGCAGGCAACCGATCCGCGAAACTCCAGGTCATTGCCGATTTCACTGATATTGAAGAACATATCTTTCAGGTTCCCGGCCACCGTAATTTCCTCCACCGGGTAGGCGAACTCTCCCTTCGAGATCCACAGGCCACTGGCCCCGCGTGAGTAATCACCGGTCACCAGGTTCACGCCGAAGCCAAGGAATTCGGTGACATAGAGACCCTCTTGGATGTCAGCCAGGATTTCCTTCGGCGAACGGCTGCCCGGCTGGAGGAAGAAATTGCCCGGCCCGATACCGGGATTGCCGGCGAGACCACGGGACGCGTTGGCGGTAGTCTGAAGGCCAAGCTTTTTGGCTGTGTAGGTGTTCAGCAGGTAGGAATTCAGGGCGCCGCGATCAATCACCACTGTGCGCCGCGTGGGCACGCCTTCGCCGTCGAATGGACTGGTCCCGAACCCGCCGGACATGGTGCCATCGTCCACGATGGTCACGTTCTCACCCGCCACTTTCTGGCCCAGCTTGCCCGCAAGAAACGAAGCGCCGCGGTAAACCGAGTCGCCGTTCACGCCCTCAAAAATGTGGTCGAGCATGGAACGTGAAACCATGGGGTCGAGTACCACCGGGACTTTAGCGGTGTGTACCTTACGTGCTCCCAAACGGCGCAAGGTTCGCTCAGCGGCAATACGGCCCACGTCCTCCGGCGACTCCAGACGGCTGAGACTGCGTGCCACCGAATACCAGTAGTCGCGCTGCATGGCGCCATCTTCCGCTTGCGCGATGGGCACTGCGGCAACCGAGCAGTAAGAGCGGCGGTATTCGCCCACAAAGCCATGCGAATTGGCCAGCACCTTATGTCCGGTGGCGGCGTCGAACGAGCCGCCGTCAGAGTTGCGGATGCGGGCATCTACATCCATGGCCGCTTTCTCGCAACGCTGCGCGTAGGAGATACGTTCTTCCGTGGGCAGGGAAAAGACGTCGTCGTAGTAGAGATCGAGATCGCCGCTGATGGCGCCTAGTTGCCCGGGTTCCGGGATGCCGGCGTAAGGATCTTCGGAGGTCACTCGCGCCAACTGCAGCGCCGAACTCACCATGTGGTCGAGTGCTGGCGGGGAAAAATCGCTGCTATAGGTACTGGCGGCGCGCTGCCCGAAAAACACACGCACCCCCAGAGCTCGCGAGCCTGCTTCCTTCAGCGTTTCCACCTGGCCCAGGCGCACGACGGTGGCGAACTCGGTCCCATCTCGCACCACCGCTTCGGCGGCGGTCGCACCGCCTGCCATGGCCCGCTGAACGACGTCGGTGGCAATCTCTTTAAGGTCGGTCTTTTCGGAAGTCACTATGGGTTGAGAGATCATTCCTATGCTTTCTTTTTCGAAAGGTGACGCGCCCCTGGAACAGGCGGCAAGGCCCCGGAGCAACTTATGCTGCCTTTTCGCCCGTAAACCGGCGCCGGCTCTCCAGGATCACGCGCCGAGCCTCTTCCGCTCCATGCCATGCGATGGCTTTGGTCCGCTTGCCTTCCAGGTCCTTGTAAATGGAAAAGAAGTGCTCGACCTCGCGCAAAATATGGTTGTAAATGTCAGTGTAGTTGCTCACTTCGCTGTAGCGCGGATCATTGTTGACCACGGCCAGCACCTTCTCATCGCGAACACCTTGGTCCAGCATCTCCAGCACGCCGATGGGGCGGACCTCGATCAGGCAGCCGGGAAAGCTGGCGTTATCCACCAGCACCAGAACGTCCAAGGGATCTCCATCGGAAGCCAGCGTGCTGGGAATAAAGCCGTAATCCCCAGGGTAGTGAACCGGGGAATACAAGGTACGATCGAGGCGAAAAACTTTGAGTTTCTTGTCGTACTCGTATTTGTTCACGCCGCCCAGGGGAACCTCAATCACTGCGTTCACCAGTTCCGGGCAGCGTTCACCAATGGGGAGATGAAGATAATCAATCATTTCGAGTCCATGTGGATGAGGGCTGCGGGCTCCCACTTCGCTTGTTTCCAGCCTGCCCGAAGCGAGCGGCAGCGAGTCGAAAGGCCCGCAAAGCCATCACTTCATATAATCTCTCGCCGGCTCGCGCTTGGCCGTCCCGCCCACCGTGATGCGGTCCACCTTCAGCGTGGGAATGCCGACGCCCACGGGCACCGCCTGCCCATCTTTTCCGCAGGTCCCTACGCCTTCATCCAGCTTCAGGTCATTCCCGACCATGGAGACGCGGGTGAGCACATCGGGTCCGTTGCCGATCAGGGTGCAGTTGCGCAATGGCGCGGTCACCTGGCCATCTTCGATCAGGTAGGCCTCCGAAGCCGAGAAAACGAACTTGCCATTGGTGATGTCCACTTGGCCGCCGCCGAAGTTGGCAGCATAGACCCCGTTCTTCACCGAGCGAATGATGTCCTCCGGAGCCTCTTCTCCCGCCAGCATGTAAGTGTTCGTCATGCGCGGCATGGGGATGTGCTCGTAGCTCTCGCGGCGGCCGTTCCCGGTATCGGCCATGCCCATCAGCCGCGCCGAAAGCTTGTCGCTCAAATAGCCCTTGAGCACGCCTTTTTCGATCAGCACGGTGTTCCGCGTTGGCGCACCCTCGTCGTCCACATTGATGGAGCCGCGGCGGTTAGGCAGCGTGCCGTTGTCCACCACGGTGCACTTCTCGCTGGCCACGCGCTTGC
Organism: Terriglobales bacterium; assembly: GCA_035935775.1. Lineage (GTDB taxonomy): Bacteria > Acidobacteriota > Terriglobia > Terriglobales > Acidobacteriaceae > JAICWP01. The sequence continues at coordinate 4,772 of DASYWT010000401.1, forward strand.
CCAGCAGGCCGGCAAAAGCGGAGGTCTTTTTCCGGTTGAAGTCGGCCTCCAGGCCGTGCCCGATGGCCTCATGCAGTAGAATCCCCGGCCAGCCCGGTCCCAGAACCACTTCCATTTCGCCCGCCGGGGCCTCGCGCGCATCCAGCTGGATTAGGCTCTGACGCGCCGCTTCACTGGCAAAGAACTCAGGTGTTTTCTCCCCGCTGAAGAAATCCAGGGTTACACGACCACCACCTCCATAGGTCCCGCGGGCGGAATTGCCGTCCCATTTGGCAATGCAGGATACATTCAGGCGGGCCAGCGGCTGCGAATCCTCGGCCAAGGTGCCGTCGGAGCCGACCACCAGGATGTTCCGCACCTCATCGGCATAGCCGGCGCGAACCTCGCGGACCCGCGGGTCATAGGCGCGGGCGGCCTTGTCGGCGCGCATGACCAGCTCCACTTTGCTGGTAATTTCCGAATCGGCTGTCGGCAGCACCACGGGATACAGGCTACGCGGCGGCTTGCGATGCTCACCGACAATGGGCGTCTTTGCCGGGCCGCTGGCAATCAGGGCCGCGGTGCGGGCGGCGTGCAGGATCTTTTCCGGTGCCAGGTTGTCAGTGTAGGCGTAGCCGGTACGTTCCCCGGTTACTACCCGCACGCCGCAACCCGCGGAGATGCCCTGCGAGGCGGTCTTTACCATGGATTCGTCCACCATCAGGGAGGTGGAGGTCAGGTACTCGAAATAGAGGTCGGCGTACTCGCCACCGGCAGAAAGCGCCGCTGCCAGATAGCCCTCCAGGTCACGCTCGGTCATGCCGTAGCGCTCGAAGAAAAACTTCTGCTGATCAAGAGTCACACTCATTGGATGCTTTTGGACCGTCGAAGAAGCACGAGCCTCAGTCCGCCTTTCATTATCCCATAGAGGTTGTTCCAAGCTGTCAGCACTCATCATGCAGCCTGTCCCTCCTCGTGCGCGTCCCGTTTTGGTCCCTATTGTTCTGAACCCCGTGTCTCTGTGGTGATATTCGCGTTTGGCGGTGCCACAATCAGGATATGGAAGTGGCCTCTCTTGCCCACACCCTGCAACAGTATCTTGCTGACGCTCGCGATGCTGTGGTGATTGAGGATGGTGCGGTCTGCTACGAACTGGCGCGTTCTCACTACTCCGTATCCGCCGAGCACGGCAAATGCCTCCTTCATCTATGGTCGGAGGAGCGCAATGCGGTGCGGCGGGTGGTGGACGCGGAGGAGAAAGCCGGCGTCCTGCGGCTGGCCGTGCTGCGCTTCGGTCAGTCCCGGCCGTCGAAGCTGGAAATTTGCCGCGATCGCGACCGCCGCACCCCTCACGCCAAGCAGGCAGCTCGGGCCGCTTATAAGGAGCGGTTGCGCCGTATCCTGGCCCGCCACTTCCCTGAATTCACCCTCGCCCAGATAACCTCGGCGGTGGACCTGGAGCGATCCTTCGGCCCGGTGTATGTGCGCGGCGTGCTGCGCCGTGGCCGCTCGGCTTTCGCTTTTCTGGGGGTGAATGCAGAGGAAACCCAATCTTCAGTTGATGCCGCCCTCACCTTCGGCATCCTGTGGCTCAATGCCTGCCGCGAATCGCTTACGGATCTGCAGGTAGAAGGGCTGAAGCTCATGTTGCCGGCGCGCGGCTGGCAGGTGGTCCGCGAGCGCATGGCCCACCTCGACCGCGGTGCAGCGAAGTGGGAACTGTACGAATTCGATGAACGCGGGGACGAGCTGGTGCAACTCGACCCCAGCGATCGCGGCAACCTGGCTACCCGACTGGTTTATTGCTGCGATGAAGCGGCCGCCCGCCTGCGTTTCGCTGCTTCTGTAGACCGCATTGAGACCCTTTGCCGGGCGGCGGAGGTGGCCGTGATTTCGCCTTCCGAGGTCGCGTTTCGCCTGCACGGCCTGGAATTTGCCCGCGCCCGCCTGGCCGCTGAAAACTTCCGCAATCGCCAGGAAATCGTATTCGGCACGGGAGCCGCGGAAACCGTTCTCACCGAGCAGAATACCGCCCAATTTGAAAGCCTGGTCACGCAACTGGTTGACGTTCGACGCCCTGGCGGCCGGCGTGATCATCCCTGCTGGCGCTTGCATCCCGAGCGCTGGCTGGAGTCAATGGTCGTCCACGATGTCAGGAGCCTGGATGATCGCCTTAGGCAGGCGCCGGTCTATTCTCAGGTGCCGGCATTCTCCGCCGCCGACCGCGCCATGATTGATGTGCTGGCTGTCACCCGCGACCTCCGTCTCGCCGTGGTGGAACTCAAAGCCGAAGAAGACATTCACCTGCCACTGCAGGGTGTGGATTACTGGGCGCGCGTTGATTGGCACCATGCTCGCGGAGAGTTCATCCGCTTCGGCTATTTTCCTGGTCTCGAACTCGCGCCCGGGGCGCCTCTGCTTCTTCTGGTGGCGCCTGCGTTACATATCCATCCCGCCACGGATACCCTGTTGCGGTTCCTCTCGCCGGAAATCGAGTGGACGTTGGCCGCCCTGGACGAACACTGGCGCGACCAGGTGCGTGTGATCTTCCGCAAGCGTGCGAAGAAGCTGAGCACGGATTCGTCCGCGGCCTGAAAACAGCCCGAAGTGCTAATTGCCGTCCTCCGTGTACAATGCCCCTTCCGTTTTTGCACCCCCGGAGGGTCCATGCGCAGGCTCGGCTCCTGGTTATCCGTGCTTCTGATCACCTTCTTCGCGGTTGGCAATTCACAAGCCCAGCTCGACGCTGCTGACAAGCAGCTTTCTCGCGACATTTTCCAGCAGCTGATTGATATCAACACTACCGAATCGGTCGGCAGCATGACCGCGGCCGCCGAGGCCATGGCCAAGCGCCTGCGGGACGCCGGCTTTCCTGCCGCCGACGTGGTCGTCCTCGGTCCCGACTCGCGCCATGGCAACATGGTGGCGCGCTATCGCGGCACTGGCGCCCACAAGCCCATTCTGCTCATTGGCCACCTCGACGTGGTCGAAGCCCGCCGCTCCGATTGGAGCACCGACCCCTTCAAATTCGTCGAGAAAGACGGCTACTTCTACGGCCGCGGCACCCAGGACATGAAGAGCGATGACGCCATCTGGGTGGCCGACTTCATCCGCCTGAAGCGCGAGGGCTACAAGCCTGACCGCGACCTGATTCTCGCCCTTACCTCCGATGAAGAGGGCGGCAAAGCGAATGGCGTGGATTGGCTTATCAAGAACCACCGCAACCTGATTGACGCAGAGTACGTGCTCAATTCCGACGGCGGCGGCGTAAATACCATCAACGGCAAGCCTCTGTTCGTCTCCATGGATGGCAGTGAGAAGCTCTACGGGGACTACCAGCTTAAGGTCACCAATCCCGGGGGGCATAGTTCGCTGCCCGTGCCCGACAACGCCATCTACCACCTGACAGACGCGCTCTCCCGCCTGGAGAAGTACAAGTTCCCCTTTGACCTGAATGCGGTGACTCGCGGCTATTTTGAGCGCATGTCCACCATTGAGCACGGCCAGCGCGCGGCCGACATGAAAGCCATTTTGAAAACACCACCGGACTATGCCGCCATCGCCCGCCTGTCGGAAGACGCCGTCTTCAACGCCACCATGCGTACCACCTGCGTGGCCACCCGCCTGGAAGCCGGGCATGCCAACAACGCCCTACCCCAGACGGCCACCGCTAACGTCAACTGCCGCATATTGCCGGGGCACTCGCGTGAGGAGGTGCGGCAACAACTGGTCAAAGTTCTAGCCGATCCCAAGGTCGCGGTGCGCTACGTGGGCAATGACGGCGTGGTAATGGACCGAGCGCCCGAAAAGCTCGGCTACGCGCCGGTGCAGTTGCGCCCCGATGTGATGCAGACCCTGGACAAGGTGGCGGCCCAGATGTGGCCAGGTGCGCCGGTGATTCCGACCATGTCAACGGGGGCTTCCGACGGCATCTATACCAATGCCGCCGGCTTGGCTACCTACGGGATTTCGGGAACGGCCATTGATATGGACGATGTCCGAGCCCACGGCAAAGACGAACGCTTGGGCGTGCAGTCGTATTACAACGGCGTGCAGTTCTACTACCTGTTCCTGAAAGCGCTCACCGGCGGAAAAGGAATGTAGCTGGTAGTTAGTGGCTGGTAGTTGGAGGAGTCTCCTCGGAAACAACTACTAGCTGCCAACTACCTTAAGCCTTCCATGCCCCCAGCAGCCTCCGGATCATGAGCAGCTCGCCCAGATGATATGCGTTGTGATCCGCCACCAGCAGGGCTTCGCGCAGGATGGTTTGCCCGTCGCCCCAGGGGATGCGCGCGTAAAGGTCGGTTTCGGGATTTCGGACCAGATCTTCCATGGTCTTCAAGTCTGCGCGGAACTGCCTCACGCTTTTCTCCCAGGCGGCCGCGCTGGCGGGCGCATCCTTTTCAGCCCAGTAACCGTCAGGAAATTCCGGCGAGACGTGTTTGGAACTGCGGCTGAATTCCATAATGTCCCACTGCGCAATACGCATGTGTTCCAGCAGCCGCCAAGCCGTGTGCGGCTGCCCGTCCGGCTTTTTGCCTCTCAG
>DASYWT010000402.1:0-7840 GCA_035935775.1 Terriglobales bacterium
CACAAAGGCGCGCAATTCCATGCTCAAAACCAGGAAGCCTCCTGAACCTCTCGCGCGCAAGCAGGCTCACGCTCGTCCGGATGGCTGGACGGACGTGCTGGTCATCGGCGCGGGCCCTACCGGTTTGGCCTGCGCCATCGAGGCGCAGCGCGCAGGTCTGAAAGTGGTGGTGATTGACAAGGGCTGTCTGGTCAATTCGCTCTTTCACTATCCCGCCAACATGACCTTCTTCACCACTCCGGAACTGCTGGAGATTGGCGGCATTCCCTTCAATACCGCCAACATGAAGCCCACGCGGCAGGAGGCGCTGGAGTATTACCGCAATGTGGCCCAGCATTATCGGCTGAATGTTCATCAATATGAACTGGTGCAGACGGTGAGCGGGGAAGATGGCAACTTTCGCGCCACCACGGTAGACCGCAAGGACGCGGTTCACGATTACTGCGCCCGCAAGCTCATCGTGGCCACCGGCTACTACGACTTGCCCAACTACATCGGCATTCCCGGCGAGGACTTGCCCAAGGTCATGCACTACTACAACGAGCCTCACCCCTACTACGACACCGATGTTATGGTGGTAGGCGCCAAGAACTCGGCCGCCATTGCCGCCCTGGAGTTGTGGCGCCATGGGGCGCGCGTCACCCTGGTGGTCCGCGAGGAGGGCATTCACAACCACGTGAAGTACTGGATCAAGCCCGATATCGAGAATCGCATCAAGAACGGCGAAATCCAGGCATTTTTCCGTAGCCGCGTGGTGGAGATCACGCCCGGCGCTGTGCGCATCAACACGCCGGAGGGCGAGCAGGTTCTGAAGAACGATTTCGTTTTCGCCATGACCGGCTATCACCCCGATTACGATTTTCTGACCAGCATGGGCATCGAGCTTTCAGCGGAGCAGTGCCGCCCGGTTTGTGATCCAGAAACCCTGGAGAGCAATGTGCCGGGAATTTACGTCGCAGGCGTGATAGTAGCCGGCTCGCGGACCAACGAGATCTTCATCGAGAACGGACGCTTCCACGGCCAACTCATCGCCGCTGATCTGCGGCAGAAGCTGGCCCACGGAGCAGCGTGAGCACCAAAAACCTGTTCACCACAGAGACACAGAGGCCCAGAGCAAAATTGACGATTGACGATTTCAGATTGACGAATGACTTTTGCTGCAGCTTCCGTGGGGCACAACTGCGAAACCTTTACCAATCGTCAATCGTAAATCTTCAATCTTCAATGATCTTTCTCTGTGTCTCCTTGTCTCCGTGGTGAAGTGGTTTTCAACGCCTCAGCACCCCGGCAATCCCTTCTCAATCGCCGTTCCCTCCTCGTAATCGTTCCAGGTGTCAATCATCAGGAAAGGCAGGGGGCGGGAGTTGCTGTAGTAAGCGCGGAACATCCGCAGCGTGTCATCGAAGGTTTTGCCGCAGCGGGGGCTGATGTGGCGGTTCTGGCTCCAGCCAGCGTGGGAGTCATCAAAACCCGGCCAGGCGGCGCCCACCGCGACCTTCCCCGGGTAGCGGGCAATCATGGTTTGATAGAAATTTTCCAGGTAGCGGCCGCCCCAATGTCTGCCATCAGGCGCCCAGCCCTGACTGCCTGGTCCCACCCAGGCGTAGAAGCCGTCGAAGGCTTCCGCATGGTTTTCGCCATAGGCTTGCGTGATCAGCAGTGGCCGGTCGGGCTCGGGCCATGAGTCCAGCGCCTGCCGCACCTGGTTCCAGTCGGTGCCCGAGTTCTTGGGAAAAATGAAGATCAGCGGTCGCCCGTTGTAGCGCAGATAAGCATCGCGCGACGGTCCCGCTTGCGGCCCGATGTAGTGCTCATAGGCGTAGTGCAAGTCGTTCGCTACCGCGTCGGTTGTGGAGTCGGGAGTATCCACCGTCTCGTCATACTGGATGGCGGTCTCGAAATCATTCTTCGCGGCCAGGTTCTGCAGCAGAGCGTAGTTATCGTCTTCAAACTTCTTGCCTGGGCCATACCAGTTGACGACGAACGCGGCAATGCCCAGGTTCTTGGCCTGTGTGATCTGCCGTTCTAGTGCCACAGGATCATTGGACGAGTAGCCCACACTCGCGTGGTTCCGCTGTCCAAACCACGGCTGGTAAGCGGCCAGGATCTGAGGCCAGGAGTTGGGCGCCGCCTCGGTGGTGGCGCGCAATGCTTCTCTGGAATTGGGCCGGTCGCAGGAGACCAGCGGCGCCATTGCCGCCGCAACAACGCAGGGAAAGAACAGTAAACGCAACCAGTAAGGGCCGATTTTCATACCAGGTTCAACGCCCTTAGATGACGGGAAGGGAAACGGTGTTGGTCAGAGCTGCGGGAGGAAAAAGATCAACGCACAAGTCACACATGCGAGACCGCGCCGTAGCGCCGGCGTCCTCGCCGGCTGTCGCGAGGGGCGTCTCGCCGCTGCGACGCGGGCGGGGCGCCCGCGCCACAGCGTCGAACCCTAGAACGGTATGTCTTCGTCGGTGATGGTGGTGGAGTGGGCCACGTCCTGTGCGGGGGCGCGCTGATCAAACTCGTTGCCACTGGCCGCGGTGCCGCGGCTGCGCCCCGCGGAAGCGCCCTCGCCCGCCTCGCGCCCGCCGCCCAGTAGCACCAGGTCTTGCGCCACGATCTCAGTCTTGTAGTGCTTTTGGCCGTCCTTGTCGTCCCAGGAACGCGTCTGCAGGCGTCCCTCAACGTAAACCGAGCGGCCCTTCTTGAGGTATTCGCCGACGATTTCGGCGGTACGCTGCCAGGCCACAATGTTGTGCCACTCCGTGCGGTCCTGCCACTGGCCGTCTTTGTCCTTGTAGCGCTCGTTGGTGGCCAGAGTGAAATTAGCCACCGCCGTGCCGCTGGGGGTGTATTTGACCTCGGGATCTTTGCCAAGATTGCCGATAAGGATGACTTTGTTAACGCTTTTCGCCATGGGAGACGCTCCTCTTGTGACCCCGTCCGCGCAAACCTGGGCCGGGAGACCGATGACTGCCGAGGCGGCTAGGGATTTGCCTCAATCTTAGCAGAAGCTCAGGCTGTGATTGCTCGGAAAAGCCGGTGGCCTGTGCTCGGCGCTTGGCCGTGCGCCCCCCCAAGCTGGACGCTCTCAGAACTCAGCCGTGCCGAACTCCAGCCCGAAAGGGCGAAATCGCTTTTAGCCCAGGGCGTCAGCCCTGGGTATCTGGTGCCCAATAATTGTTGCGCGACCGAGTCCCGCGAGGGAGCGCAGAACTGACGTTTTCGAAAGGGCTCGGCTTCAGCCGAGCCAATTAGGGCGGAAATCGTATTGGCCTTCAGGCCCTGAGGGACGTTCTCCTTCGAAGCGCCCCTCAGCGGCTAAAGCCGGATAGAATTTCCTGCCTCAATGGCGCAGCTGAAGCTGCGCCCTTCCGAAATCCACTGTTACTTCGAGGTAAAGAACCTGCCGAGCCGTTCCGAAGTCCCCTCGTCGCTCGCACGGCGTACACGCAGATGCGACCTCAATCCGCCGCCATCGCCTGCTCAAACCGCGCCGGATATCGCCGCGGGTAAGGCTTTTTCTCCCGGTAGGAGCGCGCCAGTTCCAGGTAAATTCCCAGATCGCGACGCAATTCCGCCTGGGTGCCGTCGAAGTAGAAATTGCGAATGGGGATCCCCCCGTAATCCTTGCTCAGCTTGGGATAGATGGCCTCGCTCACGATACCGTTCATACAGGTGAAGGGGCTGATATCCACAATTCCGTCGGCGCCGTGCAGCGCCAGGTAAGCCGCCTTGCCGATGCTCACCACCATCTCGCCCTCCGCTCCCGTCGCGGGCAGGTAGGGCCGAGCCAACTCCAGGACCTCGGTGATGTGCGGCTCCTCGTAACCGGCGAAATCCTCGGCAAACGGCGCCAGCAGCGCACGTTCATCGCTGTGCTGGATGTGGCTGCGTAGCGTGTTTTTCAGCATGTCGAAGGAGATCGTCCGGCCGACCAGGCGCAGCTTGCGGGCAACCTCTGAGTTGCAGTACCCGATCCACTCCGCGATGTCGGTGAGCCAGCCTTCGCCGCCCTGCAGTTCCAGGTTGCGCACCAGGTCGGCGTTGCTGAAGTTGTTCAGGCGGCAGAAAATTTCACCCACTACGCCGATCAGTGGCCGCTGCCGGTGATAGCTCGCGCGCACGCCGTGGAAGCGCACGCGCGCGCTGCATCGCTCCCACAAGCGACTTCAGCTGGCAGGCGGTATCGGTGCAACCGGTCTCAATTGCCTGGCAGAGATCGCCAACCGATTCGGCAAAAGCCTGGTCGGCGCTGCCGGCACTGATTTCATACGGCCGGGTTTGCAGCAGGGCCTTGCGCAGGATATCGGCGGCCACCAGCGCCCGCCAGGCTGTGCGCTCAAACGTGCTGCCCAGGCTGGCGATATCACTATAGGCCTGCTGCGTGCTGGGCGCGTACACCTTCACGCCGCCATACCCGGCCTGCTCGAATGTCTTACGCAAAAATGGAACATACTGGCCGAAACGGCAGGGCCCATCGGCGGCCGCCATAAAGAAGACCGTGTGCTCCGGGTCGGTCCCCGGCTGTTCCAGAATGCGCATGAAATCGCCAACCGTGATCTTGGCGGGATAACACTCGTCGCCGCTGGTGAATTTTCCTCCCAGTTCCAGCGTGCGCTGGTTGGAAGGCGGCGTGGGGTGCGCCGCCACACCGAACCAGCGAAAGATGGCGGCGAACGCCTCCACCGCGCCCTGCGCCATGGCGGGGATGTACACCGTCGTGCCCAGCAGCGGATGGCCGGCGGGCAGCGTGGGCTTCACACAGCGGTGGGAGCGGAGTTGCATCGCAGGAATCCTTTACTGTCGAGATAAGCTTCGCAACGCGTCAGGAAGCCGGCATCGTTGGAATGTCCGTCGAACTGCAGCAGCAGGCTGGGCTTGCCGGAGGCGTCGAGCAGAAACGACTTGATGTAGGAATCCGGGCCGCACTTGAAGTTGGAAATGTACACCAGGTGCAGGTTGGGATAGCGTCGCGTGATGCGCGCCGCAGCCAGAATCAGGCGCCCGGAGTTCCAGTACATGTTGTCGTTAATCTCGGAGATGTCCTCCTCTTCCAACGGCAAAAAATCCAGAGGAATTACATTGGCGTCATAAAGCGTGCGCAGCTTGCGCGGGATATCGCAATTGATGCTGCGGTCATAAAGGTTATAGGGCCGGCCCAGCAAAACCAGGCCGGGCTCGCCCGTTTCCTCCATGCGTGCTCGAGCGCGATCTCCGGCCTTGAGCAAGCTCTCGCGGAAACTCTGCTGGGAGGCGTAGGCCATTCTTACGGCCCGCTTGTTCACGACGCTCGAGATTCCGAAATGGCGGGCGAAGTCCTCCAGCGCCTTGCGCACATGTTCTTGCCCCAGGCGGAAATGCACGGTGGGCGCCAGCAGCTTGCTCGCGCCATCCTCCAGCTTGGGGGCGGCGCGCAACACAAACGGCAACGTCTGGTTCCAGGGACAGAGATGCGAATTGACGCTCTGATTCGGCGTTTCGTAATCAAGCGTGTTGGGTACCAGAACGTAATCCACCCCGCGCTGCAGCAGATCCTGCACGTGGCCGTGGGCAATAATTACCGGGAAGCAGGGCTGGGCAATCGCCAGCTCGTCTCCGGCGGTGGCGATGCGGCCATCGGTGGCGCGCGACATCACCACTTCAAATCCCAATTCCCGCAAGTAAGCCGCCCAGAAAGGACCACGGTCGTAGAAGAACATGGCGCGCGGAATACCCACGCGCAGAGGCGCATGACCGTTGGCCTGAACCGGCTTGGGCCCGAGTGCCTCCTCCAGCAGTCGCTCGCGGAATTCGACCAGGTCCTCTATCACCGGCTTGCGGTCGCCGCGCGGGCGCTTGCGGAATTTATCCGAGCACTTGTCGCCCCAATAGCTGCGCTGGCCTTCAATCACGAATTCCTTCATGTCGCAGTAGTTGGAGCAGGCCTTGCAGACGAAATCGCGGGTGGAGAAATTCACCTGCTTCAGGTCGTAACCGCGGAAGCGACTGGCCTCGCGCCGCGCCTGCATGCGCTCGCACGCGATCAAGGCCATGCCGATGGCGCCGATTACCCCGTTGTGGGGCGGCACGATGATGGTTTTGCCGAGGATCTGCGAAAAAGCGGCAGCCACCGCATCGTTGTACGCGGTGCCACCCTGGAAAAAGATGACGTCGCCGATCTTGCGCCCGCGCACCACCCGGTTCAGGTAGTTCAGCGCTACGGAATAGGCCAGTCCGGCGCACAGGTCGGCCACCTGTGCGCCCTTGCGCAGCAGGCCGTTGACATCCCGCTCCATGAATACGGTGCAGCGCTCACCCAAGCGCGCCGGCCGCTCCGAGGAAAGCGCTAGCTTGGCAAACTCGCCCTTGATCGAGATTCCCAGGCGCTCTGCCTGCTCCTCCAGGAACGAACCCGTGCCGGCGGCGCAGGCCTCGTTCATGGTGAAATCCACCACCACGCCGCGCTCGATGCGGATGAACTTGGAATCCTGCCCGCCGATTTCAAAAATTGTGTCCACCGGCGGCATGCCCATTTGCCGGCATACGTGCATCGCCCCGGTCTTGTGCGCGGTGATCTCGTCGGTCACGATGTCGGCGCCTGCGAGTTCGCCGATCAGTTCGCGGCCGGAACCGGTCGTGCCCACACCCCTGATATCGAGCCGCGTGCCCAGTTCCTCCCGAATTTCCGCCAGCCCGCGATTGACCACTTCGATCGGGCGGCCTTCGGTGGCGAGATAAATTTCTTTCAGGAGATTTCCGTGGTCATCGAGCACCACCAGATTGGTGCTGACCGAGCCGATATCAATTCCCAGGTAAGCTTCGACGGTGCGTGCATTCGTGAACGGCGGCGGGGCTGCTACCCGGTCGCGCAATAGTTCCACGTTAGCCAGCGAAAGCGGTTCCGTGGAAGGGAAGTCCTGGCGGGCGGCGGCAACTTCGCGCAGGCGCTCGATGCCCGCGAAGCAGCCCCCGACTGGCCTTTCCGCCTCAAATAGCGCCGCGCCCAGCGCCCCCAGCCAGGAGTACAGCTCGGGGACGATGAATTCGTGCTCCCGCAGTTTGAAGACTTCCCGCAGCGCGTTGCGCACGCCCTGGTTGAGCGCCACGCCGCCGATGAACAGCACCGGCGGCGCCACCTCATGTCCCTTGACGATGCTGGACTTAAAATTGCGCGCCACGGCGTCGCACAGTCCGCGCAGGATCTGGTCGGTGGAATAGCCCTTCTGCTGGGCATGGATCATGTCCGTCTTAGCGAAAACGGAACAGCGGCCGGCCACCCTCGCCGCACAACTGGCGCCGCAGGCCGCCGGACCCACGTCTTTCACTTCGTAGCGCAGGCGTGAAGCCTGCTGCTCGATGAAACCGCCCGTACCCGCGGCGCAATCCCCGCTGGCCGAGTAATCGGAAATTCCCAAGTAGCTGGAGTGGTCGTCGGGGTCGAGCCGGAGGTACTTGCAGGTTTCGCCGCCCATCTCGAACACGGTGCGGATTTCGGGGTACAGCGCACGCACCCCTTTGGCCACCGCGCGAAACTCATTTTCGAACTCTGTGTTCAGGGCCTGAGCGATCAGGCGTGCACCCAGTCCGGTTACGCGGATGCCCGCAACGGTATTCTCCGGCACGCCCGCCAGAAATTCCTCCAGCAGCCGCAGCGCCTCCTGCAGCGGGTTGCCGTGCACCGGCCGGCTGCGCGAGAGCAGGAACGAAACCCCCGGCATCGGACTGCCGTTCGGCGCCGCGGCCAGGAAGAAGGAATCATGCTTCGCCGCGAGGCGAGCGAAGACCTGGGCAGGATTGGGTTCGCAGACGGCTGCCAGCTTCAGGCTTACGGCCCCGACGTCCAGTCCGAGATTGATCATCTGAGCAG
>DASYWT010000403.1:0-1774 GCA_035935775.1 Terriglobales bacterium
AGCGTTCCGAGGCAGGCTTCCTGGCTTTCGGGTCAAGGCCGGAATCACTTCGCCTTCCCACGCACTCTCATGAAGTGAGCGCGCAGTGGCTGGTCCAGTTCTTAGGCTGGTACCCTGTAAGGATCCGGCTCGCCGATTACAGTGGCGGGACCGCGGCCGATTCTCACGGCCTTTCCTTTTGTTCCCGGCCCAAAGGCCGGGACCACCCGCGGAATATGAAATGTCAAAGAGCAGCGCTCGAGAGCGGCAGCACAACCTTACCGCCCGGCCGCAACGGTGTCAAGGGAAACCGGATAGGATATGGATGCCGGAGTCCTTTCCTACCTAAATCGACCCAATAGTCCGCGCTGCGGAGAGATTTCGCCTACGGAACCCCAAACTTCTGCTTTGACGTATCGTCTAAGGTAAGGAGTCTGGTGGAGGACGACATCTATGAGCAGTATCGCCGGAGATGTTCGCTACGCCCTGCGGGTGCTAGCAAAGAATCCTGTGTTCACTATCGTGGCGGTGCTGACCCTGGCGCTCGGGATCGGTGCAAACACGGCGATCTTTAGTCTGCTTGACCAGGTGTTGCTACGGCTGCTGCCTGTGAAGGACCCGCAGCAACTGGCGTTGCTCACTATGCGCGGCAGTCACTACGGCAGCAACTGGGGCGGCAACGCCATCTCGCACCCAATGTTCCGGGACTTCCAGAGTCACAATCAAGTCTTTTCGGGCATGTTCTGCCGTTTTCCGACGGGGGTCAGCGTTATGACCGGGGGCCAGGCGGAGCCGGTAGGTGCTGAACTGGTGTCAGGAACCTATTTCAGCGTACTCGGCGTGGGTGCAGCTGTCGGACGCACCTTCACCCCGGACGATGACCGGGTGCCCGACGGCCATCCCTTGGTGATGCTGAGTTACAGCTTCTGGCAGCGGCGCTTCGGCGGCGATCCGGCGATTGTCGGTAAAACTCTGACGGTGAACAAGTACAACCTTGCGGTGGTGGGCGTGGTGCAGCCGGGTTTTGACGGCGTGGAGTTGGGGCAATCGGCAAAGCTCTTCATTCCCATCATGATGCAGAAGGAGATGCTGCTGGTTCCGAACAACATGCTCACCGACCGCCGCACCCGCTGGGTGAACGCGTTTGGCCGCTTGAAGCCGGGAATCACCGCCAAACAGGCCAAGGCATCGTTGCAGCCGTTCATGCATTCGATGCTGGAGGATGAGGTGCAGCAGGCTGCCTTCGCTCACGCTTCAGCCTATGACCGCGAGCAGTTCCTGAAATGCACAATCGATCTGCTGCCCGGGTCGCAGGGCCGATCCTATCTCCGGCAGGGCCTCTCCACGCCGCTCTGGGTGCTGATGGCGATTACCGGCCTGGTGCTGTTGATTGCCTGCGCCAATCTTGCCAACTTGCTGCTGGCCCGGGCCACCAACCGTCAGAGGGAGATTGCGGTGCGGCTGGCAGTGGGTGCGAGCCGGTGGCGGATTGTGTCCCAGCTTCTCACCGAAACCTTGTGCCTTTCAGCGCTGGGGGCGCTCGTAGGGCTTGTTTTCGCATTTTGGGCGGATAAGGCGCTGATGGCCATCTATCTGCCCTCGGATACCGAAGGCCTGAGTATTTCCACCGCGCCCGATTCGCGCATTCTCTTGTTCACTCTGGCCGTGACGGTCATAACTGCGCTGATCTTTGGGCTTGTTCCCGCGCTTAAGACCACCAAACCGGACGTCGCGCGCACCCTGAAGGATCAGGCGGGCGCCGTCCTGGGCGGCGGTCACGGACGGCTTCGCAACG
>DASYWT010000404.1:0-6823 GCA_035935775.1 Terriglobales bacterium
CCTGCGATGCTGCGCAGACTGGTGCGGAAGCGCGTGACTTCTGCGATGCTGCGCAGACTGGCGTGGAAGCGCACGGCTTCTGCGATGCTGCCTACACCGGTGCGGAAGCTCGAGGCTTCGACGATGCTGCGCAGACTGGCGTGGAAGCGCGTGGCTTCAGCCACGCGAGTCAGGCGCCCAAACCAGGCGGCTTTAGCCGCGGTGGGTCGTGCTTGCGAATGGATCAAATCGTTCATGGCATGATCACCGGCGAGCTGGCGCTGAGGGTCCCTGTAGCCAGCTCCAAATTGGCGTAGCTGGTGCGTAAGCGATAGACCGCTTCCCAATAATCGGTTTGGGCGCGTCGCGTGGCTTCTTCCATCGTCAGCAAGTCTGTAATCGTGGTGATGCCCGCGTCGTAGCGGTTCTGATTGATGCGCATGCTTTCTGCCGCCTGGCCCACGGCCGCCTGCGCTACTCCCACCTGCTGACGCGCGGAGTCGAAGTCGTAGTACGTGCGCCGCACCTCCAGTCGCACCTGATCGCCGGCCGCCTGGCGGGCCGCCGCGATCCGCTCCTCGAGCGCGCGTTCACGGGTGAGTTGCGCCTTCTTCGCGCCGCCTTGAAAAAGATCAACCTGCAGTTCCAGTCCGGCTACCCAGTTATTGCCCTGCACCTGGGAAAACACGGCGCTGTCGGTTTCCCAGCCGCCAAAGGCGTTCAGCTTGGGTCCGAAAGCCGACCTGGCGATGGACACGCTCTTCTCCTGCGCCATCTGCTGCGCCTCAATCTGCTTGAGGTCCGGACGCGAGGCCAGGGCCCGGTTTTCCAGGTCGGTAAGCGCGGCCTGTGGTAAGGAGCCCTCACTCAGCGATTGTGAAAGCTGAAATTGCTGATCGGCCGGCACACCCATGGCGGTATCCAGTTGGGCGGCGGCGAAGGCCACGTTATTGCGCGCGCGGATCAGTTCCTCCTGGCGGCTGGCCAGCCGCACCTGCGCGCTCAGCAGGTCGGATTGCACCACGACCCCGCTCTGGTAGCGTGCCTGGCTGCGGTCCAGAATGGACTGCGCCGTCTTCACCGCCTGCCCGGCCACTTCTTGCTGCTTTTCGGCCAGCAGCAGTCCCAGGTAAGCCTGCACCACGCGAAGGATGGTTTCCTGATCGGCGCGCTCCAGTTGGTGCCCTGCAGCCTGCTGCAAATCCTTGGCGCGAGCGACGCTTTTTACGTTGGCGAAGGAATCAAACAGGTTCCAGTTACCGGAAAAACGCGAGCTGAAGTTGCCGATTGGGGTAGGCGTGTTCAGCGCGTTTAAAGCGAAGTTGGCGGTGGTAAAGCGCTGCTGCCGCAGCAGGGTGCCGAAAACGTACACCGGGTCGTTGCCGCGGGTAGCGCTCTCCGTGAAGCTTATGCGCGGCAGCAGGCCGGCACGCGCCTCCTGCACGCCCGCGACGGCGGCGCGCTGGTCGGCCAATGCCATCTTGCGCTGCGGATTCTTCTCCAGCGCCATGCTGACCGCCTGTTGCAGGCTGAGCGTACTCTGGGCGAGAGCCGCGGGGGCCAGCAGGGAAGCGGCCGCGATGCGCAAAGCAATACTCCGGCGAATTGTGGTCCAGCCCATCAAAGCTGTCTTGAACCTCGCGTGAATGTCCTAGCGTATGGCGGCCCGCGGTGCTTGGCGGTGACTACGGTCACAACCCGGCCCAATTCAGGCCCGCTTAGGCTACCGGTTGCGGCGTTTCCGCGCCCTTTTCCGCCACAATCTCGTAAGTGGTCGCAAACGCAGCGGTTTGTCTCACCATGGCGCCTACCGAACAGTACTTCTCCTCGGACAGGCGAATGGCCTCCTCCACCGCGGCCGGATCCACCTCATAGCCCGTAATCTGGTGATGAATGCGCACCGTCGTGAACACTTGCGGCGGCCGCTCCGCCTGGTCAGCCTCTACCCGGACCTCGTAGCCGGTTACGTGCTGGTGGTATTTCTGCCGCAGGATGGTGATGACGTCGAATGCCGTGCATCCTGCCAGGCCTACCGCCACCAATTCGATGGGCTTGGGACCGGTGGCGCCGGCCGCATCGTCCAAAATCAGGTGGTGGCCGCTGCCGCTGCGGGCGACAAACTGGCGCTGGCTCCTAAGTGGTTGAGTAAGAGTGACTTTGGCTTCAATCATGGCGTTCTCCCCTTGGGACCCACAGCAATAAATGCAGGCTGTGGCGATTTGTTACAGGGGACGGGGCAGCAACGTGAGCGGAGGCAGCGATTCGGTTAGATTGTGAGACTTGTGTCGCGGGCGCCCTCGCCCGCGAGGTAGCAGCCGCCGTCCCCAGCGGCTTTGGATGCAAGCCAATTCGGCAAGCTGGCCCCGCACCAGCGAGGGCGAGACGCCCTCGCGACAGCCGGCAGGATGCCGGCGCTACAACAAAAAGGCCCGCACCCGGCGGGCCCGCAGTTGGGAAATGGAAAGCTCGGCTACTGGTGGGCCGAGGGATGATCAGTCGGAGGCGTAGGTATCGGAGCCATAGGCTGGGCGCCGGTGACGCCAATTTCCTGAATCGGACGCTCCAAGGCCAGGGCCAGCACCTGGTCCATGGTATCCACAAAGTGCAATTTCATAGCCTTGCGCAGGTTTTCTGGCACGTCCGGCAGGTCTTTCTCGTTATCCTTGGGCAGGATGACCTCAAACAGCCCGGCGCGATGTGCGGCCAGCAGCTTTTCTTTCAGGCCGCCGATGGGCAGCACCTTGCCGCGCAGTGTGATTTCGCCGGTCATGGCCAGGTCGCGGCGAACGGGAATGCCGCTGAGGGCGCTGGCAATGGCGGTGCCGATGGTGATGCCGGCGGAAGGTCCGTCCTTGGGGATGGCGCCCTCGGGCACGTGCACGTGAATATCGAGGTTGCGATAGAACTCGCGCGGCAGGCCCAGACGGGCGGCGCGCGAACGCACATACGACATGGCCGCCTGCGCCGATTCCTGCATCACATCGCCTAATTTGCCGGTGAGCAATAGCTTGCCCTTGCCATCCACCACCGTGACTTCGGTGGTCAGAATGGAGCCGCCAACCTCGGTCCAGGCCAGACCATTCACCAGCCCGACTTCATTTTTCTCGTGCACCGCCAGGTCGCGGAATTTGGGCACGCCGAGAAATTCCTCGGTGTTATCGGGTGTGATCTTAATGGCGTAAGTCTCGCCCTCTTTGACCACGCGCCGCGCCACCTTGCGGCAGACATTGCCGATTTCACGCTCCAGGTTGCGCACCCCGGCTTCGCGGGTGTAAGAGCGGATGACACTGGTGATCGCGTCCTCGGTGAAGAGAATGTTCTTGTCTGTCAACCCCGCCTGTTCGCGCTGCTTGCGCACCAGGAACTGCTTGGCGATTTCGATCTTCTCGGCCTCGGTGTAGCCGTGCAGGCGCAAGACTTCCATGCGGTCCTGCAGGGCGGGTGGGACAGTGTGCAGCACGTTGGCGGTGGCGATGAAAAAGACCTGCGACAGGTCGTACTCCACGTCCAGATAGTGGTCCACGAACATGAAGTTCTGTTCGGGGTCGAGCACTTCCAGCAGCGCCGCCGAGGGGTCGCCGCGGAAGTCCATGGACATCTTGTCCACCTCATCCAGCATGAACACCGGGTTCTTGGTGCCCGCCTTCTTCATCATCTGGATGATCTGCCCGGGCAGGGCGCCGATGTAGGTGCGGCGGTGGCCGCGAATTTCCGCCTCATCGCGCACGCCGCCCAGCGACATGCGCACGAACTTGCGCCCCGTGGCCTTGGCGATGGACATGCCCAGCGACGTTTTGCCCACGCCCGGAGGTCCGACAAAGCACAGGATGGAACCTTTTGGATTCTTCACCAACTGGCGCACCGCCAGGAACTCCAGGATGCGCTCCTTGATCTTCTCCAACCCATAATGATCTTCGTTGAGGACTTTTTCGGCGCGGGAGATGTTGCGGATTTCCTTGGAGCGCTTTTTCCAGGGCACGGCCAGAAGCCAATCCAGGTAGTTGCGCGAGACGGTGGACTCGGCCGACATGGGCGGCATGGCTTCCAGTTTCTTCAGTTCCTGGATGGCCTTCTCGTGGACTTCCTTGGGCATGCCGGCGGCGTCCACCTTCTTCTTCAGTTCGTCGAATTCGCTCTTTTCGCCGCGTCCCAGTTCCTTCTGGATGGCCTTGATCTTCTCGTTGAGGTAATACTCTTTCTGCGCCCGCTCCATCTGCCGCTTCACCCGCGACTGGATGGTGCGATCCATGTTCAGCTTTTCGATTTCGATGTCGAGTACGTCGGCGATCCGGTTAAGGCGCTCGGAAGGATCAAAGATCTCCAGCAGTTCCTGCTTCTCCTCGATGGAGAGTTGCAGGTTGGCGGCGATGGTATCTGTCAGCTTAGCCGGATCCTCCATGCGCACGGCGGCAATCATGGTCTCGTAGTTCAGCGACTGGCAAAGCTTGACGTACTGCTCGAACAGCGACGTCACCCGCTGCATACCGGCCTCAATGGCGGGGGTGGTCTCCAGGTTGTAGCGGGCCAGGCGCACGCTGGCTTCCATGAATCCGTCGTTGTCCGTGACCTGCAGGATCTTGCCGCGCTCGATGCCTTCCACCAGCACCTTGATGTTGCCGTCGGGCAGCTTCAGGCTCTGCACGATGTTGACCACCGTGCCTACCTGGTAGATCTCGTTGGGCTTGGGTTCATCAATGCTGGCGTCGTGCTGGGTGGCGAGGAAGATTTTCTTGTCCGCGGTCAGCGCTTCTTCGAGGGCGCGCACGCTGGAGGAGCGGCCTACCACGAAGGGGGTCATCATGTAGGGAAAGATGACCACGTCCCGGATGGGCATCATGGGCAGCTTTCTAGTCTCGAATTTTTCCTTGGTGGTCACCGTGGCTCCGTGGTCTGTTAGATTCGATCTGGCTGCAATTTGCCTTCCGGTACTATCCCGCTTTTTCCATCATGGGGATGGAAACGTCGCGCTTCTCCACCATCTCGCGGGTAACCTCGAAGTCCTTGACCCGCTTCTGGCCTGGGAGATGGTACATCAATTCCAGCATTAGTTCTTCCAGAATCATGCGCAGGCCGCGGGCCCCCACCTTGCGGTTCATGGCCTCGCGGGCCACGGCGCGCAGGGCGTCTTCGCTGAACTTTAGGCGCACATTCTCGAATTCGAACAAGCGCTGGTATTGCTTCACGATAGCATTCTTGGGCTTGGTCAGGATTTCGATCAGGGCGACCTCGTCCAGGTCATCCAGCACGCCCACCACCGGCATGCGGCCCACAAATTCGGGGATAAGGCCGAACTTGATCAGGTCCTGGGGCTGGGCCTGGGCCAGCAGCGCCGTGTCGCGCTTCTTGGGAGCGACGGCCTCCTCCCCCTCGCGCTCTTCCCCGGCCTTGAAGCCCATCGCCTTCTTGCCCACGCGGCGGGCCACAATCTTTTCCAGTCCTACGAACGCGCCGCCGCAAATAAACAGGATGTTGGTGGTGTCTACGGGTGTGAATTCCTGGTGGGGATGTTTGCGTCCTCCCTGGGGCGGCACGTTAGCGATGGTGCCTTCCAGGATCTTGAGCAGGGCCTGCTGCACGCCTTCGCCGGAGACGTCGCGGGTAAGGGACGGGTTCTCGTCCTTGCGTCCGATCTTGTCCACCTCGTCAATGTAGATGATGCCGGTCTGGGTGCGGCCCACATCGCCGTCGGCCGCCTGCAGCAGCTTGAGGATGATGTTCTCCACGTCCTCGCCCACGTAGCCGGCCTCGGTCAGGGTGGTGGCGTCCACGATGGCGAAAGGTACGTCCAGCATCTTGGCCAGGGTTTGCGCCAGCAGCGTCTTGCCCGTGCCCGTGGGCCCGATAAGCAGGATGTTGGACTTGGTGAGTTCCACATCGCTGTTGCGCTGCCGGTTCATGTAAATCCGCTTGTAGTGGTTGTAAACCGCCACCGCCAGCTTCTTCTTGGTGGTCTCCTGTCCGATCACGTACTGGTCCAGGAAGGCCTTCACCTCTTGTGGCTTGGGCAGGTGGTTGGGGGCGGCGGCAGCGGCGTGAGTTTCGGCGCGGTCATCTTCCAAAATGGAGTTGCATACCGCCACACATTCATCGCAAATGTAGGCGCGCGGGTAGTCACTGGGGGAGGAAATCAGTTTGGCTACCGCGTCCTGCGACTTATGACAAAACGAGCAGCGCAGGATTTCGTCCGAACCGGATCTGGTTTTCACTGAACTCAATTCCTCCCCGCTTTTGCCGGTCACAACGTGTGGCCAGTCCGGCAATGCGTTGAAAGCTCCAGCGGCCGGCCTCGCGTCCGGCTCGCGGATAGGCGATATTACCTCTATCTGGTGTTGTAGATGATATCGTCTATGATTCCGTACTCCTTGGCCTGTTGCGCATTCATGATGAAGTCGCGTTCTACATCTTTTTCCACCTTGTCCAGCTTTTGGCCGCTGTGTTTGGCCAGCAGCTGGTTGGTGATTTCGCGCATGCGCAAAATTTCCCGCGCATGAATATCAATGTCGGTAGCCTGGCCCGACAGCCCGCCCATGGAGGGCTGATGAATCAGAATGCGCGAGTTGGGCAGAGCCAGACGCTTCTTGGGGCTGCCCGCTGAAAGCAGCAGGGCCGCCATGCTGGCCGCCTGTCCCACGCATAGCGTCATCACGTCATTCTTGATGTACTGCATAGTGTCGTAAATAGCCATGCCCGCCGTAATCGAGCCCCCCGGGGAGTTGATGTACAGTTGCACATCCTTCTCCGGATCTTCCTGCGCCAGAAACAGCATCTGGGCGATCACCAGGTTGGCGACATTGTCGTCAATGGGGGTGCCGATAAAGATGATATTGTCTCGTAACAAACGAGA
>DASYWT010000405.1:0-9946 GCA_035935775.1 Terriglobales bacterium
GTGAGGATTCCCAGATCCATGCGTCCAACCTCTCTCACCCCAGCTGGCCACGCAATGTTTTGTCCTTCGGATTCAACGCTGAAACTGACCGGGAGCGGTCTGGCTTTCGGTTCCTGAGCAGAGCTACTGTACCAAGGGACCAAGGCAACCACAGCAAGCACTACCAGAATATTGCGGTGCAAGGGTGGCTCCTATTTCCGGCCTAGCTAAGGCAAATGTCGGCGTGGTCCGGTATTTTCTGCAGGAGGTTGTTCAGCCAAACTGAGAGTGTAAATCATAACGCCGGCTGCAAGCCAGGGCTGCGGGTGAGCGTTTGCCTCGGTTCCTGATAAGCAGTAGCATCAGGCCATGCCAGCCAAACAACCCCGCTGCGATGTGTCCGTCAACCCTGAAGGCGACCGCACCGGCGAGCGAGCCATTGAGTGTGGGGCCATCGCATTGGCCTGCGCTGATTGCGGCGGATCCGCTGGGTGCCACGAACATGCGGTCCTCTGCCCATTTTGCGGTGATGCCGTCTGTGAATGCACCAGCGAACATGCCTGCCACGCCAAGCCCGGCGAAAGCAAGGCCGCGTGAAGCATGGAATGAACAAGCGCCGACCGAAGCTTCCACCGAAACCAACCTGGACCTCATTGCCAGCACACCCACACGCCAGCCACTCTGAGGCGCCTCGATTCGAACAGCCTTCAGTGCCAGGGCTGCAAACAGCCGTTTGCTTCTGTTCCAGATAAGGAACCCCGACATTATGCGGAAGGGATAGCCAACACGATCTCGTCCAAAGCAATCACACATTGGTCGGCAAAGTAAACTCCGTCAGTCGTCAGCACAGCCTGCAGATTGCGCAAGGCGTCGGTCTGGTGCATTATCCCAAGCACAAGACCTGCAGTTGGATGGGCGAATTTCGACAAAAAGGAGTTGCTTGGCGAGAACCAATCGGCAAGCCCGATAGATGCTGCTGCGTCGGCTACACGTTGATACCCGCTCTCTGGGTCAACCTGGAACTTCTGGGCGATCCTTTGCGATCCCCTGACGAGCGAAATCCTCAAAATCGTTGGGCATTCCTCTGAGGGCATACAGCTTCGAGAGAGCATTCACGAGCCCCTTGATATCCCGGAGCGCATCTTCGTGGAAACGTCGAGCATTTTCTCGGGACGAACTGCAGTACCTAATCCAGATCCACAGCTCAAGCAGGTTGCGCGCATTCCACGCTGCCGCGGAGAGCGCTTCCTGGTCGATTGTTGCAAGCAGGTCGGCACACACTCTCTTCACACTCAGCAACACCTTGTAGATGAGATCGGCGTACCAACCGTCTACCCTGCCCTCGTGCGCCGCAAGGATGTCGATAAGTTCGTCCAGCCGCTTCGGGATTGCTATTTGCAGCTTTTCACGGTTAAACTCAGTCTCTTGCCTCACGTCATATTCGCCGGGCATGTTCCTTCTCATCTGGCTGGCTGCGGCTGCGGCGCCCTGGCGAGGGTTGGGCGGCTCGAATCGTTAACTGCTACTTACTGGTGCTCGCTTCCTGTACTTCACTTCGATATTCATCGCCCAGTCTAGAGTACTTATCGCATTCAGAAGCCTGAGTGCGTCTGCGACTGTCCAGTCAGAGGGGTTTGCGCGGCCATGCAAAATCCAAGCGCGGTTGATTAGTGACGGCGGCTCTGACGCCCATTCTCTGTTCACCTTGGAGATTGCAACCACCCCAGCGATCACTTCGTGGAGAGTCTGTAGCAGGACTGCCGGTCCATCCAGCCGGCAGAGGACACGATCGAATGCAACGGGCGGTCTGGCGCACGCGAGCGCCGAATTTGAACAGGCGTGCGCGCAGAGTTTCGATCTGCGCCGAGCGCCACGCCTCCGGCAGCTGCAGCCGGAACAGGATGACTAAGTTATAGGCGAAGCCGTGGAGGAGAAGGCGGAAGGCGTTAGCCAGGAAACGATGGCAGCTCAACCGGTCGGCGCGGAAGCCGTTCTTGAACTCTTCGATGCAGTTCTCGCATTCCCCGCGGTCGTTGTAAAAGGCGAAGACCTCGGAAGCGCGGCCGGGGCAGTTGGTGATCACAAAGCGCAGGTTGGTGCCGGCCGCGGTGTGCTCGGCCTTGTAGCAGATGCGGCGCCAGCAAAATCAGTGAATAATCTAGGCTAGTGTTCTTCAAAACCGGCGAGATAAAAAGCGCCCGGACGCAGCGTAATGCTATGGTGCGACGGGCCCTGACGCTGACAAAGTTGCAGCCCCAAAAGTATAGACATCGGAAGGCCGAATTGAACGCTCAACAGAAGGAACTGCAAGACAGCAGAACTGCGTATAAGGCAGCTGTGCAGCATAAAGACCAGGCGCCGATAGCCGCCAGGCATCATAACCACCGCGGTACAGCTGTTGCACACACGTTGCACAGCGGTGGTCAACGAATCGAAAACATCAGTCACTTACAGGTTCTTATCGACTGTCTATCTACTTGAATAATCGGGAATGAATGATGGGACTGACTAATTTCAAGACCGCCCGTTTCGACCGCTCACGCATCCCTCCGGAATCGGGTCTAAGTGGCTGTCTCCACCGAGGTTAGTTTACCGCAACGTGGTCAGATTCATTGGCAACTGAGGAACAGTTGCGGAACGTTCACGCTTCAAGCCGGGTCAACGGCAAGCGTGTTGAGTGCATTCCCCCAAGCAAGGACCCACCAGCCGGCCTGGCGAAAGCGCCGTGGTAGATTGCTGGCTGCGACCGCCCCTTCATGCCCGCGTCCGGTCATACCGCGCAGCCGGTTCAGCCCACCACCGGCGGCACTCAATTAAAACTGGCGCGTCAAATTGGCCTGTTCGACGCCACCATGCTGGTGATGGGGGGAATCGTCGGGGCGGGCATTTTCATTAACCCTTACGTGGTCGCCCGCCAGGTGCACACGCCCGTGCTCATCCTGGGAGCCTGGGTGGCAGGCGGGGTGGTTGCCATGCTGGGCGCCTTCGTTTATGCCGAACTGGCTGATTACATGCCCGAGGTGGGCGGCCAGTACGCTTACCTGCGTTCCGCCTACCATCCTGCTCTGGGAGTCCTCTATGGCTGGGGCCTGCTGCTGGTGACCGAAACCGGCGGCATGGCCGCAGTCACCATCACCTTCGCGCGCTATTTCCGTGAGCTGACAACGCCTCGTTTCTCCGAGCGCGCCATTGCAGTGGTTACACTCGCTGTCCTCACCGTCATTAATTGTCTGGGAGTGAAACTGGGCAGCCGGGTGCAGAGCGCGCTGATGCTGCTCAAGATTGCTGCCATTGCCTTGCTGGTATTGGCCGGGTTCCTCCTGCTCCGCGCCCCACATCCCGTGTTTCACCCGGTGCTCGACCAGAAGCCCTCCTTCGATCTGTTGACGGCATTCGGGGCGGCCATGATTCCGGTGTTGTTTTCTTACGGCGGCTGGCAGACCACGAACTTTGTGGCCGGCGAAATCAAGGAACCCAGGCGCAACCTGTCGCGCGCGCTGGTGATCGGCGTGGCTGGGGTGGTTGTCCTCTATGTGGCGGTGAACCTGGTGTGTGTTCGCGCCCTCGGCCCCGCCGGCCTGGCCGATACCACGGTGCCCGCGACCGCCGTCATGCGTCTGGTGATGGGCAGCCGCGGCGCGATGCTGATCGCGCTGGGGATTACTATTTCGACGCTGGGGTTTCTCAGCCAATCCATTTTGACGGCTCCTCGCGTCTATTTCGCCATGGCAGAGGACGGTTTGTTCTTCCGCAGCGTGGGTTATGTGAATGCCCGCACCCGTGTGCCCATCGTCGCCATTGTCCTGCAAAGTGTTTGGACCGCAGTTATAACTCTGTCCGGACGCTATGACCAGATCCTCAATTACGTGGTGGCGACCGATTTTGTTTTCTTCGGGCTGACCGCGACCTGCGTGTTTGTCTTTCGCCGCAGGGAGCGGGAAGCCGGGAACGAGAAGCGAGCCTCATTCCGCACGCCCGGGCATCCCTTCACCACCGCGGTGTTTGTGCTGGCCTGCTGGGTGGTGGTGGCCAATGCCATCTATAAATATCCCGCCAACAGCCTGATTGGAACGCTGATCCTGCTGCTGGGCGTGCCCGTGTACCTGCTGTGGTCGCGGCACAGGAAAGTGAGGACTGCGGCATGAAGCAGCCGCGCGGCACCATCCATTCGCCATACATGGAGTGGGCCAAATTGTGTTCGGCGGCGACTTACAACCTGGCCACCAGCGGAGTTGCGAGTTATCCGCTGGCCGAGTTGGGTGTGAGCATCGAGGATCTGGAGATCAATGGGCCCAGCGAATATGGCTATCCGCCGCTGCAGGAGCGGTTAGCCCGCAAGAACCAGGTAGCCCCGGAATGTGTGGTCGCGGCTGCCGGCACCTCGATGGCTAACCACCTCGCCATGGCGGCGTGCTTCGAGCCGGGTGAAGAAGTCCTGGTCGAGCAGCCGACTTATGAGCTGCTGCTCAGTACGGCTCGTTATCTGGGAGCAAAGATCCGCCGCTTCC
Organism: Terriglobales bacterium; assembly: GCA_035935775.1. Classification (GTDB taxonomy): domain Bacteria; phylum Acidobacteriota; class Terriglobia; order Terriglobales; family Acidobacteriaceae; genus JAICWP01. The sequence goes on from DASYWT010000405.1 coordinate 4,488, forward strand.
GGCGAAGCTTTGAAGATGATTTCCGCATTGATCCCCAGGAAATCGCAAAGCGGATCACGCCGCGCACGCGGCTGATCATGATTACCAACCTGCACAATCCCAGCGGCGCCTTGACGGATGAGCCCACGCTGGCCGCAGTTGGCGAAATCGCGCAGGGCTGCGGCGCTCGCGTGCTGGTAGATGAGGTTTACCTGGAGGCGGCGTTTGAGGCGCCCCGACGCTCCGCCTTCCACCTTGGCCCGCAGTTCGTTACCACCAACAGTTTGACCAAGGCGTACGGCTTAAGCGGCCTGCGCTGCGGCTGGGTGCTGGCCGAGCCCGAGCTGGCCAAACGCATGTGGCGCATCAACGACGTTTACGGCGCTACTGCGGTGCATCCGGGAGAGCGGATGAGCGTAATGGCGCTCGACAGACTGGAAACGATATCCGGCCGGGCGAAAAACATTCTGGGAACCAACCGGCAAGCGATGAACGCCTTGCTGGACGCTCGCCGCGAACTGCGTTGTTTTCGTCCCGCTTTTGGTACAGTCATGTTCCCCAAGCTGCGGCGCGGCAACGTGGATGAGTTTTGCCAACTGTTGCGAGAGAAATACGAGACCAGCGTTGTGCCTGGACAATTTTTCGAAATGCCGCAGTATCTCCGTATTGGTATGGGGGGCGACATCGAGATGACAGCTGAGGGCCTGCGCCGCCTGGGGTGCGCGCTGGAAGAGTGCGCGCGGAGATGAGTGGGAGATCGGTTAGCCACTTCCTATACAATCGCTTGGCCAGCCGCGATGGTTGGGGAGAGATTCAAGGATGCGAGCCGAGGGCTTGTTTGCTCCGCTGCTGGGAGCGCTGATTATGGCAGCTTCTGCCGGCGTGGTTCGAAGCGCGGGGCAAGTGCCAGCCGAACCCAATGCAGACCAGCGCTTCACACCAACCGCAGGCAAGCCGGCAAAGGGGCGGCAGGTCTTCCTGAGTTACTGCGCCACATGCCACGGTCGTCGCGGAGATGGCAAGCCGGCCAGGGGTTTAAAGCTAAAGCCGCCGGCCGTAGACCTCACCAGCTTTGAGCTTTCCGATTCCTTCATCCGGAGAGTGCTGCAGGAAGGTGTGCCGGGCACGGGAATGGCGGCGTGGAATTCTTTGCCCGCGGACCAATTGAGCGCGGTGGTTGCCTATACCGCCAGCCTTGCCCGCGCTGACCAACTCCCCCCGCGAAAACGCATGGCGCCGGAGAGCGCGCTGCGGGAGTCGGGGCGGCGGGTCTACGTTGCGCACTGCGTGCGCTGCCATGGAGAACAGGGTCAGGGCGACGGCCCCGAAGCAACTCGCTACAAGCCGCCGCCCTCCAGTTTTGCGGAAATGCGGCCCTCATACGCAGCCGCGGCGCGGGCGCTCGCCGAGGGAGTTCCGGGGAGCGCCATGCCGGCATGGCTGCTGCTGACGCCGGCGGAAACGCAGGCGACCACTTTCTACATCCGGTCGTTGTATCGCGGACCGGAGCGGCCTGCCGCGCCGCGCTCAGCCGTGCGGCGCCGTGCCGGAATAGCGCAGCGATAACTTCGGCAATACTGCTAGCATGTGAGTTCTATTCGGGCAAAGAATTCGTCACAACAAGGAGCGATCTTCGTGAGCAAAATGTCGCGTCGTGGGTTTGTGGGCCAGGCAGCGGTGGGATTGGCGGCATTTGCTGCCATGGGTGGAAAATCAGCTGAGGCGCAACTGGTTTATAAGCGCAGCGACTGGAACATGAAGGAATTCGATGAGTTGGTGCGCGTGCCGGCGCGTGCCAAGCAGGTGTACGACGCTACTGCCATAGACGGCGGCAAGTTCCTTAACAACATCAAGAATTCACTGAATGGACTGCAGTTTGGCTTCGGCATTCCGGCGCGGCAGGCGCGCATTCTGGCGGCGCTGCACGGGGCGGCCAACATGGTGAACTACGACGATTATGTATGGCAGAAGTACCGCCTCGGCGAATTGCTGAATGAAACCGATCCAGAAACCGGCAAGCCGGTGGTGCGGAATCCTTACTATCCCAGCAACGTGCCCAAGAACGCCTCCCACGATCTCGAAGATGAGCGTTCCGTTTATCAGGACACCGGCGTTCAGGGCCTGCAGGCGCGGGGAGTGAAATTTCTCAGCTGCCACACCGGCCTGGAGGAGATCGCCCATTTGATTGTGAAGCGCTGGAAACTTTCGCAGGCCCGGGAAGAAGTTGCCAGGGACATGCTGGCTCACGTCCACCAGGGCGTATTGGTGGTGCCTTCCATGGTGGCCAGCCTGGTCCTGCTGCAGAGCGAAGGTCACTACATTTATATCAAGGTGTAGACGGTCGCCATGGCGCAGGAGAAAGCGATGACGCGCGGGCGGTACAGCCTGATGTGGGCGCTGGTGGCCGGTTTTTCGGTCATGGCTGCGGCCCAGCAGGCGCCGCCGTGGAGCCAGGGCCGGAACAACCCTGCTGCCGACAAGGGCTTTGTTTTCCAGGTGGATGATGTGGATAATGTGCCCGATTTGCACGGCAACCCGGAGGGCGCGCAGCTGGTACTGTTTATTGGTGGCAATCAGTTCATGGTCCTGCCCGAGCTGATCGAGGGATTCGAGCGCCAACACCCGGAGCTGCGCGGGCGTATCTTTTATGAAACGCTTCCGCCGGGCATCTTGCGCCGGCAAATGGAGCACAAAGGAATCCTCACACTGGGCAATCTGACCCTGCAGGTCCATGCCGATGTGTACGAAGCAGGCGCCCGGGTGTTAGCACAAATGGAACAAGAGGGACAGGTGGAGAAACCCGTTCACTACGCCAGCAACCAGCTTGAAATCATGGTGCATGCCGGAAATCCGCGCGGTATTCGCTCCCTAAAGGATCTGGGCAACGGCCAACTGCGGCTTTCCATGCCCAATCCCGCCTGGGAGGGCGTGGCGCGCCAGATCGAAGACTCGCTGCGCAAAGCCGGCGGCGAGGAACTGGTGCGCAAGGTAATGGACGCCAAAGTCAAAAGCGGGACCACTTTTCTGACCCACATCCACCACCGCCAGACGCCCATGCGCATCATGAACGGGAAGTCAGACGCCGGCGTGACTTGGTCGTCGGAGGTGCGCTTTCAGGAGAAGATTGGCAATCCGATCAGCGGCGTGGATATCCCCGCCGAGCAAAACACCACTGCCCTCTATGCCGCTGCGGCGCTGCGCAACGCGCCGCACGCGGCCTCGGCACGAGCCTGGGTTTCCTATTTGAACTCAGAGCAAGCACAGGCCATCTACCGCAAGTTTGGTTTCGGACCAGGCGAGGCGGCCACTGGAGGAAAGCAGCAGTGAAACCGGGCCGGCGTTTTCGTGCAGTATGCTCTGCGTCCCTCGCCGCCGCCCTGCTGGTGAGCGCGGGTTGCGGCATGTTGGCTCAGCCCGCGGCAGCACAGGCTGGGAAAATAGGCTTAACGGCGAACTCCGCCCCCGGCCGCATTCCCGCAGGTCCTGCGGGGGACAGCATTCGTCTCGGTCAGCTTATTTTCCAGCAGACGCCGCACTACGCCGCCAGGTACACCGGCAATCAGATGAACTGCGCGGATTGCCACCTGTTGGGTGGGCGCGCGCCCTACTCCGCCCCCATGGTTGGCCTGACGCACATCTTTCCCACCTACAATCAGCGCGCGGGCCGCGTCATCACCTTAGCGGAGCGCATCCAGCAATGCTTCGTGCGCAGTGAAAACGGGCGGCCCCTTTCGGCTGAGAGCCGCGAAATGACCGCCTTGCTCGCCTACATTGCCTGGCTTTCGCCAGCCGAGACGGCGGGGCGCGCTCATCCTGGCCGCGGCCTGGTCAAGTTGCCGTCGCTGAGGGGCGATCCCGGCCGCGGCGCGACGATCTATCAGAAACAATGCGCGGTCTGCCACGGCGATGACGGCGCCGGTGTGCCCCCCGTGTTGCCCCCGTTGTGGGGCGCTGCCTCGTTCAACAACGGGGCGGGCATGAGCACCGTCGAAAAAATGGCCGCCTTTGTGCAATACAACATGCCGCAGAATGCGCCCGGATCGCTCAGCCCACAGGAAGCGTACGACGTGGCCGCTTACGTGAACAGCAAACCCCGCCCAAAGATGAACCCCACATACGCGAAGTACTGAACCGGCTCGCAAGCTGCGTCCGCTGTGTTTTTCTAGCAGGACTGTGCGGTTGCAAGGTGAATGACGCGGCTGCTGACATGACTCCGTTTGGTGGGTGTGTTCGTCGGCCGCTGCTGAAATCACTTCCCTGGATGGCGTTCGCTAACGCCAGTCGCGGTTTAGATTATCTGAGGTTGACAGTCGGCCAAGTTGAAGGCCAGATGACGTGATGCTCGTCCGCTCTCAGGAAGGGGTTCGACTTTCATCCGCACCCCGGAGCGCGGTACGTTCGACCTGTTCCCAGGGGTCGAGATCTGAGGTTCTATCGAGGAGGCGCTTGCTTCTTTTGATAAGGCGTATCGAACTGCTGCAGAGTTCTGCGCTGATCCGTATCAGGCTTTGCGTCCGATGAATCACCTCGGCCGGGTCTTTTTGCATATACCCATCCTGGCCGGATGGTCGCACTTCCGGCGGGACCGGCGCTGTGACAGAGGTCACAGGTCCGACAGCTGCCTTACAGCAAGCGGAGGAGGTCTGCCCCGCCGGCCAAAGGGAACTATGGCGATTTCGACCAAGCGGAGGATCAGGATGCGCAGCAGCGCAAGTCGGCCAGGCCAAATTTGAGGCGATGGGGCAGACCCTGGCGGATCTGCTGCTCCGTAAACATGAGACGTGGCGCAAGTTCAGGAGGGGGCGGGGGCGCGGGTGGTTCGGGAGCAACTACTCCTTCCTCCAGTATGCGCACCTGCGCAACCGGGCCGCCGCTGGGGGCGGAATGAACCTGTAAAAGTCGCCCACCTGGGTTATACTTCCGCCGCGCGCGGAGGGCGGCGTATGGCGAAGCGTGTTCTGCTGGCGCTGGCGATAACGCTGTTTTGGGGGCCGGTTTGCATTTCTGCCCGCGCCCAGGCGGTCGCCGAATCAGCCGTCATGCACGCCAATTCGGGAATATCAGGCAGCGTCGCCCGGGCGCTCGGCGGAAACATCCAGCAGGGTCTTTCGAAAACTCAGAGCCGCTTTTCCTACCCGCCCGGAACCCCGCACAGTGCCCGGCGCGCCCACACTCACCGAAGCCCGGCGCACGCCCATTTGGGCGGGCGTTCCCCCATCGCCATCAGTTCCGTAGTGGGGGGACCGGTGCCCTGTGCCAACATCTCTAAGTCGCCCGCGCCCTCGGCAGGAGCATCGCCTTCAGGCAACTGCGCTGCGAAGACTCCGGCACCTCCGGCGAACACAAAGAGCAATCCTAACGAGATCACGGTTTCGTTCTGAGGTTCGCCTAGCCCAATTCTGATTTACGCGTGCGTGATCACTTCACCTTGTCATCGGCCTGGAAAATACCGAACGTATTATCTTCCTGATCGAGGAATA
>DASYWT010000406.1:0-1800 GCA_035935775.1 Terriglobales bacterium
AACCCAGGTCCAGCCCCAGGGCTCAACCCAAGCCCAATGTCCGTCGTGATACGGAGCCCAGCCGGAGGCCACGGCGGGCACCCAGACGGCGCCGTAGTCGGGGGTCATCTGCCAACGACCGTAGTGGTCGAGGTCTCCCGAGCCGATCACATCAGGCGAAACGTAGCGCGCCGATTCGGAATTGTCCTCCCGCCGGTCGCGCACGCGGCACCAATCGTCAAAGCCGTCCCGCTCGGGATCGTCATACATCTGGTGAGCCAGGGAAGTGCCGTTGCTGAAACGGGCCTGGCGGTCGCCCTTGATCTTGACCGCGCGATCGTCGCCAGTAGCCACGCCTTCGCCACGCCACACGGTCACGACCGTGGTATCGCCATTGGGATCCACATCAAGGCGATAATCGCCGGCGCGCATCACCGTGAACGCCAGGTTGGGGGTATCAATTTCGTAGGTCTCGCCGTCATAGAGGCGGCGCACCCGCAGGTCCAGAGTGCCCTGATCGAGTTCCACCTGCATGATGTTGTCATTCAAGTTGGTCAGAGTCATGCTGGTCTGCTGACCGGCGCGAAGGGCGGCGCGGCCAAGATCGAGTTCGGCGCGCGCGTCCTGATCAGTCCACAGGCGGTCGGCGGTGGTCAGCGGCCGGTTGAGCACGGCCGGCACCCAGTCATTCACTCCGCCGGGCTGCAGAGATACCTGGCCCGACATGTATTGCACGCGCGCTACGCGGCCCGGCGGATCGTCATCGTCCGCCATGGCGGCCGCGCTGACCAGTACGGCGGCGGTTAAAATCCATATTGCCCATTTCCCCAAGCTTTTCATGGCTGCTCCATCTCCTGAGAGCCGCTTCCCCTGCGGCTTTTGTTCGGCTCCCTAAAGTCGCGCTGCAAACTCTTGCGCGGCGACTCCACCCCCTGCAAACACACGGGGGCCGGGATTGTTCGCCTTACTTCCGGACAGTAGCCTTTCGGGGAGGGCTTTCGAAAGTTACTTTGGGGGGTGGCTAAGTGGAGGATGCTTTGCTTGCAGCGGCTTAGCCGCTGGGCAGAAGTATCGTGAACGTGACTTTAGTTTTGGGCTGTTTCGCGCCGATTCGCCGCCCCAAACAGAACCACCCAGGGACACGAGCAAGCGGGGAGGAGAGACGCTGTCTATGGCAGAAAAACAAAAGGCGGCGCTTTTGCGCGCCGCCACATATGAAATTTTGAGAAGTCAGGAGCGCTGAGGATTCTTGAACAGAATGCCGGCGATGAAGGCAACGGCCCCGCCCAGCAACCACTCCAACCGCCATACTTGCAGCGCCTGCCAATCCAAGACTGTCGCGACAGTGTAAAAGGCGCCCAGGAAGATAGCGGTGAAGGTGCACCCCAGGCCCACGACAAAGGCCAGCAGCGATATCGTACCCAACCCTGTGGCTTGCTTTACCGTACTACAGAAACCGACAAAGGGCCGGACAAACCGCCCGGTGCCGCCGGCACGCGCTACCGCTCCCCTGGTTTCGCCGCAGACGTGGCAATAGCGGGCTCCGACTACGAATTCGTTGCCGCAGCGGTTGCAGACTTCTACCATGCGTCCTGGCTGGTCCTGCGCCTGAACGGCGGGTGGCTGCCAGAACTCCTGTCCCGGGCTGTGAACGACTCCTGCCATACGGTAGACTCCCACAATTACTTGTGTGTTCGCACGATAATGACCAAATTACAGGCTCGCAAGTATCTGTGTTTGTTCGGGTTACAGTGACAGCTCCGGGAGCAGTTTCCCGGCCGGGGAGCAAGAATTACCCGCAACTGGAAAGAATGGCCTAAG
>DASYWT010000407.1:0-3210 GCA_035935775.1 Terriglobales bacterium
GGCAAGCCTTACCGGCCGAGCAGGTGTCCGCCAGCGTTCCCGTTCCTGGCACCGCCGAAACCAGGCTGTAGTCGGGATAGGTGGCAATCGCCAACCCCTGGCCGTCTTGCGAAAAGCTGAAAATCCCGATGTTGTTCGCGACCACTTGAACCGCAAACGTGGAGCTCGCCGTTCCGCTGTAGGTCACCGTCAGGGTGCCGGATCCAGTAGGAGTGTTCGACGGCAGCAGCGCCGCAAGCTGCGCGGCCGAAGCGTAGTACATCAGCGCGTTAACCGTGGTGCTGCCGACTGTCACGCTGATGCTGCTGCCCGCCAGAGTCGAGCTCTGAAACGCAGTTTGTGCGAAGGCAATGGTGTCCGGGCCCAGGCCTGTGCCCTTCACGATAAAGATCGAGCCCTGAGCGATGCCCGAATTGGGCAGCCCCTGCGGGAGGTTGCTGGCGGCATTCGCAACGCTGGTGATGGTGGGCTGGCCGGCCGCAACTCCCATGGCCGCGGCCAAAGCGGAAACAACTGTAAGCAATCTCATTGGACCTGAAGCAGTTACTCTCAGAGAACTTCATTATAGACGCCCGCCCCCGGAATCCGGTTGCGTTGACCGCGACATCTCCTCTTTCAGCCCCTGGCTCATAAGGTGGGGCGGACGCCCCGTCCGCGCCGGACCCCTGTGCTTGTCAGAACATGGTTGACAGTTTCACGTCACGACATGGTTGACACTTTTTGTGAGATTCACCTTAGTTTAGCCGAGGAGTCCTTCAGAGCCATCCTTCGTCCTGATCTTAGGATCGGGCAGCGGAACGGAGGGGCGGTCCAGGCCGAGCGCAGCGAGTTCATCTTGAGCCTGGACCGCCCCTCCGTTCTGCTGTAGCGACGATGAGCAGGACGAAGGTGGGCGGTGCCGGGCTTGTTGAGCAGCCCATTGCCTCGGCCGCCAAAAACGCTGCTCGGTGCCCTCCCAGACTCCGAGCGGATGCCCGTAGAACCACAATTGCCACAAGCTTTCTCCGATCGGCTCCAGCGCAACCAGCTTGCCGCTCAATGCGTGGCTCACAAAGAAACGCTCTCCGGCCCACTTAATCCGTCCTCCCTCATCCACCCTCCGCACCGGCCAACCGCCCCCGTACTCCGGCGGCGCGATGCGGCGCGGAAAGGCGCGCGGGCTGGGCCGATACAGTTCCGCCGGAACCTTCTGCCCCAGCCCTTGGTGGGGACGGTGTTCATTGAACTCCCGCACGAACGCGTCGAAGCGCCGCTGTTGCGCCCTCAGCGATCCCGCCGGCGGCTGCATCGTCGCCTCCTTCAAGGTCAAATGCATCCGCTCGTGACGCCCGTTCTGCTGCGGATGCCCAGGCTTGATCCGCTCGCACGCAATCCCCAACTCGATCCACCATACCGAAAGCTCGGTTAATCCGCATTCCCCCACGCTGGCGAAGGGGGCCCCGTTATCGCTGCGCATCCGCTCCGGCAACCCGTACTTGCGAAACACTCCTTCCAGCACCGGCCGCACCTGCTCGGTTCGTGTCGAGCTCACCATCTGACAGCACAAAATATAACGGCTGGCCTGATCGGTGATCGTCAGCGGCTCACACCGCCGTCCGTCTCCGGTGCGGCACCATCCCTTGAAGTCGATTCCCCATACCTGGTTGGCCTCCGCCGCGCCGCTCAAATCCCCACTTCCCTGCGCCCGGCTTCGGCGCTTCGGCCAGATGCTCAGTCCGGTCTCCTTCAACACTCGCCCGATGGTGCTGGCCGAGGGGACGGCTTCCCCGCCGTAGCGCTGCTTCAGAGCCCACTCCAGCTTCGGGGCACCCCACAGCCGATGTTCTCTTCGCGCCGCGCAGATCCGCTCCCGCCATTCCGCCCTCACCGCTTGGGGATGCTGCCGCGGAGCCCGGCTCAGTTCCGCCAGCCCCTCCTCCCCGTGCTCCTGATACCGGGCGATCCACTTGTGCACCGTCTGCCGGCTCACCTGGTGCCGCCGGCTGATCTCCGCGATGCTCTCGCCCGCCTCGTACTCCTCCATCCATCCTGCTCGTTCCCATCCCATACTCGCCACCCTTCTCAAGCCTCAGAACCTCCTGGTTCTTAGCTCGTCAGAGTGTCAACGATGTCGTGAGCAAAGTGTCAACTATGTCGTGAGCAAGCACACCCCTGGCCCGGCCGCTGATTGGAAAGGGCCGACGGGGGCGTCGGCCGCGGGCCGGGGGCCCGCCCTGTACACTTCCCAACAGCCGCCGAGTGAGGTTAACTCGGTAGGTAGCTCGACCAGCCGCCAGGAGCGCCGGGGCCCGCCTGCGTCCCGAACGCCAATGTGGGACTTGCGCTCTGGCGGTTAGGTCGTGATCACATCCCGTGGGGAGTTGCGCTTCGAGCGCCAGTACAGGGCCGATGAGGGTCACGATCAGGTCGGGCGATTCTGTTTCCAGGAGGCTCTCTCATGTCCGATCCGTTCTGTTTCTTTGTCGGCGTTGACCTGGGCAGTGCGTCGCATCAGGTCTGTGTGCTGGATGTCTCGGGCCAGACGCTGGGGGAGCGTGCTGTTGCCCATCGCGGCGCCGACCTCGCCGCGATGTTCGACTGGCTCGTCACCCTCACCCAGGCCGCCGCTCCGCCCTCGATCGCCGTGGCTGCCGAGATGCCGCATGGCGCCGTGGTGGAAGCGTTTTTGGAACGCGGCTACGCCGTCTTCTCCATCAACCCCAAACAACTGGACCGTTTTCGCGACCGCTTCTCGGTGGCCAGCGCCAAGGATGACCGCCGCGATGCCTTGGTCCAGGCACACGCGCTGCGTACCGACCGCTATGCCTTCCGCCCGCTGGTGCTGGGCGATCCCCGTCTCCTTCGTCTGCGCGAACTGGCCCGTGCCGAGGAGGGTCTGCGCGAGGACCTGCGCCGCGCAGCCAATCAGCTCTGGCAACTGCTGCAGCGTTACTTCCCGGCGTTGCTGGCACTGGCTCCGGCCGCGGATGAAGCCTGGCTGTGGGACTTACTGGAGTCCGCGCCCCTGCCGCACAAAGCCGCCCGTCTGCGTCCCGCCACCCTCCAACGGCTCTTGCACCAGCATCGCATCCGCCGCTTTTCCGCCCAGCAGTTGGCTGAGTTGCTCGCGCAACCGCCGCTCCCGTTGGCGCCCGGAGCGGCCGCAGCGATCGCCGAACAGGTCCTGCTGCTGCTGCCGCGCTTGCGCTTACTCCACCACCAGCATGCCCA
>DASYWT010000408.1:0-8770 GCA_035935775.1 Terriglobales bacterium
ACAAGAACGCGCTGATTTGCCAACTCAACAGCTACCTCGGGCAGAAAGAGGGTGTTGCGTGAAGCGCCGCTTTCCCGGCCTGCACCAGGCCACGCAACCAGCCGAAGTGCCAGATGGGATTTATCTGGTCCGGGTCCAGCGGGCGCAGTACCGCTGGCACGCACAGAAGCCCTTCTATGCCGTTCAGCTTGCCGTGCTCGAGCCCAAGCCATTCGCCGGCAGCCTGATTTCAGGCCGTATCTACTGCACCGAGAAGGCGCTGTGGAAGCTGAGCTGGTTCCTGTGCGACTTCGGCTACGACACAGAGCTCTTGGGACGCGACGAGCTCGAGGAACGAGCTCTTTTGAAGCTTCACGGTGTGGTCAAGATCACCCACACCACTGTGAACGGCACTTCCCTGCTCAATTTGGATGGATTTGCGCCCGCGGCCAGGTGGGAGGAGCTGTCGGGTACCGGCGGCGCAAGTTCGGAGGTGGCCTGATGACTTACAGCTTTACGCAGATCAGCCAGTACCTGGCCTGCCCGCGGCGGTACCGCCATCGCTATCTGGATGGTTGGCAGGAGAAGGACTCCCGGGCGGGGATGCTTTTCGGGCGAGCCTTTGAGAAGGCGATCGCGGCTTATTTTCGGCGGGAAGATGCAGCTGCGGCGTTCTTTACGGAATGGTCAGCCTACCGGGACGGCGACCTGGTCTATTCCGGGAATGACACCTTTGACCGGCTGCTGCAGGAAGGCTTTCAGCTGCTCGACCGTTTTGCCCAGGACGACCGGGTGCGCATTCCGAGGCCCCGGCGCAACCAGCAGATCAAGTTCACGCGGCCGATTCCGGGTGGAAATGACTTTGTCGCCTATGTGGACGCCATTGGCCGCGTGGACGGAACCGACTGCCTGATTGAATGGAAGACCACCTCGGCCCGCTACCCGGAAGAACCGGACGGGTTGCTAGCGCTCGACCCGCAGCTGGTCTGCTATTCCTGGATTACCGGTATCTCCGAAGTCGCCCAGGTGGTCTTTGTCCGGAAGCGCCTGGTCGAGGTGCAGTACCTGCGCACTACGATCACCGAAGACCAGCGCCAGGAGTTTGCGGTGTTGCTCGAAGACACGATTCAGCAGATCGATTCGGGGCGCTTTCTGCCCCACTCCGGCATCCGCTTTCCTCAGAATCCCTGCTTGAGCTGCGCCTACGTGGGGCTATGCCTGGCCAAGCCAGAGCTGACGGAAGCGAAACTCGTCCGCCGACCGGGAGGAAGCCTCGTTGGTGTGTTTGATGAGCTTGCGTACTAACCAGCCGCCGGTTCTGCCCAAGCTGAACCCGCGGAGGGTTCTGTTTGTCCTCTCGAAAATCGACGAGATCCTGGCCTGGGAGCGGCGGGTGGAGGCGAACCGGGACACCAAGTTCGTGGAGCTAGGCAGATATCTGTGTGAGGTGCGCGCCGGGCAGTACTGGCGGGTGGAGAACCTGAAGTCCTTTGACGAGTTCCTGGAGCGGCGCTTTCCGGAGTCGCGCCGCAAAGCCTATTACCTGATGTCCATTCACGAGCACCTGCCGCCGCAGATCCGGAAGGAACTAAAGCATGTGGGCTGGGCCAAAGCGGCGGAGCTAACTAAAGTGGCCCGTTCGGACGGGGAGGCCTTTGAAAGTGCAATCTGGTTGCACAAAGCGCGAGAACTACCGCAGCAACAGTTGAAGCATGAGGTCGAAAAGCACCTCACGGGCAAAGACTCCGAGCCGACCGAGATCATCTATTTCAAGCTCTACAAGAACCAGATTCCAGTGGTTGAGCAGGCGATTGAGACCGCGGCCATGATGCTCAGCTCGGACAAATCCCGCGGGTATTGTCTTGAGATGATCTGTGCCGACTTCCTGGCCGGGGCCAACCTAGACCAGGGCGATCCCGAGATCCTGCTCAAATCCGTGGCTCGGCTCTACAAGTTCTTGCCCGGCGAGCAGAAGCATCAGTTTTTGACTGATCTACGCGCGGAGATCGCATGAGCATCCCGCACAGCAAGCGACCGCGCATCCAGCTCGATCCGGAAGCGTACCAACAACTACGTCGCCACGTGCTACGGCGGGACGGCTGTCGCTGCCAACAATGCGGAAGCCGGACCAACCTGCAGGTGCACCACATCAGGTTGCGCAGTCAATCGGGAGATGACGCCGAGGAGAATCTCATGACCCTCTGCTCAGAATGTCACGACCAGATCCATTTTGCGTAGCTCTGTTTCAACAAGGTCAAACCACACACGGGGGCAAGCAGATTTGCCAGAGGCTAACGAGCGTTTCGGTCCGAAGGCACTGAAACGATATCGTGGCACTAAAGGTGACGTTGCTGACACAGATTGACCTGCTCTCGAAACCTCATTAGTAGCATGGAAAGTAGTGCCACGCCCAAGCGCTTGGCAGCGGACCACTTCTGATTCTTGGGCTCATAACCCAAAGGTCGGTGGTTCAAATCCACCCCCCGCAACCATCCAAACTTGAGCCCCGCAGGTTGCGCCCGCAACGTTGTCAGAGAAAACCCGACGTAGCTGCCGCCGAACTCAATCAGTTGCCCAACTGCACCCACTGCCCTTATCAGGACCCTAGCGGGCTCATCCGCTGCCGCGTAGGCTTCTGCCAGGCCTATCTGCAGAATTTGTGCACCATCGCGGTGCCGACGAGCAAAGCCGGAGAACATGGGCCCATATGAGATGGAAAACTGCATTCTATGGGCGCTGGGATATGACGTGAGCGGGAGATAAGAGGCCAGGCGCGAGGCAGATTCCTTACGGAACGGCTGGACTGACGGGCTTGGAAGATGAGCGCGTCAACAGAATGGCGGCGGCCACGCCTCCGCCCACCGCTCCGCCAATGAGCAGCACCTTACCGGTAGGAAATCCACCTGAAGCTGTCGGCGGCGGGGTCTCGGGAGCCGGCGGACCATCGGGCGGCGTATCAGCCGCGAGCTTCTTGCGCTTGTCGCGCGTGGTTTGCTGGCCCTGAGCCAGTATCGTCGCCTGGCCGCCATCCAGAATGTTCAGATCGCCTTCCAGCGAGGCGATCTGGACCGTGCCGTTATCGTCGAGCACATCGTATTTCCCATGGCCGGTGCGGGGAGCGATGTTGAGCCCCTCGGTATTCACCGGCATACCTTCCAGGGTGGAGACTGCAACCCCGCCTTGCTGCAAGTCCAGCCCCTTATCGCTGTACACGACGGAGGAGCCTGGCTGCAGCACCGTGAGCGAGCCCTTGCCATTGATGCTGGCGTAGGAGCCGTCCGGAACCTGTACTCGATCACCGGGGAACAGAGCGGTGGAATCGGTCGCCGGATGACCATTCAGCAAGATGGAACCATGGGGCATCAGCACGGCTGAAGCGGGCGTGGCCGGAGCGGCCGGCGGAGTTTCGGCGGGGGGCGGGGTGGGGACGCCAGTCGCCGGCGGAGCGTTAGTGCCAGCTAGATCGGGGCCCAGGCCTAAATTGCTCGCCTCGGCAACACTGGGTCCAGATGATGCGGACTGCGGGCGCTGAAAGGCTGATGATTGCCGAGAAGCAGGCTGGGAAACTGTACCGCCTGAGGAAGCGGAATTCGCAGTCCGATGTATTTGGGGGTAGGAGTTGTAGCGGCTGAATCTCGCTCCTCGTCCCCTGACTTCTGTGGCCGGCCGCAGCGAAGGTGCCTGCTCCGGCAGTCTGGCTTCTTGCGCTACAGGCCTACGGGAAGCCACCACCGAGGATGCGCTCTGCCCGAAGGGGGCCGCCGGAGCCCGCTTGCTGGTGCCGGGTGTAACCGCAACTCGGATGGTTGCCGCCGGCTGGGTGGGCGATTTCAACGACATGTAGGCGGCGAAGCCCAGCACGGTCATGACCCCAGCCAACGTAATCATCCAGCGCTTGCTCAAATTGCCTCCCCGTCCGCTGCGCTTGCGCCTGGCTGCACGGCGAACCACGTTCTAAACACACAAGCACTTGCTTCATGTTAGGCATCTTCCGAGCGCAGGGTCAACGATTTCCAGGCGGGGCGTACCATTTTCGCAACCCCCGCTCACACCGCATCCACGGCTCGCAAAGGCTGTGCGGCGGCCGGCGCAACGGGGCGGGCTACAGGTGTATTGCGGAACCAGGAGCGTATTTCCACATCAGAGACCCGGCGGCGTGCTTGGATCAGGCGGCGCTTCCCCCGCGTTCGTTCACGGTTCTTCCAGACAAAAACGAGCGCCGAAAGCAAGCGCCGGTCCACGAGCAGCGAGTAGCCGAGGATCAGCAGGTCGCGAGAGGCGATGGGCACCATGAGGCGCAGGCAGGTCCCCAGGCTGGCATTCTTCAGGCGCATGAGGAACCGATTCTTGACCGAATGCCAGTTGATAACCAGGGGCAATTGCCGGAAGCGCTCCGGGGTAACGCGACGCTCGTGCCAGCCTACTGCATCCGGCACGTAAAGGCACGGCCAGCCGAGCAACTGCGCGCGCCAGGCCAGGTCGGCATCCTCCCGATAAGCGAAAAAGTCCTCGTCGAAGAACTGGCCCTCCACGGAGACGTCCTCCACCATGGCCCGGCGGTAGAGGGCGGCGGCAGCGGTAGCGCCAAAGACCCATTGCCTCTCCTGATATTGCCCACGGTCGGTCTCCTCGCTGCCGCGGTCGAAATGACGCAGATTGCGGGTGAAATAAATGCCGGTGGAATCAATGCGGGAGGTGAATTCCGGCTCCCCGCCTGGGTTCGAGCGCAGCAATTTCCCGCATAGTGCGCCGATGCGGGTATCTGTTCCGGCGGCTGCCAGCAATCGCGACAGAAAATCAGGACTGAGCACCACGTCAGCATTAAGGCTGAGAAGCCACTCTCCCTTGGCCTGACGAATGGCCTGGTTCTGAGCGGCGGCAAAACCAAGGTTTTTCTCGTTCAGGATCACGCGATATCTAGGCGGCTGCAGGTGGGCCAGGGTATTGCGGGTGCCATCGCTGGAGGCATTGTCCACAATGATGACCTCCAGCGGCCCGCAGTTCTGTTCCTCCACAGCGCGCAGGCATGCGGGCAGCACGCGCCGGCTGTTAAAGGTGCAGATGAGCACTGAGACCATGGTCAGAAAAATTCAGCCTGCAGCAGTGATTCTCGCACGAACCGGCGCATTTCGGAGGTACCAGCGTGGATGGGGCCCGCAGACTTTCCGCAACAATCCGTTAATGCGAACGCCTTCAGACTAACGAGCATTTGCAGGAACGCCGGCGATCTCGGTTCTGACTTTTTCCTGACTGGCCTCCCGCGCCTTCTCCAGCAACCATTCCAGCGAGGGAGTGGGCTTGCACACCATGAAGATCTGGTAGGCAAACAATGACTTCCAGACTTTGATAAGCAGTTTATTGGCAAATAGGAGAAACTTGGCCAGAACGTTGTCGCCCACCGCTAACGGAAAGGGGGCAGGCACACCGCGGATTTCTTCCACCATGTACCCAGACTGCTCGAAAAAGTTGCGCGCTGTGCGAAAGGTGAACAGGCGGGTATGGGTGAGATCGAGGATTCCTCTTACTCCATAGTTGAAGCGGCCCAGCGAGAGGCCCAGACGGGTGACCAGGAAGGCGATGTTTCCCGTGCTGAAAATTACGGTCAAGTCGCTGCCCGTCCGGCGCGCCTGGCGCAAAGTATCAAGCAGCCGTTCCGGCGAGCGCAAATGCTCGACGATATCGAGCAACAGAACGTAGTCGAAGCGGCCGGCGTCCACGGGAAACTCACCCTGGTCCAGGTCGCACTGAACGAACTCATCCAGATCGGCGTTGCGGTCGGCTGGAAACTGGTCAATACCGGTCACACGACACTGCTTCCGCTTGAGGGCCTGGGCCACGTACCCTCCGGCACAGCCAATATCGGCGACGGACGAGCCCGCCCGGACCCGCTGCAAAGCCAGGCTGTGGGGGCTCTCAAAATGAAATTTTGAGCGGTAGAAAGGATTATTCTCCGTCGGCCGGGTGACATCGAACTTGCGGTGATAAAGGACGCTGTAATCCTGCGCCCGGCTCAGCAGGGTGGAGCGAAGCACGTTGAAGGCGTACTTCAAGCCTTTGACGTTGCGAATCTCGTCGCCGTAATAGGTTGGAATGGGCAGTTCCTTCAGACGCCGGCCGGCGCGCAAAAGCTGGATAAGGATTTCGGTGTCGAAATGGTAGTCGTTGGTGTTGCGCTCGAAGGGCAGAGCCGCCAGCGCTGATACCGAGTACAGCCGGTATCCCGAGTGAAATTCGCTCAAGGAAGCATGCAGCACGCGGTTCTGTATCCCGGTAAGAATTTTGTTGCCGGCGAATTTATAGAGCGGCATGCCCTGCTTGAGGGCGGCATAACGAGTCATCATCCGCGAACCGAGCACAGCATCGGCCTCACCCGCCAGCAAGGGCTGCAACAGATCCGGCAGGCACTCGGGAGCGTACTGCCCGTCCCCATGAAGGAGGGCAACAATGTCGAACCCATTCTCAATGGCGTAGTGGAAGCCGATCTTCTGGTTGCCGCCGTAACCCTGGCTCACCGGGTTGTAAAGGACGGTCAGGCGGAAGGGGCCGCCGGCAGCCTTTTGCGCGGTGCGCGCCTCGGCGAAAGTCTGGTCGCCCGAGCCGTCATCAATCACCAGGATTTCGGTGTGGTATTGGGCAAGAGACGCGGGAATGCGGGCCACGACTTGCGCGATCGTGCGCTCGGCGTTATAGGCCACAATGAAAATGAGAACGCGTTTTTTCCCGGTTCCGATGGTCGTGCCGGCCCCGTTCGATACCGCTGTCATGAAGGAAAACCTGTGCCTGTTAGGCCGCATGTTATCACCGCGGCCCAGAACGGCGGTACTGCGACCAGGGTTCCGTTCTGCGGGCTCCATTCCGCTGGAAACCCGTTCGCTTTACTGCGAAGGCACCGAGGCGGCAATGACCCGCCTAGCAGTTTTATATAGAATCGTGAATTCCTATGCGAATCCTGCTGATTGGCGCCGCCGGACAACTGGGCCAGGACCTGCTGCCGGTGCTGGAGAAGAGGGGTCACAAAGTCACGCCCCTAACGCACGAACAGCTCGAAATCTGCTCTGCGGAGGCCGTGCAGGAGGCCGTTGCTGGCATCCGCCCGGAGTGCCTGATCAACACCGCTGCTTTTCATCGTGTGGACGATTGCGAAGACCAGGCGGAGAGAGCCTTCGCTGTTAATGTGCTGGGGGTGCGCAACCTGGCTCAGGCGGCGGAACGTGCGGGGGCTGCATTGGCGCACTTCAGCACCGACTACGTCTTCGGCGGAGAGAAGCATACACCTTACCGGGAAACCGACCTGCCGCAGCCGCTTTCGATTTACGCTATGTCCAAGCTGGCGGGCGAATTCGCCGCACGCCGCTACTGCTCACGGCATTTTGTGATTCGTACCTGCGGACTCTACGGGATGGGCGGCAGCCGCAGCAAGGGCGGTAATTTTGTGGAGACCATGTTGCGCCTGGCCGGGCAAAAGAAACCCATTCGCGTGGTGGCGGACCAGATTGTCACCCCAACCTCCACCGCCGACCTGGCCGAGCGCCTGCTGCCGCTGCTCGAATCGAAACGCTATGGCCTGTATCACATGAGCAGCGCCGGTCAATGCTCCTGGCATGAGTTCGCCGTCGAGGCGTTTCGCCTGGCCAAAGTAGACGCCGACCTGCACCCGACGGATAGCAAGAGCTTCGGCGCGAAAGCCCGGCGCCCCATCTATTCTGTGCTCGACAATTACCAGATGCGCGCTGCCGGAATCGCCGAATTCCGCCCCTGGCGAGAAGCACTGGCGGATTACATGCGGCGGCGGCAAGCACTTTGACGCAGCGGGTCACGTAGATTCCGCCGACCCGCGATTTTCTCCTCCTGAACAGATCTGGGTGGCTGGATAGCGACAAGCGCGAAAGCACACTTGACAGTTGGGACACTACCGCTGCGTTAAAGCCTGGCTTTCAGCAGTGTCAGGGATAACGGCGGCAAGCAACATCGCGCCGATAACCAGGAAATAATAGTTTACAAACGCCTGCTTATTGAGGGAGAAGAAAACCAGCAGGGCCAGAGCAAAACAGCCGGCAAAGGAGTTAGCCCGGCGGGGTGCCCTTGCCAGGCACCAAACCATTGCGGCGGCAACGCCAGCGATCACCAGGACTTGCGAAATTCGCGGCAGACCAAGTCTGGCCGCAAGCACGGAAACGCTCAACGCATCAGGGCGGAAGGGTTGGATGAATTGCCAGGTCACAACCCCTCGCCAGAAGGCATGGAAGTTCCATACCGCGAACGGAACTGTAACCACGGCGGCAACAAGCACAGAGGCAGCCAGCAAGCGGAAATAAGCTTTCCAACTGAAGGGCGCCGTCAGCAGCGCGACCAAAGGAACAGCCAGCACTGCGTATTGTTTGGACGCGAAAAATAACCCCAGAGCAACGGGAAGCAAGCGATTGCGGCGCACTGCTGCCAGGCAGGTCCAGCACAGCATCAGCAGAACCAGTGGCTCGGTCCAACCTCGAGACAACACGTAAAGCGTCATCGGGCTCAGCAGGAGGATGGCAATCGCAACCAATGTGACACGGGTAAGACGAATTCGCACCAGCAGCGCCGCGGATAAGAGCAGCGCAAAGATGTATGTGTAGCGCAAATCTCCCAGAGCATATGCCGGCAGAATCGCCAGCAAGCTGAGCGGCGGATATTGAAAACCGAAATCAACCCGGCCGTCCTTGATTACGCCCGGACCATAAAAGAAAGACGAGTCACGTCCATAGAGGTTCTGGTGCGTAATGTTGTAAGGGTTGGTTCCGCGGAGGAGTGCGGT
>DASYWT010000409.1:0-2473 GCA_035935775.1 Terriglobales bacterium
GGCAAGATCGTGAAGAGCAAGAGCTTCGACCTGGACGAGAAGAATCAAAGTGTCAACATTGCTTCCAACGTGAAAGTGGGCGACTGGGTGCGAGTCCAGCAGAAGACCGACAACAACGGCCATAAGATGCTTACAGTGAAAGAATCCGCCAAGCCGCCGAAGTCCAGCTAATACTCGCCGAGGTACGCCTGAAACGGGGTGCGGCAACGCACCCCTTTTTTTGACCAAGCCGCTTGTGAAAAGGCCATCACAATCCCGGGAATGCCGGGCGAATCGGAATTGGCAGCTTCTGTCAACGCAAAATAGAAAGTTCCTAAAACCAGCAAAGTAGAAAGTTCCTATGCTTCACCGCTGTTTCAGCCCCGCCGAGGGAGCCCGGAGGGCGACTGAGGCGGGGCTGAAACAGCGGTCGCCTCCCGGTGGGCCTTCCACGCCTCATTTCCCTTGACGCTGAAGTGATCCATCCATCGGCTTTGGCCCGGCGGCGGCACATAGCGCTGTGCCGGTTGCGGGGGCGGCTTCAGACTCGGCTTCGGGGCCGGATCGCAAACCTGTAAAGGCACGAATCGATCGTCGATGCGCGCCATGCGCCTGCCATCCAGCCGCGCCTCGATCCGGATCGTCGACCGCCGCAATCCGGGCCGCACCGCCTCCTTCGGAATCTGCCACCGCTGGCCTTCCCACGCCACCGTATAGTCGTTCGTCACCTGGCGAGGCTCCACGCGGCTCAGGATGCTTTCCAGCACCAACGTTTCCCCCAACGGCCGGTGCGCGTCTATCTCGTTTCCCGCCGGCACGGTGAAGCGGGCGTTCCATTCCACCAGGAACTGCTGTTCCAGATATTCGTTGGCTTGCTCCAGCGTGCTCGCCCCGGCCTGCCGCAGTCCCTTCACCAGCCGGTCCTGCAGAGTGCCGAAGCAGCGTTCGATTCGTCCCTTGGCCTGCGGCGAGTGGGCGGCGATCCACTCGATCCCCAGTTCGCGGAACGCGCGCCCCATCTGCGTTTCCGTCTTCGGCCCCGGCTCCTCCTGTTTCCAGCCCGGGGCCAGCGTGGGCTGAAACAGCCCCGCTTTGTCGGTGTACACCGCCTGCGGGCGCCCGTAGCGCTCCACATACCCCCACAGCACCCGCATATGCTGCTCGCTGGAATCGGCCGGCACGAAACGCGCAAACAGGGTGCTGGTGGCGTCATCGATGAGCGCGATCAGGTACATCTTCTCCGGCCCGCGCTCCTCCAGCCAGGGGTGGACGCTGGTGTCCCACTGCACCAACTCGCCGCGGCAGCTGCGCCGCGGCCGCCACACGTGCACTTCCCGCACCCGCCGCGGTTTCGCTTTCCAAATCCCTTCCCGAATCAGCAGTTGACGCAGCGTTTCTCGGCTCAGCCGGATCTCCAGATCTTTTTCCAGGTACTCGGCGGCCAGCGTCGGTCCAAAATCCCGGTACCGCGTCTGGACTGCTGTCACGGCCTGGCTTGCCGTTTCCAGCTTCAGGCGTCGCTTCGAACTCCGGCCCCGCAGCCCGTGCACCACCGCCCCGTCCTGCTTCTGGCGGAACCGTCTCAGCAGTTTGCGAAAGCCCCGCTCGCTCATCCCCACCTGCTCGGCCCCCTCTCGTTGCTTCAGGTGCCCCTGCTCGACTTCGTGCAGCACCTTCAGCCGATCCCGTTCCTTCTCGCTCAATGCCATCCGCTCCTGTTTTTGCGCCAACTCCCATTGGCTCACGTACTCAAAACAGGAACTTTCTACTTTGTTCTATTAGGAACTTCTCACGTTGCGGCGACACGGAATTGGCAGCTTCATTAGTCGTTACGGCTTGCTATGCTACACTGCAAACGAGCCTCACTTCACCTTCCCCGATGTCCCGAAATAGGAAACCGGACGTTCTCATCCTGGACAACTACGACTCGTTTACATGGAACCTGGTGCAGGCGGTTGAGGGGCTGGGGGCGAAGACTCTGGTACGACGCGCCGACCGTATTGAGCTGGAAGAGATCGCCTCACTCGCGCCTCGCCGCATCATTCTCTCACCGGGACCGTTCGGGCCGGAGCGCACCGGCGTCTGCGCCGAAGCCGTGCGTCAATTCGGCGCGCGGATTCCGACGCTGGGGGTCTGCCTGGGCATGCAGGTGATCGCTACCGTGGCAGGCGCAGCGGTCCGACCCTCCGGCCGGCCGGTGCACGGCAAAGCCTCGCCGGTTTCTCATGAGCAGCAGGGCGTCCTGCGCGGACTGCCCAGTCCTTTCCTGGCGGCGCGATACCATTCGCTGGCGGTGGATCCCGATTCACTTCCGGCCGCCCTGGAAGTGACCGCGTGGACCGCGGAGGGTATGATCATGGCGTGCCGCCTTCACGATTCTCGGACGGAGGGAGTTCTGTTCCACCCGGAATCGTTTCTCACCGAGCACGGCACTACGCTGCTGCGGAATTTCCTGGACAATTAAAGCATGTGGTCCGACCGGTTGACGCCGGCC
>DASYWT010000410.1:0-11530 GCA_035935775.1 Terriglobales bacterium
CATCAGCTCTGTCGGGCGGCCAGAGATTCTGCACGAGACGGTTGTCTCCCTAGGGAAGCAAACATACTTGCCAATAATGATTGTGTTGTCGCTTTGCGATACCGCCAGTGTGGCGAAGGAGACAGCGCAGCTTCCCTTGATTCGGACTGTACAGGGAGCGCAGGGGCTGACCAAGCAACGCAACATGGGCGTGACGGTGGTGCCTGATGACGCCGACTGCGTCTTGTTCCTGGACGACGACATCGAACTGTCTCCCAACTACATAGAAAGCATGCAGCGGTTGTTTGACCGCAGTCCGGATGTGGTGATGGCAAGCGGCATTAGTGCCGCAGATGGGTTGCGCATCGGGCGCACACTTACCCGAGCAGAGGCCTCCGCCGCGGTTTTGAAGCTTCGCTGTGAGAGCAAGACGGAAGCCGCGGAAGGCGCCTACGGATGCAATATGTTCGTCCGCCGTTCCCTTTTGAGAAGGGTACAGTTTGACGAACGTTTGCCGCTGGAGTCCTGGTTGGAAGACTATGATTTCTCTGTACGAAGCAAACCTTACGGTCAGGTGGTGTGGAATTACGAGACTTGCGTTGCTCACATTGGGGCGCAACGAGTGGGCCGCGAACGCGGGTTCCTGGTGGGATACACGCAATTAGCGAATTCCCACTATCTATGGCGGAAAGGCACCATCCCTTCCTTCAGAAAGTTGCTGAGGACATTCTGGCTTCCGGCGCTCCGCGTTAGCCTGCAAGGGGCTGTGCATGGGAAGCCGCCATGGAACACACTCCTGGATTACAAGGGCAGAGTGCGGGGTAACGTCCGCGCACTGGCGGACGCAGCGATGTTCAGGCTCAAGCCGGAGAGAGTCCTCGATTTCGTTTAGCTGCGCCTGGTTAGGCGGCGAGTCACGTCTTGCCGTACTTCTGGCGCGGTTGCCAAACTACCAACTCCAGACCGCCGCACCAGCAACAACCACCCGCTGAGTCCTACTACTTGTCTTTGTGATGCCAGCGATGTCCGACCAGTCCGGCCTGAAACGAGCGCTGGTCCAGGCGGGCCAGGCGCTTGGCCATGCCCGGCTTCAGCAGGCGGTAGTGGTGCACCTTGAACAGGTAGAAGGGGATGAACCAGACCGGCTTGTCGGTAGTCATCCAGTTGAGTTGGTCGAAGCGGGCCAGGTTAACGGGACGGGAGAAGGCGCGCAGGGAAAGCTGCCGGCGGAGGTTGAAGTAACCTTCGAAGTAGCTGAGGGCCAGTTCGCGCAGATTGCGATAGACGGGCTGGCGGCCGCGGCAGCCGGAGTAGTTGGACTTGGCGATGGAGCCCCAGGCGCCACCCGTGCGGTAAACGGCGACCACGTGGTCGGTGTCGTGCTCGGCTTCCAGGTCAATCACCAGGGGCGGGTAGCCGATGACACGCAGGGCGGCAGCCGCGAAGATTGCGCCTTCCAGGCAATGGGCAGTGCGCTCGCGCAGTACGCGGCGGGGCGACCAGGCGGTGTCGGCAAGGTGGTAGCCCATCTCATCCAGAAAGCGCTGGATGCCATGCGGGTTTTTGAGCGCCCGAATCTGGCGCAGTTCCGCCGGGGTAAAGCCGAAGTTTCCGTTGAGCATGGGTTGGCAGCAGTGTGGGGCGCGGCGGTTGAGCTTGTCAATGAGCATTCAGCGGTTAAGTAGCGCCGCCGTCCCGGCGGCTGTCCGTGCGAGCGTCTCGCTCGCACGACGGAGGCGGGACGCCTCTGCGACAGCCGGCAGGATGCCGCTACCACGCGGGCGAGGGCGCCCGCGCCACAAGGCTGAGAACCGAGAACTGAGAACCGCTTCACCCCAGCGCCTCGGCCAGCTCCTGAGGCGAATCCACCAGCACGTCAGGAGGCAGTTCCTGCAGCGTCTGAGGGGCGAAGCCATAAGTCACCCCGCAGGTCCAGGTGCCGGCGTTCTGGCCGGTCAGAACGTCAATAGAGGAATCGCCGATGATCACCGTTTCCTCCGGCGAGGCGCCGGCCTCTGCCATCAGGTTGCGGGCGCCCTCCGGGTCGGGCTTCTTGCTGGGAAAGCTGTTACCGCCGTACACCTGGTCGAAATAAGGCTTCAGGCCTAGCGCCTCGACGATCTGGCGGGAGGGGTTCACGGGCTTGTTCGAGAGGACGGACATGCGGCGCTGCGTTCCATTGCGGCCCCGGCGCAATGCGGCCAGCATCTCCGGCACCCCGGGGTAGGCATGGGTATGGTCGAGTTTGTGGACCCGGTAGTAGGAAAGGAAGTACCCCAGCGCCTCGCTCAGAAAGACCTCATCCAGGGGGTCGCCCAGGGCGCGGCGCATCAGCATGGGAGCGCCGTCGCCGACGTAGGTGGCGATGATTTCGGGCGGCAGCTCGGGGCGCTGGAAATGCCGCAGCGTGGCGTTCACCGAGTTGACCAGGTCTGCCCGGGAGTCAATCAGAGTGCCATCCAGGTCAAAAATCAGCAGCTTAAGCGGCCTACCATTCAGGTTGCGATTGCTTCTAACCATGGGTTCGCGGGTGGCTGCGCTGGTTCGATGCGGCCCTAATCCAGTATATTCGTAGAACCGCCGCTGGCTTACAATGCGGCAGGAGGGCGTTGCGCATCCAAATGACTAAACCGAAGATTACTTCTGAGGAGTCGGATGGCGACCACCAAAGTAGAGCCTAAGCCGGTCAAGGCGCCTGCCGAAGCCAAGGGGCCGGAGAAAACCTACGAAGGCCTCACCGGCAAACAACTAATCGAACTCTACCGCCTGATGTTCCTCTCGCGGCGGCTGGATGACCGGGAAATCCTCCTCAAGCGCCAGCAAAAAATCTACTTCCAGATATCCGGCGCCGGGCACGAAGCCATGGGGGTGGCCGCCGGGCTGGTGCTCAAGCCGGGTTATGACTGGTTTTATCCCTACTACCGGGACCGGGCGCTCTGCCTGTCGCTGGGGGTGACGCCGCTGGACATGCTGCTGCAGGCGGTGGGCTCAGCGGAAGACAGGGCTTCGGGCGGACGGCAAATGCCCTCGCACTGGGCAGACCCGAAGCTCAACATCGTGACCGGTTCCTCGCCCACCGGCAGCCAGTTGCTGCAGGCTGCAGGCTGCGCCGAAGCGGGGCGTTTTTACGCTGCGCACCCGGATGCGGCCAAGAAGGCGCAGGGCGACTATCGCGAGTTCAAGGATGTTCACTTCCAGGGCGACGAAATCACCTACGTCTCCTGCGGCGAAGGGGCGACCAGCGAAGGCGAGTTCTGGGAGACCATGAACAGCGCCTCCAACCGCAAGCTGCCGCTGCTGGTGTGCGTGGAAGATAACGAGTATGCCATTTCGGTGCCCATTGAAGTTCAGACGGCGGGCAGCAACATCTCGCGCCTGGTGGCTAATTTCCCCAATTTTCACTTTGCGGAATTTGACGGCACTGACACGGCGGCCAGCTACACCGCATTTCGCAAGGCAGCGGAGCACATCCGCGCAGGCAATGGGCCCGCTTTCCTGCACGGTCATGTGGTCCGGCCGTACTCGCATTCCTTGTCAGACGACGAGCGTCTTTACCGGCCGGAGGCGGAGCGGCGGGAGGAGTCGAAACGGGATCCAATCGGCCGCCTGCAGATGTTCCTGGTGCGCGAGGGAATTCTGGACGAAGAGAGCATCACCCGCCTGGAAAAGCAGGTGGAAGCGGAGGTGCAGGAGGTCAGCGACCGCGCCATAGCCGCCGCCAAGCCGGCGCCTGAATCGGTGATGCAGTTCATCTATTCGCCGGCCCTTGATCCTGCTTCGCCGGCGTTTTCCAGCGAGCCGGTTTTTGCCAATCCCAAGAATCATGCCCAGCCCACCATCGCCGCGGCCACCGCGCAGAAAACCATGGCGGACCTGATCAACGCCTGCCTGCACGACGAGATGAAGCGCGATCCTCGCATCGTGGTGTTCGGCGAGGACGTGGCCGACTGCAGCCGGGAAGAGTATCTGCAGCAGAAGTTGATCAAGGGCAAGGGCGGAGTGTTCAAATTAACGGCCGGGTTGCAGAGGCAATTCGGGTCGGACCGAGTATTCAATTCGCCGCTGGCTGAAGCCAACATTGTGGGCCGGGCCACGGGCATGGCTACGCGCGGCCTGAAGCCGGTGGTGGAGATCCAGTTCTTCGACTACATCTGGCCGGCCATGATGCAACTGCGCAACGAACTGCCGCTCATCCGCTGGCGCTCGGCCAATGCGTTCTCCGCGCCCACCGTGATTCGTGTGGCCATTGGCGGATATTTGACGGGAGGCGCTATTTACCATTCGCAATGTGGCGAGAGCATCTTTACGCACATTCCCGGGCTGCGGGTGGTATTTCCTTCGAATGCGCTGGATGCCAACGGGCTGCTGCGTACCGCTATCCGCTGCGACGATCCTGTAATGTTTTTAGAACACAAGCGCCTCTACCGCGAAACCTTTGGCCGCTCGCCCTATCCCGGGGCGGAGTACATGGTGCCTTTCGGCAAGGCGAAAACCGTGCTGGAGGGAAGCGACCTGACAGTGGTGACCTACGGCGCGGTGGTGCCGCGTGCCCTGCAGGCAGCGCAGCGGCTGCAGCGGGAGCAGGGCATCAGCGTGGAACTGGTTGACTTGCGCACGCTCAATCCTTACGACTGGGAGGCCATCGCTACCTCGGTCCGCAAAACCAGTCGCGTGCTGGTTGCCTACGAGGACACGCTGAGCTGGGGCTACGGGGCGGAGATCGCGGCGCGCATCGCCGATGAACTGTTTGAGGATCTGGATGCGCCGGTGCGGCGCATCGCCGCTAAGGACGTCTTTGTGGCCTACCAGCCGTTGCTGGAAGACGAGATTCTGCCGCAGTCGGAAGACATCGAGCGAGCCATGCTGGAGCTGGCCGAATTCTGAGAACCAAAACCAGCCAAATGAGGGTATGAGCCCCTTCAGGGGCGACACATTGTAGGCACTGCCCGCAAGATACTTCGTGCGCACAGTTTCACACTCACCGCGAGGGTCATAGCCACGACCGAACGGACTCGCCGAGAAGCTCAGGGGTTGGGTGCCTTCTTGCCGCCCCGGCCCCGGCTGATGATGGCGTCGAGCGCGATGGACCCCGCACCAAAGAAAATCAGCGCCAGGCTGAGCGCTGCCAGGGTCAAGGGCAGCTGATAATTGCCCTCGCCGACAAACCCATGCTTCCAATGCACCTTGTCAATGGCCACAATCATGTCAATCAGCAGTGCCAGGCCAAAGAAGCGGGTCAACAGGCCGATGATAATGAGGATGCCGCCGAAGAACTCCGCCCCCGCAGAAAGGTAAGCCGACCACCAGGGCAGGCCGACGCTCATGAAGAATTTTTCTGTGCCGTGAATATTGGTCACCTTGGGATATCCGTGCACGATCATGACCGCGCCCAGGGCGATGCGCATGCCCACCAGGCCGAGGGGTTGCAGCTTATCCAGGAATCTCACTCGTTCTCCTTCAGAAACAATTAACGCAGAGGCCGGAGAGGATTAAGGAATATCTGACTTGATTTCCCGTAATCTCTGCGGCTTCTGCGTTTATTTTTTCAAGTCTTTCAAAATCTCGCGGGCGGCGTTGGCGCCGGAGGCCCCGGTCAGGCCGTCGCCGGGATGCGTGCCCGAGCCGCACAGGTAGAGCCCGCGAATGGGAGTGCGGTAACGCGCCCAATCGAGCAGCGGGCGCATGGTGAAGATCTGGTCCAGCGCTAGTTCGCCGTGAAAAATGTGTCCTCCGGTCAGTCCGTAATTGTCTTCCAGATCCTTTGGCGTGATGATCTGGCCGGTCTCGACCAAACTGGGCAGGTCGGGAGCGTACTGCGCCAGAGTATCCACCACGGTGTTGCCCAGGGCGTCACGCTGCGCATCCCAGTTGGTGTTGCGCAACTGATAGGGCGCGAATTGCATGTAGATGGACATTACATGCTTGCCGCCGGGCGCCAGCGAAGGATCGGCCAGTGAAGGAATGGTGGCTTCCAGATAAGGAGCCTTGGAGAAGCTGCCGTACTTGCCTTCGTCGAAGGCGCGCTCCAGATAGTCAATTTCCGGGCCGATGTGGATGCGGGCGGTCAGCGCCGTACCGTTCGTGCCCGCCTTCTCCAGCGCGGTGAAGTGGGGCAGACCATTCAGCGCAAGGTTGACTTTGGCCACGGTGCCCGGTGTGCGGTAGTGCTGCAACTTGACCACGAAGTCGGGGGCGAGGTGGACCGGGTCAACCAATTTGAGCAGGGTACGTTTGGGATCGGCGTTGGAGATGATGGTCCTGGCCGCAATTTCTTCGCCGTTGGCTAGTACTACACCATTCGCCACGCCATCTTTGACAAGGATTTGCTTCACCTCGGCGTTGGTGCGGATATCCGCGCCGGCCGCGATCGCGGCGGCCGCCATCGCCTTGGTGACCGCACCCATGCCGCCGATAGGATGTGAACTGGAGCCGGCGGCAGATGAATCGGCGGCGGCACGCATGAGCAGCACGGTGCTGCTGCCCGCCGACCACGGACCGAAGAAAGTGCCGAAGATGCCGCGTGCGGCGACGATGGCGCGCAGCAGTTCGGTCTCGAAAAATTCGGCCACGAGATCAGCCACGGCCATCGGCCCCCAGCGCAGCAGCCGGTACATGTCTTTCTTGCCTAGGTCGCGTACGCCTTTGCCGGTCTTGACCATTTCCCAAAGATCGGCCGCCGCCGGGTGGTCAATGTCGGGCGGCGCCATGGCCAGCACGCGCTGGAAGACGCCGGCAATTTTGCCGAGAGAACGCTGAAATTCGCCGTAGTTCTGGGCATCTTTGGCGGAAAAATTGGCAATGGACTGCGCCGACTTGGCGGCATCGCCATAGAGGAAAAGCGCCCGCCCATCGGGCGAAGGAGCGAACACCCGCAGCTCGGGGCTCACCATCTTCAAACCGTGCTTCTCCAGTTCCATGTCGCGAACAACCTGCGGCCGCAGCGGCCCGTCGGAATGGGCCAGGGTGGAACACTTGAAGCCAGGGTGAAACTCTTCGGTTACGGCGGCGCCGCCAGGCTGATCACGGCGTTCCAGCACCAGGGGTTTGAAACCGGCGCGGGCGAGGTAGAAGGCAGTGACCAGGCCGTTGTGACCCGCGCCCAGAATGACGATGTCGTGAGCCATGGCCTAACGCGCTCCGTTTCCTGAGTCTTTGAGAATTTCGAGCGCCGCCAGCCGTCCCGGTGCTCCCATAATGCCGCCGCCCGGGTGCGTGGCCGAACCGCACATGTAGAGGTTCTTGATGGGCGTACGGTACTGGGCCCAACCAGGCACCGGGCGCAGGAAGAAGAGTTGCTCGAGAGAAAGCTCGCCCTGGAAGATGTTGCCCTGGGTGAGTCCGAACTCACGCTCCAGGTCGAGCGGCGTCAGCACCTGCTTGCCCACGATGATCTTCTTGAGATTGGGCGCGTATTCAGCCACGGTATCAATCACGTTGTTGCCAAACTCTTCGCGCTTGTCGTCCCAGGTGCCTTCCTTGATGTTGTAAGGCGCGTACTGCACGAAGCAGGAGAGCACGTGCTTCCCCGGGGGAGCCACGGAGGGGTCGGTCAGGCTGGGAATCACCATGTCAATGTAGGGACGGCGCGAATACTTGCCGTACTTGGCGTCGTCGTAGGCGCGCTCCATGTAATCCACCGCGGGCGAGATGGAAATGGCGCCGCGCAGGTGCGCCCCTTCGCCCGGCATGCAGGTGAAATTCGGGAGAGCATCAAGCGCCATGTTCACCTTGCCCGACGAACCGCGGTATTTGTAGCGGCGCACTTCTTCCAGGAACTCACCGGGCAGTTCGTTGGGCTCGATCATTTTCAGGAAGGTAAGATTGGGGTCCACGCTGGAGGAAACGATATCGGCATAGATTTCGTCTCCGTTTTGCAAAACCACGCCAGCCGCCCGGCCATTTTTGACCAGAATCTTCGCTATTCCAGCGCGGGTGCGAATCTCGGCGCCAAACTCTTTTGCCGCCTCGCCAATGGCGTTGGAGATGGCGCCAGTGCCGCCGCGGGCAAATCCCCAGGCGCGGAAGGCGCCGTCAATTTCGCCCATGTAGTGATGGAGCAACACGTAGGCGGTGCCGGGCGAGCGAACCCCCAGGAAGGTGCCGATGATGCCGGAGGCCGACATGGTGGCCTTGAGCACATCGGTTTCGAACCACTGGTCGAGGAAGTCGGCCGCGCTCATGGTCATGAGCTGCACCTGGTTGTACTTGTCCTCGCTGGAAAGGTGCTGGAAGCGCCGCCCGATGAACAACAGCTTCATCAGGGCCTTGGGATTCAGCGTGGAGGGGTCGGGCGGCACCATGCTCAGGATGGGCTTCACAAAGCGGCACATCTGCTGCATGGCCTTGCCGAATTCCTCATAGGCCTCGGCATCCACGGCGGAGTGTCGGGCGATCTCGCGGCGAGTCTTGCCGTGGTCGTTCACGCGCCACAGGTGGTCGCCGTTGGGCATGGGCGTGAAGGTGCCGTCCAGGGGCAGGATTTCCAGGCCATGGCGCGGCAAGTCGAGGTCGCGAATGATCTCCGGACGCAACAGCGAGACCACATAGGAGCAGACCGAGAACTTGAAGCCGGGAACGATTTCTTCCGTGACCGCGGCGCCGCCCAGCACGTAGCGGCGTTCCAGGACCAGCACCTTTTTGCCGGCGCGGGCCAGGTAGGCGGCGTTGACCAGCCCGTTGTGGCCGCCGCCGATAACGATGACGTCGTATTTATTGTTGCCGGAGGGCATAAGAATTTGGCGGAATGAAGCCACATTGTAAGCGAGGCGGGGGGATTTGTCTTGCGGGCGTTCTTGCTGCCACCCCGCGCGGCTGGCTATAATCCGGCTTCATACCAACAGAGCAGCCCAGGAGCCAGCTTGCCGGTCGGAACCGCATTCCACGAGCGCACCTTTCCCCTCTGCTACAGCCTGAGTTACCGCGAGTGGTCAGGCTACTACACGGTCAGCGTGTACGAAACCCACCACGAGCACGAGTACAACGCCATCCGCAATGCCGCCGCGCTGATTGACATCACGCCCCTGTTCAAGTACATGGTGAGCGGCAAAGACGCCACCCGCCTGGTGAACCGCGTGATCGCGCGCGACATCAACAAGGTCGGCGTGGGCCAGGTCATCTACTGCTGCTGGTGCGATGAAGACGGCAAAGTGATTGACGACGGCACTATTACCCGCCTGGAGCAGAACAAGTACCGCTGGACGGCCGCCGATCCCAGCCTGCGCTGGTTCCGGCAGAACGCGCTCGGCATGGACGTGCAGATTGAAGACATCTCGGAGAAGACCGCGGCCCTGGCCGTTCAGGGACCAACTTCGGGCAAGCTGCTGAAGACGGTGAGCGACGCCGACATCACCAACCTGAAGTATTTTCGCGTCATGCATGGCAAGATCGAAGGTGTGCCGGTGGACATTTCCCGCACCGGCTACACGGGCGACCTGGGCTACGAGATTTGGGTGCAGTGGAACGATGCGGTAAAAGTCTGGGATGCCCTGATGAAAAAGGGCAAGCAGTTTGACGTGCATCCCACCGGCATGCTGGCGCTGGACGTGGCGCGCATCGAGGCCGGGCTCATCCTGATCGAGGTGGATTACATCAGCAGTAAGAAGGCGCTGATTCCGGAGCAGAAGTATTCGCCGTACGAGATCGGGCTAGGGCGGTTGGTGCACCTGGAGAAGGAGAACTTCATCGGACGTTCGGCGCTGGTGGAGGAGCAGAAGCGCGGCGCGCCTCGCCAGTTGGTGGGCCTGGAGTTGGAGTGGTCGGAAGTGGAACGCTACTACGATCAGCTCGGCATGGCGCCGCAGACGCCCACCACCGCGTCGCGCGTGCACGTGCCGGTGTACAAGGGCGGGAAGCAGGTGGGAAAGGTGACCTCCACCACGTGGTCGCCGCTGCTCAAGAAGATGATTGCGCTGGCCAGTGTGCAGCGCGAGCACTCCCAGCTCGGCAGCAAGCTGAAGATGGAGTTCACGGTGGAATCGGTGCGTCATACCGTGACCGCCACTGTGGTTAAGCTGCCGTTCTTCAATCCGCCGCGCAAGATGGCGGTGCCGGTGTAGAACCAGCTTTGTGGCGCGGGCGCCCCCGCCCGCGAACGCCCAGGCCGGAGCCCGGCGTGATCGTCCCCGGATTGCGCCCGGGCCAAATCGCCATCAAAAATCGTCAATTGCCAATCAGCTTCCGGCTGGCGCGCTTCCAGTAGAGATAGCCCGGGATGCCGATGAGCACAATGGCCAGGCCGGCTAGAGCTTCCTTGGGCCGCTGCAGCAGAGTGTTGGCTGCCCACAATCCGGCAATCACCAGATAAAGCGCGGGCAGCCACGGATAGCCGGTACAACGGTAGGGGCGCGCCATATCGGGCCGCTTGCGGCGCAGCACAAATAGAGCGCCCACGCCCGCCAGGTAGGAAACAATCATCATGAACATCACGTAGGTGTAGAGCTGGTCGTAGCGTCCAGTGAAGACCAGGATCGCTCCCCACAGTCCCTGGCCGATAAGGCTGAAGGCGGGCGTGCGCCAGCGGGGATGGACTTCCGCCATTTTCTGGAAGAAGACGCCGTCGCGGGCCATGGCGAAGTACACGCGCCCCCCGGACAGGATGCAGCTGGCATTAGCGCCGAAGCAGGAGAGTGCGATCATGGCGGAAAGCCAGACGGCGGCTGCCGGCGAGAACAACTGGACCGCGGCGGCATGGGCGATGGTTTCAGTGGCGGCGATCTTGCTCATGGGCAGGGCGTACAGGTAAACCAGGTTCATGGCCACGTAGACGACGCCCACGCAGAGCACGCCCAGCACCATGGCGCGGGGCAGGTTGCGCTGCGGTTCCTTCACTTCGCCCGCCACCCAGGTGATGTAGACCCAGCCGTCGTAAGCCCAGAACACCGCGATCAGGGCCACACCGAAAGCGCCCATCAGGCCGGAGAGGCTGCCGCCCATCAACAGGCCGGAAGCGCGGGCGCCGGCGGCCACACCGGTTTGCGTGAAGTGAGACCAGGAGCCTTTGCCCACGGCAAAACCCAGCAGGACAAAGGCGGCCATGGCCAGAAACTTCAGCCAGGTGGCAATGTTCTGCAGAACAGCGCCGCGACGCAACCCGGTGACGTTCATCCAGGTGGTGAAAGCAATGGAGGCCAGGGCCACCAGGTGTGTGCGGTTGATGGTCAGGCCGAACCCGCTCCACACCACGTGCTGGGCAGAAATCGCAGGAATAATTTCTCCCAGGTAGACCGCTGCGGCCACACCCAGCGCGGCAATGGTGCCGCCACAACTCACGGTGAAGATCATCCAGCCGTACAAGAAGGCCACCAGGTCGCCGTAAGCTTCGCGCATGTAAACATACTGGCCGCCGGAATCAGGGAACATGGCGCCCAGTTCGGCAAAGGCGAAGCAGGCAAAGAGCGAGACCACGCCGCCCAGCACCCACACCAGGATGAAGTACACAGGATTAGGCAACGGACCAGCGATGTCTTTGGCGGTCAGGAAAATGGAGGAGCCTATGATTCCGCCCAGCAGAAGGAGCACGGAATCGAGGAGCGAGAGGCCGCGAATGAGACTA
>DASYWT010000411.1:0-14627 GCA_035935775.1 Terriglobales bacterium
CAGCCCCATGGCTCCCCATATCCACGCCCAGAACAACAGGGAAAGCGTGACCGCCAGCGGGTTGAGCTTGGCAGACCGGCCCACCATCTTGGGATAGAGGATGTTCATGGTCACCAAATGCACAATCAATACCGTGGCCACGACCACCATGATCCCGGTCTCATGCAGCGCCCCGACCCCGCTGGCCAGCGGCGGCAAAAGACCCAAGACGATTCCCAGATAGGGGATCAGGCTGGCAAAGCCGCTGATAATGCCAATGAAGTAAGGGTAAGCAATTCCCAGCTGCCAGAAAATGATGCCGCTAATCACGGAATTGACGGCTCCCACCACCACGTTGCCGATGATGAAGCCGCGAATCATGGTGGAAATGCGTCCCACGGTGCGGTGTGCTGCCAGCCGGTGCTCTTTGGGGAATAGCTGCACCGTGGCCCGGTGGGCATGGTCCTTCCAGCTGAGCATGAAATAAACCAGGAAGGGGATGAAGCTCAGGGCCAGAATGATGTCGCCAAACACCCCTGCCCCGCCTTCCACCAAACGAAGAATGCTGGGCCCCTGTTGCACTTCCACCGGCACGGGCGGATTCTGCTTCGGCCCTTTCAGCACTTTGGAGGTATTCTGCTCAATTTTGCTGGTACTGGCGGTGATTTTGGCTACCAGGGCATGAATTTCCGCTGAATATTTGGGCAGGTCGCCGGCAAAGGCAACGGCCCGGTTGTAGAAAAGGTACGTGGCAGCCCCGAACGCCGCTGCCAGGAGCATTACCGCCACGAACGCGCCCAGGGCCCGCGGCACCCGCCATTTATGCAGGCGATCCACAATCGGTTCCACGATGAAGGCCAGCAGCAGGGCCACCGAGACGGTAATCAGAGGCAGGCGCGCCAGGTAGAAAACCGCAACTCCAGCAATGATTGCCACCACTACCTGGGCTATGCTCGCGGCGCGAAGGTCGGCATGCAGCAGCTCATACCCTTCTTCAAGTTCGGCCGCGGTCTCGGCGGGAATCACAACCTCAGGTTCCGGAGGCGGAGGCTGCACCGGGAAGGGCTTGACCTGCTCTTGCTCCTTCTCCAAAGGCGCGGGCTTGTGTCGCGAACTTTGATTGGGGGCCATGGACAGGGGCGGCCGCAACAGGGCTAACGCTGAGATGCGGAAGGGGCAAAACAAGCCGTCAGCATTCGAGCAGGATGAGGATGCGGACACAAAGTTAGTCCGTCGGCTCTTTACCGAACCGCTGTGGCCGAAAGCCGATGGCCGACAACCGAGGGCTAAAACGAATCCCGATCAACGTTTCTTCTTCGGGCTAAATGCTGCCTGCTGAATGCTGCTTGCTCCCCACTTCCCCTGCATCCCACTGCCCCTACCGGACATCTAATACGTTGACAGTAATACACTCAAGTCCTATCATGGTTGCACTATAAACTGCGTGTCATAACGCCAAACACATAATATTAAATCACTTACGGTTGGGTTCAAAAGTAGGAGGCAGTGGCAATGGCAAAGATTATTGGTATTGATTTGGGCACCACCAACTCGGTGGTCGCCGTGATGGAAGGCGGTGAGCCCAAGGTGATCGCCAACGAGGAGGGCGGTCGCACTACCCCTTCGGTGGTCAGCTTCACCAAGACCGGGGAGCGTCTGGTGGGCCAGGTGGCTAAGCGCCAGGCTATCACCAACCCCGAAAACACGGTTTATTCCATTAAGCGCTTCATGGGGCGGCGTTTCGAGGAAGTCAGCGAAGAAATGAAGATGGTGCCCTACAAGGTGATCCGCGATGGCGACCACGTGGCGATAGAGATCAGCGGCAAGAAGTACACTCCGCCCGAGATCTCGGCCATGATTCTGCAGAAGCTGAAGAAGGCGGCGGAAGATTACCTGGGCGAGAAGATTACGGAGGCGGTCATCACCGTGCCCGCCTACTTCAACGACGCGCAGCGGCAGGCCACCAAGGATGCCGGCCGCATCGCCGGGCTGGACGTCAAGCGCATCATTAACGAACCCACGGCGGCGGCGCTGGCCTACGGCCTGGACAAGAAGAAGGATGAGGTCATTGCGGTCTACGACTTCGGCGGCGGCACCTTCGACATCTCCATTCTGGAAGTTGGCGAAGGCGTCATCGAGGTCAAGGCTACCAACGGCGACACCCACCTGGGCGGCGACAACATTGACCAGCGCATCGTGGACTGGTTGATTGACGAGTTCAAGAAGGACGAAGGCCTGGATCTGCGGGCTAAGGGCAATGAGATGGCGCTGCAGCGGCTGCGCGACGCGGCCGAGCGCGCCAAAATCGAGCTCTCCACCACCATGGAGACGGAAATCAACCTGCCCTTCATCACCGCCGACGCCAGCGGCCCCAAGCACCTGGTGAAGCGGCTCACCCGGGGCAAGCTGGAAGAGATGGTGCGCGACATCATCGAGCGCTCCATCGGTCCCTGCAAACAGTGCATGAAGGACGCCGGCATCTCGGCCGACAAGATCAACGAAGTGGTGCTGGTCGGCGGCCAGACCCGCATGCCCCGCATTCAGCAGCTGGTAAAAGAGCTGTTCGGGCGCGAGGGTCACAAGGGCGTGAACCCGGACGAAGTGGTGGCGGTTGGCGCCGCCATCCAGGGCGGCGTGCTCAAAGGCGAGGTCAAGGACCTGCTTCTGCTCGACGTCACCCCGCTGACGCTCTCCATCGAGACGCTGGGCGGCGTGGCTACGCCCATGATTCCGCGCAACACCACCATTCCGACGCGCAAGACGGAGACCTTCTCCACCGCGGCGGATAACCAGACTTCGGTTGAGGTGCACGTGCTGCAGGGCGAGCGACCCATGGCGGGGCAGAACCGCACCCTGGGCAAGTTCCACCTGTCCGGCATTCCGCCGGCTCCGCGGGGCGTGCCCCAGATCGAGGTGACGTTCGACATTGACGCCAACGGCATCCTCAACGTGACCGCCAAGGACATGGCCACGCAGAAGGACCAGAAGATCACCATCACCTCTTCTTCCGGCCTGTCGAAGGAAGAAGTGGAGCGGATGGCCAAGGAAGCGGACTCGCATTCCGCCGAGGACAAGGTTAAGCGCGAGGAGATCGAAGCCCGCAACCAGCTCGACTCCATGGTTTACAGCATCGAGAAGATGCTGCGCGAGCACGGCGACAAAATCTCCGGCTCCGAGCGCGGCGACGTGGAAAACGCTGTGGCCGACGCCAAGAAGGCGCTGGAGTCCAATGACAAGGACCAGATGAACAAGGCGCGCGAGCGCCTGACCGCGGCGTCGCACAAGCTGGCCGAGCAGATGTACCGCGCGGCCCAGCCGCAGGGCGCTCCGGGGGCTGGTCCGCAGCCGGGCGCTGGTCCGCAGCCCGGTGGGGATGGCGAAGCCAAGAAGGAAGGCGAAGTCATTGACGCCGAGTACGTGGACGTGGACGAGAAAAAATAAGGTGGGTAGCTTCTAGCTGCTAGTTCGTAGCTCGCGAGGGGCGCCTGGCGGCGCCCCTCGCAGCATAAATCCTGTAGCGCCGGCATTTTGCCGGCTGTCTGGCGGGCGTCTCGCCCGCCCCTTCAGGCCGCCGAAACGGCGGTGCTACAGGTTCGGTTCCAAGGGAGAAACACAGTGCAATTCGCGGTTAACGGTAACGAATATTTTCTGAACTTTGTGCCGGAAGAGGGCCAATGGTTTGTATTCACGGCGACAGCGGAGGGCTTGCAGCGCCTTCCCGTGGTGCATGATGACCAGTTGCCAATCGGCAACCCGGTGGTTGTCATCCCGGAAGATGAAGGCCCAAAAACGATAAACTGACTGGTCACTGACACGGATCGCTGGCCACTGATTGTAGATGCCAACTCAGACCAAGGATTACTACGGGGTTCTCGGAGTCAAAAAGAACGCGTCGGCGGAGGAGATCCGCAAGGCGTTCCGCAAGCTGGCGCGCAAGTACCATCCTGACGTCAATCCTGGCGACAAGACGGCGGAAGAGCGCTTCAAGGCGATTTCCGAGGCCAATGATGTCCTGAGCGACCCCAAGAAGCGCAAAATCTACGACCAGCTCGGCTACTACTCCGACAATATCAGTCCGGAGGCTGCCGAAGCTTATGCGCGCGCCGGTGGTGGCGCCAGCGGCGGCTTCCCGGGAGCAGGGTTTCCCGGTAGCGGACAGACCGGTCGCGGCGGCGCTCAGGGTGTCCCCTTCGATTTCAGCGGCTTTGATTTTTCCGACCTGTTTGAAGGCGGCGGCCGCGGCCCCACCACCGAGCGCAAGCGCGGCGGCTTTCGCGACATTTTTTCCGGCATCTTCAGCGGACGCGGCCAGCAGCCCAGCGGCCCCGAGCCGGGCAGCGACTTGGAATACCAGGTGAACGTCGGCTTCTGGCAAGCCATTCGCGGAGCAGTGCTGCGCCTGCAGGTGACCCGACGCGATGTTTGCAGCCATTGTCACGGGCGAGGCTTCCTGGAAGCGCCCGGCGTCTGCCCGGAGTGCAAAGGCACCGGCCAGGTAACGCAGACGGGCGGGCGCATGAAATTCAACACCCAGTGCCCGCGCTGCCATGGCACCGGCGAGAACATCACCGTGTGCCCCACCTGCGGCGGGGAAGGCGTGGTGGAGCGCACCGAGCCGCTGGAAGTGCGCATCAAGCCGGGCACTCGCGACGGCCAGCGCATTCGCCTGGCGGGCAAGGGCAATGCCGGCATTCAGGGCGGAGCCCCGGGCGACCTCTACGTGATCATCCGCACCGGCGAGCACCCGATCTTCCGCCGCGACGGCGACGACATCTACCTGACCGTGCCGGTAACCGCCAGCGAAGCCGCGTTGGGGGCCAAAATCGAGGTGCCCACCATTGACGGACGCACGTTGCTCAAGATCCCTCCCGGCACGCAGTCGGGACAGAAACTGCGCCTGCGCGAGAAGGGCGTGCCCTCGGCCACGAAGGACAGCGTACGCGGCGATGAAATCGTGGACGTGAAGGTCACCGTGCCCATGCCCCGCGACGAGCGCACCAAAGAACTGCTGCGCGAACTGGCTCGCCTCAACCCCGAAGACCCGCGCGCCGAGCTGTGGCGACAGGTGTAGCTGCCCGACGTCCCCCCACTGAGCGAGTGCGCACATAGTCAATGGTTACGCGCCGGCAAATCATTTTTCTAAAAAAGAAAAACCTGCGCGCAGTTTCATCCGCTGCTGTAACTCATCCCAAGTCTCCTTACTCTG
The DNA here is from genome assembly GCA_035935775.1 of Terriglobales bacterium. Lineage (GTDB taxonomy): Bacteria > Acidobacteriota > Terriglobia > Terriglobales > Acidobacteriaceae > JAICWP01. The sequence continues at coordinate 5,186 of DASYWT010000411.1, forward strand.
CTGATCAACCGCACGCGAGCAACGCGGGAAAGGAGAACTGGGATGAGAAGGCTCAGGGTAGCAGTACTGCTCGCTCTAGCAGGCGCCATAGTAGCCGCTTACAGCCTTCGTACGCGGGTTACCGTCGGGGCACAGTCTGCAGGCACGCAAATCGATGCCGCGGTCGTGAAGAACGCGGCCAGATTGCTTGACCAGGGACGGCACACGTTTCGCTACGATACCTTCGGCGACCAGGATTTCTGGGGCGGAACACTGCAACTGCACCGGGCTCTGGAAGGCGGCCAGTTCGGCGGCGTAGGCCCGGGAGTGAGCCCGGCGACCGCCCTGGCCGTGGGCCTTAAGGTGGACGTGGACGCCCTGCCGCCTTCACTGATTGCGGCGCTGCAGAAAGGCCAAGTCAACTTAAGCAGCCCGGCCACCACCCTGGCGTTGTTAAAACAAAACGCTGTTTTAGGCGTCACCGGCTATTTCAATTCGGACGGCACCCTGCGCTCGGTGGGCATCCAGTGCGCGCTCTGCCACTCCACCGTGGACCAGTCGTTCAGCGCGCCGGGCATTCCTCCGGGCAACATCGGGCACCGGCTGGACGGCTGGGCCAACCGCGACCTGAACGTGGGCGACATCGTTTCGCTTGCGCCCAACCTGCAACCCGTGGCCGACGTTCTGCAGGTGGACGTGCCCACCGTCAAAACCGTGCTGGCTGCCTGGGGACCGGGAAAATTCGACGCCGAACTGTTCCTGGACGGCAAAGGCTTCCGCTCCGACGGGAAATCGGCGGCCGTACTGATTCCGCCCGCGTTTGGGCTGGCGGGCGTCAACCTGCACACCTGGACGGGCTGGGGCAGCGTGCCCTATTGGAATGCCTTTGTTGCGAATCTGGAAATGCACGGCAAGGGAACCTTCTTCGATCCGCGCCTGGATGACGCGGCCCAGTTCCCGGTTGCGGCGCGAAATCATTTCGGGCACGTGAGCAACCAGCCTGACCTGATCACAGGCAAGCTGGCGGCTCTGCAGTTCTACCAGCTTTCGATTCCCGCGCCCCCCGCACCCCCGGGCAGCTTCGACGTGGCGGCCGCCAGGCACGGCGGTGAGTTGTTCAGCGGCAAGGCCGGGTGCGCCTCCTGCCACACCACCCCGCTGGGAACGGAGCCGGGATGGGACCTGCACACGGGCTCGGAAATCTGCATTGACAATTTCCAGGCCGATCGCGCGCCCGACCATCGCTACCGCACTTCGCCCCTGAATGGACTTTGGACGCACAGTAAAGGCGGCTTCTATCACGATGGGCGCTTTGCCACGCTGCTGGATGTGGTCAACCACTACGATAGCTGCTTCAGCCTGGGGCTGAGCGGGCAGGAAAAGTCGGACCTGGTGGAATATTTGAAGTCGCTGCCGTCACGAGAGTAGGGGCGCGCACCTCCCCGCGCGGTCCGAACGTTTTTAGATTTTCGGTGGCTCGCTAGTGACACCGCGCAAGTAGATTGTGGATTCGCGAAGGAATTGCACATGACCGCCGCCAGCGGCCACCGTCTTAAAGGCGACGCGGGAAACACAAGGTCTTTCGACTCGGACCGGCATCTGTATAGCCGGTCCTCGCTCAAGATGACGTAGGGAGAGTGTTGCGTTAGGGAATAGGTCGGCAACTGCCTAAGCTTCGTGGCCGTTCTTCGCGGGCGGGGGCGCCCGCGCCACAAATGTTGCGGCAAACATTAAGAATCCCGAGGTGATGTTGCACCCATTCGCCTCAGCCAGTAGCTCACTTTAGACCCTTGCCGACCTGCACTCGCTGTTTCCTTGCGGGTTACAGCGCGCGATCGTTACGCTCGGGCTCCGGGCTCACTGCCAACCGGGTAAATCTGCGCAACGCCTCGGGACTCCAATTGCTTTCCGGCAGGTTTCCTGTTCGCCTCGACCAGCGTTTTGCTATAGACCCTTGCTGACCTTCTCTCACCCGCCTTGCGGCTGCAAGAGTGATCTTGCTCGAGCCCCGGACGCTACACCAACCGGGTAAACACCGGAAATTGCCGAAGAACGATTATCTTTTTACTCCTTCTATTTTTTATGTCAACCGCGGCGAAAAGAGTTTATGCGCCGCATTTTCTTGCGCTTGCAGCGCTTCCACATTCCGCTGCCCGGATTTTGGTGCAGTTTCCCGACGGAGCCATACACAGAAGCCGTAAGCAGCGCGGCAAATGCGGGCTTCAGCCGGGCGAAGCCCGCCGAATACGCCACTGTGCACATTCACTGGATGTGGAAATTCACGGAGAAAGGCTTCAGAAGCCGGATTCGCAGTGCGACGTTTCCCCGCAGCGCACGAACCGCTACAATGACGCGGCGCACAGAGTAGAACCCTGCCCACCCAATGATGAACACAGCATGGAGTCGGTTTTTCGGACGAACGCTGGCCGCACTGGCGCTTCTGGCGCTGCCGCTGGCGGCGCAGATAATTTCGCCGCAGCAACGCACTGGACACTACCTGGAGTCGGTGCGCCATCAGCCTTCCTTGTTGCTGGCATTCCTGCAGGAAATGCCCAAGGGTGGCGACCTGCACAATCACCTCTATGGCGCGATTTATGCCGAGAGCTTCATCCAGTGGGCGGCGCAGGATGGCCTCTGCGTGGAGCGTGCCAATCTGGTTCTGGTGAAGCCTCCCTGCGATGAGTCTGGGGGCAAGCCGCCCGCGGCGGATGCACTGAAAGATCCCACCTTGTATGCGCGGATGGTGGATGCTTTCTCCATGCGCGACTGGAACGTGGCGCGCGACTCCGGCCACGACCACTTCTTCGACTCGTTTTTCAAATTCGATGCCGTGGCCGCCAACCATTACGGCGACATGCTGGCGGAGGCTGCCAAACTCGCAGCCGGCGACCACGTTACCTACCTGGAGCTGATGTTTGCCCCCGATAATGGCGAGGCCATGCGCCTGGGCGCGCACGTCGGCTGGAGCGAAAACTTTGCCCAGATGCGCCAGCAGTTGCTGTCCCAGGGTCTTCCCCAGGTGATTGCGGCTGGCCGCAAGTCGCTGGATGAGGACGAAACCCGTATGCGCCAGGACCTGCACTGTGGCGCCCCCGGCGAGCAACCCGGATGCCACGTCACGGTACGATGCCTCTACCAGGTGCTGCGCGGTTTTCCGCCGGAGCAGGTGTTTGCCCAGATCCTCACCGGCTTTGAACTGGCCGAGGCCGATCCCCGCGTGGTGGGACTCAACCTGGTGATGCCCGAGGATTGGTATGTGCCCATGCACGATTTTCACCTGCACATGAAGATGATTGACTACCTGCATGGCATTTATCCCAAGGTGCACATCAGCCTGCACGCGGGCGAACTGGCGCAGGGCATGGTACCGCCGGATGGCTTGACCTTTCACATTCGTGATTCGGTGGAGACCGGACATGCTGAGCGCATCGGGCATGGCGTGGACGTGATGCACGAAACCGATCCCATCGGCCTGCTCAAAGAAATGGCCCGCCGCAATGTGCTGGTGGAGATCTGCCTGACCAGCAACGATCTCATCCTGGGTGTGCGCGGCAACCGGCACCCGTTGCCCGTCTACATGAAATACGGCGTGCCCGTGGCCCTGGCCACTGATGATGAGGGTGTTTCGCGGTCGGACATGACGCAGGAATATTTGCGCGCCGTGGAGGGCTATGACCTGACCTATGCTCAACTGAAAGACATGGCGCGAGACAGCCTGGAGCACAGCTTTTTGCCCGGCAAAAGTTTGTGGAAGAACGCGCGCAAGTTTCAGGTGGTGCAGGAGTGTGCAGCCGATTCGCCCACAAAATCTACTCTTTCCTCTGCATGCCGCAAGTTTCTCGACGGCAGCCAGCGCGCGCAAGTGCAGTGGAGGGAAGAGGGGGAATTCGACAAGTTTGAAGCGAAGTTTTGAAACAATTTCAGAAGCTGGCATTTCCTTTATGAATGTCATGCTGAGCGAGCCAGAGCCGCCCCAGGGGCGAGGCGAGTCAAAGCACCTTGCGTTTCCCTGTTCTGGACACAAGGTCCTTCGGCTCGGACGCGGATTGTATGCCGCGTCCGAGCTCAGGGTGACATTCGCAGATTGCGTTGCTGAACTCTGAACCCTTATGAGGAGCAAACCGCCGACTCAACCAACATCCGCCGAATTCACCCGCGCCGAACAGGCGGCGCAATTCATTCTGGCGAAAACGGAACTGCGGCCAAAAATCTCGGTCGTGCTCGGCTCCGGCCTGGGCGCCTTTGCCGATGATCTGGCAGATGCTACGCGCGTTCCCTATCAGGAAATTCCCTTCTTCCCGCGCTCGACCGCAATCGGCCACGCCGGCGTGCTGGCCATCGGCAAATGCGAAGACGTGCCCGTCGCGGCTATGCAGGGGCGCGTCCACATGTACGAAGGCTATTCCGCCCAGGAGGTGGCGTTTCCCATGCGCGTGCTGGGCCGCCTGGGAGTGAAAGCTGCCATCCTGACCAACGCCGCCGGCGGCATCAACCTGGAATACAAGCAGGGCTGCCTGGTACTGCTTAGCGACCACATCAACCTGCAGGGGCGCAATCCGCTGGTTGGCCCGAACGATGAGCGCTTCGGATTGCGCTTCCCCGATATGACGCGCGCCCACCACAAACCTTACCGCGCGGCCGCCCTGAAGGAGGCGCAGCGCCTGGGCATCACCTGCTTCGAAGGCGTATACGCCGCTTTGCTGGGACCTAACTACGAAACTCCGGCGGAAATCCGTTTTCTGCGCACCATCGGCGCCGATGTCGTGGGCATGAGCACGGTGGCCGAGGTCATCGTGGCGCGGCAGATGGGAATTCGCGTTCTCGCCATTTCCTGCGTCACCAACATGGCCGCCGGCATCTTGGACCAACCCATCAACCACGAGGAAGTGCTGGAAACCGGCGAACGGGTGAAGGGCCAGTTCATCGCCCTGCTGCGGGCGGTGATCCCGCGGATTGCCGCGGATGTGGGGTGAAGCAGCAGTCAGCACTCAGCATTCAGCCATTGGCGAAAGGTCAGACTCCTCGGCGTCATCCCGAGGGGCTTGAGCCCCGAGGGATCTCGCGTGCGCTACCACGGACTGTGCCGCTGCACGCGAGATGCTTCGCGGCTGAAGCCGCTCAGCATGCCGCCGATACCATAGGGCCGCTCGCGGGCTGAATGCTGAGTGCTGATTGCTGACTGCTTATATAATCAACCACTGTGACTGAACAACGCAGGAGGACGCCTCAATGGCTGAAGTGATTCCCGACAAGTACGCCGACCTGTTCAAGAAAAAAGCATTCGCGAGCCTGGCCACTTTGAAAGCCGACGGCAGCCCGCAGGTGACGCCGGTGTGGATTGATTACGACGGCAAGCAACTCATCGTCAACACCGCCGAGGGCCGGGTGAAAGACCGCAACCTGAAGCGCGATGGGCGCGTGGCCATTGCCATCGTGGACCCGGACAACCCTTATCGTTATCTGGGAGTGGAAGGCAAGGTGGCCGAGGTCACCAAAAACGGCGCCGACGCCCACATTGACAAGATGGCCAAGAAATATCTGGGCATGGACAAGTACCCGAATCGCAGGCCGGGTGAAGTGCGGGTGATCTTCAAGATTCAGCCGGAACGCGCGCATACCATGGGCTAGCAGCGCCACGTTCCCACGGAATTCCAGCAGAGACGGAATTAATACGTCTCTACCGAAGAACTCTATGCCCTTAAGCAAACCTGCCGCCAACTCGCTTCGCATTGTTCGCGCCGCTGCCAAGGACGCAGAGCGCATCGCCGCGCTTTTCGACGCTTATCGCCAGTTCTACAAGCAAAAACCTGACCTGGCGGGCGCGCGCGCCTTCATCGGCGAACGCTTAAAACGGGATGAGTCAGTGATTTTCCTGGCCCTGGCCGGCGCGGAGGCGGTCGGTTTCGTGCAGCTCTATCCCTGCTTTTCTTCGACCGCCATGAAGCGCATGTGGATTTTGAACGATCTGTTCGTGGCTCCGGATGCGCGCCGCCACGGCGCAGGCAAGGTACTGATGGAGAGGGCGCGACAGTGGGCGGTGGAGACCAAGGCCGACGGATTGTGGCTGGAAACGGCGGTGGACAATCACCCTGGGCAGCGGTTGTATGAAAGCCTGGGCTGGAAACGCGACAACGACTTCTACCGCTACCTGATGCCGCTATGATTTAGATCTGTAGCGCCAGCATCCTGCCCTCGCACTGCGGGCGAGCCGCCCGCAGGACAGCAGCCGGGACGGCGGCGCTACGAAACAGGACCGCAGGCGCGCACCAAACTTAACCAGCCCCGCAGGGGCGACACTACAATCCTCCCGTGACCACCACCACTTACAACCTGGCGCTTCTGGGATTCGGAAACGTCGGCCGCGCTCTTGTTTCTCTTCTCGAACAAAAACGCGCCGACCTGCACGATGCTTATGGCATCGAATTCCGCATCACTGGCGTGGCCACGCGCCGCATCGGCTGGATTGCCCCGCCCGACGGACTGGATGCGTCTACCCTGCTGCGCGGACAAATACCCGCGGCGGCCGGCCTGAACAACGTGCGCGATTGGCTGCGCGCCGCCCGCGCCGACGTTCTTTTTGAAATCACCTCTCTGAACCGCGAAACCGGACAACCCGCCATTGATCACCTGCGGGCGGCGCTGGAAATGGGCGCGTACGCCATCACCGCCAACAAGGGCCCGGTGGTACACGGCTACGCCGAACTGAGCGCCCTGGCCCAAAAATCCGGCCGCAAATTCCTGTTCGAATCCACGGTCATGGACGGTGTGCCCATTTTCTGCCTATTTCGCGACACGCTGCCCACCGTGAAGGTGCGAGGGTTTCGCGCCATTCTGAATTCCACCACCAATTTTGTTCTGCAGCAGATGGAAGAAGGCAGCACGTTAAACCGTGCGATCGGCAAAGCGCAGGAACTGGGCGTGGCGGAAACCGATCCCGGCGACGATCTGGCAGGCTGGGATGCGTCGGTGAAGGTCGCGGCCCTGGTCACGGTGCTGATGGGTACGGCGCTCAAGCCTCAGCAGGTGGAGCGGCAAGGGATTGAGGATCTGCATCCGTTGGCTGTACAGGCGGCGCGGAGGGCAAGCCGGCCTTATAAACTGGTATGCGAGGCGCGGCGCGAGAATGCGCAAGTGAAGGCGAGCGTTTGCCCACAACAATTGCCGTTGAGCGATCCGCTGGCCTGGGTAAACGGAACCTCCTCGGCCATTTATTTTGAGACCGACATTTTCCCCGGCTTGGCGATAACCGAGCAGAACCCGGGCGTAACGGAAACCGCATACGGGCTGCTGGCTGATTTGGTAAGAGCGGTGGGGGCACAAAGCCGAATGATTGTCATGTTGAGCGAACCGGAGCCGCGCCAGCGGTGACGGCGAGTCGAAACACCTTGCGTGTCCCTACACAAAACGCAGAGGTCCTTCGACTCGCGCTCGTTTCGCTGCGCTCAACTCGCGCTCGCTCAGGATGACAGTTAGTAAAATGCGATGTCTGGAAAAATGGAAACTCCCACTCTAAATCGCAAAGCAGCGGCGCTCGACATCGCCTGGGTCCGCGATCAGTTTCCTTCCCTCAAGCTCAAGGTCAACGGGCGCCCGGCGGCGTTTCTCGATGGGCCCGGCGGTACGCAGGTGCCACAGCGAGTCATTGACGCGGTCACAAATTACTTTCTGCAGTCGAACGCCAACGTGGGCGGCGCTTACCTCACCAGCCAGCGCAATGACGCCATGCTGGCGGAGGCGCATCGCGCCATGGCCGACCTGCTGGGCTGTGACGCCGACGAGGTGTCCTTCGGCCAGAACATGACTACGCTCAATCTGCTGCTGAGCCGCGCCATCGGCCGCGAACTCGCGCCCGGCGACGAAATCCTGCTCACCTGGCTGGATCACGACGGCAACGTTTCCCCTTGGCTGGCGCTGGAAGAAAAAGGCGTGGTCATCAAACGGGCCGAGGTCAACGGCGACGACTGCACCCTGCGCCTGGACGACCTGGCGGCTAAAATCACAGCGCGCACGCGAGTGGTGGCCGTGGGCTACGCTTCAAACGCGGTCGGCACCATTAATCCCGTGAAGGAAATTGTCCGCCTGGCGCATGCCGCCGGAGCGCTGGCCGTGGTGGACGCGGTGCACTACGCCCCGCACGGCTCCATTGACGTTCGCGACCTGGAGTGCGATTTCCTGCTTTGCTCGCCATATAAATTTTTCGCGCCCCACTCGGGGGTGATGTATGGCAAGCGTGAAGTTTCCAGTCGCCTGAGGCCGTACAAAGTGCGGGCGCAGTATGACCGCCTGCCTGAGCGGTGGGAAACGGGCACGCTCGGCCACGAAAATATCGCCGGCGTGCTGGCCGCAGTCGAGTACCTGGCCGACCTGGGGCGGCACAGCGACCCGTCAGCGCCGAACCGGAGGGCCGCGCTGCTCACCGCCTATGACGCCATCCGGGATTACGAACGCGGACTGATGGAGCCGCTCATCTCCGGCCTGCTGGCCATCCCCGGCCTGAAGTTATATGGCATCGCTGATCCAGCCCGTTTTGGCGATCGCACACCCACGGTGGCGGTGCGCGTTGAGAGGCACACGCCCATCGAACTGGCGCGCAAACTGGGAGAGCGGGGCATCTTCACTTGGGATGGGCATTATTTCGCTCTCGACCTGGCTCGTCGCCTGGATGTGGAATCGAGCGGCGGCTGGCTGCGCCTTGGCCTGGTGCACTACAACACCATGGAGGAAGTGGAGCGAGTGATAACGGAGTTGAAACGAATCGCAGAGTGAAGTCTCTGGGATGAGAAACAAGTTGTTAGAAATGTCATCTTGAGCGAGGACACGCGCACGGATGCGCGTCCGGGTCGAAAGACCTTGTGATTCCAAAGAGGCGCAAGGTGCTTCGACTCGCCAGTGCTGGTTGGGCAGCGCTGGCTCGCTCAGCATGACAGACGCGAACTCTTTCTCTTACCACCTACTTCTTCAGGGTGCGGATGTACTTCACCAAATCCTGAATCTGGTCGCCGGTCAGCTTGCCCTCATAGCCCGGCATCTTGCCCTTGCCTTTGGTAATGACGGTGGTCAGGTCGGCGTCCGACTGCTTCTGCACGTCGGCTGAGCCCAAGTCCTTGATGCCGAGGCGCTTGCCCATGGCGGTCTCGCCCTTGCCATCCGGCCCGTGGCACATGGCGCACTTGGCTTTGTAGAGGTCGGCGCCGGAATCGGCTGCAAAAACCGAGGTGGAAAACATCAGGGCTAAAGCCAGAACGATGAATGAGGCAGTGGTTTTCATTTCGCTTTTCTCTCCTTTGACGGTGGGCGCAATACGGCCCATAACGGGAAAGGCATTTAGCCTGCCAATCGCCGGCTGAGCTATTTCTCTGGCGCAGAATAAGATAGCTCGCCCGTCCTGGCAGAGGCCAGGGCCGCAGACGGGGGAAAATACACGCCATAGCGTGTTATGCCGCAGCCGACCGCCGCCGCTGCA
>DASYWT010000412.1:0-13241 GCA_035935775.1 Terriglobales bacterium
CGGTTGTCGGTTACTGTGAGCGTATTGTTCGCCATCTGTTTCTCCTCGCCGGTGCCACCCCGGGCTGGTCTCGAACGCCTGGTCTTAAATTCTACAGAGAGCGGGGGCCGGTCTCAATGACCCTGGCCGATCGTACCGGGGCTGGAGCAGGACAACCCCGCCTCTCTCGCCACATTGTGGCTGGCCGCTGGATACCTCATCTGTGAGGCGAGTCACCGCGCTTTGTGAGCGAACACAAACCCATTCAGCGCAAAGGCCGCCTAAGACAGGGAAACGTGAAGTGTGCGGGAAGAGCGGTTTATTGGCAAAGAGTCGAATCCTGGCAGGGCTCCCGCCGAATTCCGGCCGCGATAGTATGGAAACAATGACCGCCCTGGGCATAACCATCATCTGTGTTACTGCTGCCGTGCTGGTTATGGAATTCTTTCGCCATCGGCGGTTTCCGCTGCCCGCATATGGCTGGGCTGGAATTGCCATTCTGGCGGCTGCCGAAGGCCTCATGTTTCGCCATCTTGAACCGGTGGCCACCTACTTCACTCCCATTGCCTGGAGTGCTTACATCCTGCTCGCCGACGCCGCCGTGCGTGCCCTGACCGGACACTCGCGCCTGCGGGACACACCAGCTGAATTCATTACCATGGCCGTGCTTTCCATTCCTCTGTGGCTGATTTTCGAGGCTTACAACCTGCGGCTGCAGAACTGGACTTACGTCGGCTTACCCGCCAACCGCGCTTTGGCGCTGGTCGGCTACGGCTGGTCGTTTGCCACCATCACGCCGGGGATTCTGGAAACGGCCGACCTGGTGGAGGCTTTTGGCTGGTTCTTGCCCGCTGCCTGCTTGCGCTTTTCGTCGCGAGCGCAGGCCATCATGGTGTTGTTTGGCGTGGCCTGCCTGGTGGTTCCTCTGGTTCTGCCCCGGGCGACTGCTGCCTTCATGTTCGCCCTGGTTTGGGTGGGATTCATTTTCCTTCTCGATCCCATCAACTACCGGCTGAACCTGCCTTCCATTCTGGGTGATTTCGCTGCCGGGCGTCGCAGCCGCTTTTATTCGCTGCTGATTGCCGGGTTCGTCTGCGGCTGGTTCTGGGAGTTCTGGAACTACTGGGCTGCAGCCAAGTGGCACTACATCTTCCCTATGTTCCAGCAGTTGAAGATTTTCGAAATGCCCGCGCCCGGTTACCTTGGTTTCCTGCCCTTTGCAGCGGAATGTTTTGTTATGTGCGTCACTGCTTCCTGGCTGGTGAGCAGGCCGGCCGCCAGTGCGCTCAATACGCGGTTGCCCGGCCCCAGCCGTGATCGCTAGCTGCAGTCGTTTGTCTCCCTGGTGCAGGCTCTGCTATTGTCGGCCTTTGCTGTCACAACCCACCCCCGGAGCCCGTCGTGAAAGGTTGGTTCGCAGTTCTTGTTGTTTCTCTCTCGCTAGTTGCCCAGAACCCGCCGGCTAAGACCTCCGACCCCTTCGCCGAAGACGGCAGGTCCATAGACTCCATCATTCACGCCATGTACGAGGTTATCTCCGGGCCCGCCGGCGAGCGCAACTGGGGCCGCTTCCACTCCCTCTTTGCCCCTCAAGCGATTCTGGCCACTGTATCTCAGAAAAATGGCCAGGTCCGGCAGGTGATCATGACTCCCGACGACTACGTGCACGGCGCCGAGACTTACTTCCAGCAACACGCTTTCTACGAGTCGGAGATCGCCCGCCACACCGAGCAGTTCGGCAACATCACCCATGTCTTTACCACCTATGCTTCGCGGCACGATCTCAAGAGCGAACCGTTCGAGCGCGGCATCAACAGCGTTGAACTGATCAACGACGGCACGCGCTGGCGGATTCTTACCATCGCCTGGGATAGCGAGCGCGCCGACAATCCCATTCCTGCGGAATTCCTGAAGAGCGCTCCTGCCCCATAGTTGGGTCCGGAACTAACAGAAAATAGCTTTCCGAACGAAGTCAAGGCGTGCCTGGCGACTTTCACCAACAATTAACAATCACGTAACATTTTCGCAACAGAGGCGCCCTATGCTGCGATTTCCGGGCGAATCGCAAACCCTCGCAGCGTCCTCATACAGTATGCCGGCGCCTCGACAAACAGCCCCACATGAGCCTGGCAATGTCCTGGTGTATGTAGTCGAGGACGACGCTGATATCGCCCGGCTGGTGCAGCACCAACTGGAGTTGAACCAATACAAGGCGCGCGTCTTCAGCAGCGGCTCCTTCGTGCTGCACGAGGCGACGCGAGAATCGCCGCATCTTTTTGTGCTCGACATCATGCTGCCCGGCGCCGACGGCCTGGAATTGTGCCGCCAGATCCGCCGCCATCCACTGCTTGGCGGGACGCCCGTCATCTTCATGACCGCCAAGACGACGGAAGCCGACCGCGTGCGCGGCCTGGATCTGGGCGCGGACGATTACATCTCCAAGCCTTTCAGTCCTCGCGAACTGATGGCGCGCGTGCGGGCAGTGCTTCGGCGCACCCAGTTGCCGCCTACCGCTGCCGTGCTGAAAGTGGGGGACGTGGAAATCGATTCCCAGGCCATGACTTTGCAAGTACGCAACCAGCAGGTGCCCATCACCACCCGGGAATTTCGCCTCCTGGATTTCATGGCACGCAATGCGGGACGCGTTTTCACCCGCGATCAGTTGCTGGATGCGGTTTGGAGTGATAGCAGCTTCGTGACTCCCCGGTCCATAGACGTGTATGTTCGTCGCCTGCGAGAAAAAATCGAACCCGAGCCGGACCATCCCCGCTATCTCAAAACCGTCCACGGCGCCGGCTACCGCTTTGAGCTCTTCAAACAACTCTCGGGAGAGTTCTAGGTGCCGTTTTAGCGGTGGGTGCCTTCACTCCCACCCCGGTCTTGAAGCCCAGGGCAGAGACACCGGAAATTCGACCGAGTAACTGCCCAGGCAACCTTGAGCGCGTAATTGTCAACAAACCGGAGAAGGCGAGGTTAGGCCCTGTCGTGTAGCAGCAAACAGCCCAGTGACCGAGGATTTATGAGCGAGAGAAAGGAATTGTTCGTCCTGGTTGTAGCGAGTGACCGCGTGATCGCCGCGACCCTGGCTACCGTGCTGCATGCCGGAGGTTACATGTCGGCGACTACCGCGTCGGGCGCTACGGCCCACCGCATAGCGGGGCGGATGGTGGTGGATGCAGCCGTGCTGGACCTTGCCGCCCATCGTCCCCTCAACCTCGATACTGCAGTTGCCTTGCAGGACAGATACCCCAGCTGCCGCATCATTTTAGTCTGCTCGCCCACACAACTGGATGAGGCTCGCCTGCTGGTGGAAGAAACCGGCCTGGTCTGCGAGCTTATTGTCCGCCCAATCAGCCGGGAGGAACTGCTGGCAAAACTGGCGGCTGCTCCCGGAGTACACTGCAATTCGCTTCAGCCCTTCGGGCGCCAACTGCACGCTGCGTAGCGGATTGCTGCTTTTGTCTGGTTCCAGGCTGGGGACAAGTCACATAAGCCATAGGGCAAAAGAATGGCGGCGGAACCCTTCCGCCGCCCTGTTCGTTTCCAGTTCGGCCCACCTTCTTACTTACGGGCCGAGGCCGTCTGTTCCGCATTGGTAATTCCGCTGACGAAGGTTTGCCGCCGGCAGAGTACAATCCCACCGTTTTCTTCTGTGCTATCTGTACCTGGAAAGGCCGCTGGTCTTGCGGCGGCTTCGGCCAGCGTTTTTCACTAGACAAATTGGAGGAAGCGGATGGCCTCACCCCTTTTAGGCGAGTTCATGGGCACCCTGGTTTTGATTCTGCTGGGCGATGGCGTAGTGGCGAACGTGCTTCTGAAGCGCACCAAGGCGGAAGGCGCGGGATGGATGGTCATCACCAGCGGCTGGGCGTTTGCCGTCATGGCTGGCGTGTTTACCGCCGTAGCCTGCGGCAGCCGCGATGCCCATATCAATCCCGCCGTCACCCTGGGCTTTGCGGTCAGTTCGGGCGTCTTCGTGAAAGTGCTGCCCTACGCCGTTGCCCAATTGCTCGGCGCCTTTACGGGCGCGACCCTGGTGTGGCTTTACTTCCTGCCCCATTGGCGCGAGACTCCCGATCCCGGCACCAAGCTGGCCTGCTTCTGTACCACGCCCGCCATTCGCAACTTTCCTTCCAACCTGCTCTGCGAAGTGATCGGTACATTCCTCCTGGTGCTGGTTGTTGGAGCCATGTTTTCAAGAGCTGTGGGCGCCATCGCGCCCGTGGGAGGACTAGGCCCCTACCTGGTTGCCAGCCTGGTGTGGGGCATCGGACTGTCGCTGGGCGGTACCACCGGCTATGCCATTAATCCTGCCCGCGATCTGGGGCCGCGTATCGCTCATTCCCTTTGGCCCATTTCGCGCAAAGGCCATTCTGATTGGGGATATGCGCTGGTGCCGGTGGTTGGCCCGCTTCTGGGTGGCATCCTCGCCGGCTTGCTGATGCGTTGCCTGCGCTTCTAGCAGGGAACCGTAACCGGTTCTAGACCGGCGCGGCTTGAGCCGCGCCGTGCGGAGCAAACTGCAATTCGCCAGTGAGCAGTTGTCTTCAGAACCGGAACACAATCCCTCCCGAGTAGCGCAAAAAGTTCTGCACGCCGCTGGTGCTGGTGGAGAGCCCGGTGGTCAGCGCGTCTGTCGGACTGAACTGCGTGCGCACCAGGTCAAGTTGCACCGGGCGCAAGGCGAAGTGCCGTCCCAGATTCAGATCCAGGCCGCCGCCAAATGCCATGGCAAACGCGCTGGCACTATTCACGCCCGTGCTCACTCCGCCGATGAAGGGCAGCGATACTCCCGCGCTGGAACCGGCGCGGGCCTCGCCAAACAGGGCATGGCCAAATACGGAGGCCCGTCCCAGATTGCCGGTTACCATCGGCCCGAACAGAAAGGTGTAAAGGTGCTGGTTGACGCCGGCGGATATGATCGGTACCGGCAACGATGCGATGTTGCGGTAAGTGCCGCTGATGTCGGCGGTCACACCAAGAAAGCGATTGAAGTTGAAGGTGCCTTGGCCATCCCAGCCGTTGGCGTTGTTGCCGCCATTGCGCTGCAGGGAGTAACCACCGAACACTGTCACTCTCGGGGTTTCATCCTGCGCCAGCAGCACGCCAGGCAACAGCAGACACACGAATACTACGAGCGTAAACCTCTGCATCTTCGGCTCCCAATGGAAAAGGTATTTGGCAACGTGAGATGCAGGATCAACCAGGAAGGATTTCCCGCAGCCCGCTAAAAACGCGGGTTCGGGAGACTAGCTGCCATCTTTCAGGTTCCACCGTGTGTAGCGGTGCAGACGAGATTCCTTACGCAGCCAGTGGCAAAAAGCTGCCACGACTGAGTGCGGCGCGGCAGCCCAGAGATCCGCAACCGGACGCGCTATCGCTTTGTCTTCTTCCTGGCCTTCGGCCGCGGCGTCACTTTCTTGCTGGGCGCGGCTTTGGTCTCGCGGCCACCAATCAAACTTAATGAGTCGGCGGCGTTGAAGGGGAACTGGCGAACCGAGGTTTGGCCGGTGGTGCTCAGCGTGACGTCCACCCGGCGATTGCTCGCCAGAATGATCGTCCGCATATTGCGCACTATCCTTTGCCGCTCACCCGGAGTCAGCTCCGGATTCTGCTCCACCGAAGTCCTCACCTCGGCCGGGGTCAGGTTGTGCTGGGCGCCAAACGCCTTGGTCTCGATGCTGCCGGCAGGCACGCCATTCTCGACCAGGAAGCCGCGGGTGCGCGCGACCCGCCGCTCCGAGAGCGCCTGGTTGTAAACCGCCGAGCCGCGCGGATCGGCGTGCCCCTCGAGGATTAGTTTCGCGTCGGGTTTGCTCTGCAAGTATTTCGCAAAGTCGCCGGCGAGCGCGAGCAGCGTCTTCTGCTGGCTGGGAACCAGCCCGCCATTGGGATTGGCCACCGTGGGCTGCGCCGTGGGGAAGTAAATGCTGTGCAAGGCCAGCCGGGCTTCCAGTTCTTTCACCTGCGGAGAGGGTGGCGGAGTCTCTATCGTCGCCTGCGTTGTGGCGGAACTGCTCAGGCCGCGGGAGTCGGTGCAGGTGGCGCTTACCGTGATCGGTCCCGGCGCCGCTCCGGTCGTGTTCACATTGGCATTGTTGCCGGTGCCGCTGACGGTGCCGGCGGTTGCGCTCCAGCCGGATACGTTCACCTGCATCTTATCGGGACTGGTGCACTCACAGTTGACGCTGACTGTACCGCCCGCCTGCAGGGATGTTGGATTGGCTGAACAACTCATGCTGGGCGGATTTTTGGGCGGTTCCTTGACCGTGAAATTCGCTGAGCAGGTGGCCTGATTGTTCTTTTTTGCTTTCGGGTCTGTCACCTGGGCAGTGGCCGTATAGCTGCCGCCTGCCACCCCGTTGGTATCAATGCTGGCGGTATTGTTTGTTCCCGTGATTTTGCCGCCGGTGCTGGTCCAGGCGTAGTTGAGCGTGTGTTTGGGATTGAAATTGTTCGTGGTCAGGCTCACGGTCACCGGCTCGCCCACCATCACCTCGGATGGCTGGGCCGAGCATTGCGCCGAAGGCGCTTCCGGAGGGGCCCCGCCGCCCAAGTTGAACACCAGACCGCCGCGCAGGCGCGCCCCGCTGAAACTGGGCCGCCGCAAATTCGACTGGCTCTCGGGAGCGAACGCGGCAAAGTTGTGTCGCGCCCACTGGTAGTCAGCTTCTATCAGCCGAAGGCTGAGGTGCTGGCTCAGCCGCAAATCCATGCCTCCGCCCAGAATGGTTCCTGCGCCTTCCCGGGTTGACAAGCCCGGCGCGGTTAGCTGGTTCAGGCTTAACAGCGCATGCGCGAAAAAATTGATTCCTTCGCCGCGCAGCGTAAAACGAGGGCCCACGGAATACGTGTTGAAACTCAAACCCTTGTCCCAGTTCCGTCCAAAATCGCCTTCCAGGGCGAATACGCGATAGAAGTTGTAGCCGAAGGCCAGGCCGAATCCCTTCGACAAGCTCGGCAGCTCGTGCCCTTGCACCGGATTCGCTGTCCCGGGCACAGGAATGCTGCCGCCCGGATTCAGCCACTGGTAGCCGGCGAAGATGTCCGCTTTCGGAGTGTTCTCGTCTTGAGCCTGCCCCGAAATATTCGCAAAGCCGATGAAAGAAAGGAGTAGGAGAGCAAACGTTAACTTACGAATCTTGCCGGTGGGTACCATGCTTCCTCCGTCGCTCGAAACTGCTGCTGTGCTCGACACGAGCCCGGGCAACTTGGGCATTACGAACCGTTCTGTCCCACTCGATGTGGTGTTTCCTCTAAGACAAGACCAAATTTGCGATAACAGCAATAGCAACCTTGATAACAACCGGCCTGAAATTCGAGTCCGGACCTTCCGATTCGGCGTGAAGGGCGGGCCGGCAACTTGGGAAACGCAAACTGGCAGCTATGGCAGGCGTACTCGGGCTCCGCGACATGGAGTCGAGACAGTGCAAAAGTTTGCACTTTGCCTTCTTTCATGACAAGGTACAAGCCGCAAGCGCTTGGGAATGAGCGCCTTGAAACCTAGAAAGCCTGGCATCGCAATTGCTCTTTCTGGGCTAGAGACTTGGTTAGCGCCATGACGTCAATATTGAAGCTGTCCGGAAATGATGAATCGAAGGCGGGCGTTTCCCCTGTTCCCGAAAACTCGCCTCAGGATTTGGGCACGAATTGGGACGACTTGCGGGGGTTGACCAAGGCCGCTTACCAGCCGAAACCCTCGACCAGGCTTCGTACCGCGCTGCTGGCGGTATTGCTCGTAGTGGCCCTTGGCTCCGTGGGGTTGGTTCTCCACAACCACATGCCAGCGCTTGTGAGTTTCGGGGAAGAGCTGAGCCAGACATTTGACCGGCTGGCCTCAAGATCGCCTACGCCGTCCACCGCGGCCCACGAGGTGCCTCTTCCAGACCTTCGGAGCGCGCGCGGCAAACGGCGTGTAACCCCTGCCCCCGTTCTAGATGCACAATCTGAGCAGGCATACGATCCAACTTTTCATCCCTTTTACGCCACGGCCGTGGTTGGAGGCCGGCACGTCCCCTTGATGTCAAACAACAGCATTGTCGTTTTGGATATGGGCAACGGCACCTGGAAGTTCGGGTCGGAACTGGAATAACCACGTTCCGATTCGGAGTTGGGGCCGTCCCTGGCGCGGTCAGCACAACCGCTATGTGCAGGTACCCGTTCTAATCCGAGTGTTGGGAAACTTTCAGCGGAGCTCGAGCCTCGACCCGGGCTTGGCCGGTCGGAGTTGACCAGGCCGTCAGTCTTCCCCCAACCGAGTACATTCGCTCCTTTGCGCCGATGAAGGCGAAGCCCCGTGCCGACTCCATCTCCTCCGAGTCGCCGCTTTCCCGATTGTCCGACACCCGCAGCAGCAGTTCCTTCGCGTTATTAATCAGCTCGACGCTGACATGTCCAGTGTTGTGCTTGGCGATGATGCCCAACACTTCCTCCAAAATGCGAAAGAAGGCAAGACCGATCTTCTTATCGAGCCCTTCGGGTATGGTTCCGGTGCAACTGCACTCGACTGAAACACTGTGCCGGGCAGCAAATTCCCGGCAAACACCCTCGATGGCAAGCGGAAGCCCTAACAGATCGAGGGTGGAAGGGTAGAGCCGGTGCGAGAGATTGACAATTTCGGAGACTATTTCCGATGTCTCCTGCCAGAGTTCTTCGAGGCGCATGCATCCCTGCACGGGTAACTCGGTTGAGGCCGAGGTCAATCCCTGGATATCGGCTGCCAGAAGGCACAACCTCTGGCAGATATCGTCGCGCAATTCTTTCGCAACCTCCTCTTTTTCCTCCTCATTTGCCTTGATTAAATAGCCGGTGGCTCGGTGGGCGGGGTTTTCCAGTACTTGTTCGTCTGCGATTATCCGCCAGCGGCGCTCGGTGATGTCTTCAACGGTGCCGCAAAGTCGAAGAATATCGCCAGTGCTGTCGCGCACAGCTTCTCCTGTGCCGACCACCCTTCTGCGGCCGCCATCGGGCCGGACTATCTCCAATTCGAGTTCGTACGGTTCTCCCGTTCGCAAAAGGCAGAGTGTGGCGGTCGTGAGCAGTTCCCAGCTTTCTGGCGTGTAGAAGGAGGAATGTTCCTTGAAGGTGGGCAGCACAGTGGCCGGATCTCGACCGGCAATGCGGTGCAGTTGCTCGGACCATGTGGTTACGTCGGTTGTTATGTCCCACTGCCAGCTGCCTGTATTCACCTTTTGTTGCTTTTCTTCCCGGTCAACGTCTCCGCCAGCGAGACGATCTTGTGCACTATCGTCCGGCTGAGCCTCGGTTGTGAGCGCGTGGTTATCGCGACAGTAGCGCGGGGGGCGATTCGCGTGCGTTGCCATTACCTGACTCCCAGGCGGGAACTACCATCCTGACGAAGTAAGCGGTTTGATTTCTGGTCTCAGGCTCGTGATGAGCGAGAGCGAAAAACCAAGCTAGTTCTGATATATAACGTCCTGTGAAGAGGAGGGAGTGCCCAGGTTGAGTCGCTCGGTAAACAAGGATTTTCTGGCGCGTTGTTCCCTCATCCTTCCGCCACGGTGGTCGAAGTCCTCTTCAGCTCCTCTTATTGTGCGGTCGTTGGCGTCTCTCTGCTCTGCCTCTGCCCCTGTGGCCGCGGTATTTTACTGCCCGAAGTGAGGCGGCGCGCTGCTTGCCGCGATGGCGCGCAACCAGGGGATGTATCCACGCCCGCACTTCCCGCTCGGCTTCCCATGAATTCCGGTCATAGGCCGGATCGAACATCGCGATAACCGTAATCGCGCGGCTGCTATAACGCCTGGCCCAGTCAGTCCCGACCAGTGTGCGCTGCACGAATCTCCAATGCTCGGCCTGGGTTTCAACCGGCGGGGCCGGTTCGCCGGCGCCGGCATGGCGGTTAATGGCGTTGAGAAACTGCGCGAATTCTTCCAGATTCACACCCATCTGAAACACAAGCTGGCTGAGTGCCATCTGCTGCGATGCGGTCATTCCGTCGAAATCGTCGCAGTACGCTCTCGCGTTGTGAATCGCTTCCAGGACGGAGATGCGCAGCAGTCTCGTGGCTTCTTCCTGGGTAAGCTCGGGGGGCAGGTCGTAAGCCCTGATCTTCTGGTGGAACCTTTTCCTGCTCCACGCCCTCAGATCACGATCGAAGCGATCGAGTATGTTCTGCAGCCGTGCCGGATCAAGCCCCGCGGCTTCCCACAGTTCGCGGGCGGAGGGCTCAAGGAACGAGTGGGGATTACCGGGATTGCGCTGCACGTGCTGCCTTGCCCTGACATCAAGATTGAACCCCGCCCCAATCAGCGGCTGTGCGGTTTTGGGGTCGGGATAGGCCGAGAGTACCCAGCCTTCATGCCGGTTGTCGCGCAGGATATTCATCAATCTTTCCAGCCTGAACTTGACGTCGGAATCATTGAGTTCAGTGAGTAGCGGGGACGCCGAGGCAAGCTTGGGAGGCAGGGCAGTGGAGGGGCGCGCCTGACTTCCTTGGGGCTGACCCGGCGCATGGGAAGGCGGCGGCGGTTGCACCAACTGCAGTGGCGGTAAATCTTCCTGAGCCGCGGCCTGCGCCCTTTGACCCGGCGTCGCTTCCGCGTGAGCAGCCACTAGAAGACCAAAAATCACGGCCAGGATATGTCGCTCGGGCCCCATTCTGCGGCGCCTCTGGCTCAGCAGGCGCGTTGCTCCTACCTATAACGGAAAGCGCTCAGGCTGGGAACTTGCAGATTCACTAGTCGGCCGCGAACCCGGCTGCATGGGCGAAAGCCGCTTTGAGCCGGGCAAATGGCGGAAGCGAGTGGGAGTCGAACCTTTCCGGGTGTTGCAGACAAAGGACTTCCGTTTAGAATCAATCGCTTATCCCGCTCAATATCTTAACTTCCGCACCCCCATAGCACACGATCTAGCACACACGGGCCCGGTTCCCATCCTCTTCCGGGGTACTAAAGCTTCCAATGATGCGGCCGAGGGTCACGATTGTAAGGTGGCACACACTCGGCGTACAAGCCCGCCATAATCCGGCAAGTCAAAGGCAGTGCCTGCTGTCCGACAGTCAGTCGATGGTTCTGTTCAGCGGCCCGCGTTGCGGGTATGAATTCTGCACACAGTTGGCACACTAGTTTGTTCGTGGACATGGTTTCGCGGGCGAACTGGGAATGCTTTGTTTTCACTTCCTAGAAGCCCGTCTATCGGTACTAATCCGCTGAATCACGCTTCAAATTGCACTCGATGAGTGCTAAGCACTGAAGGCAACAGCCGCCAAAGTCGCTTGCCCGTGACGAGAAGCAGGTTTCAACTAAAGCCTGCGCCGCCGTCCTTAGCCGGGATCTCCGAGATAGCCTGCCTCTGCTTTTACGGAGGCATTTTCGATGAGCAGACCAGAAGGAAGCCGCTGGCGATTGCGGCGGACGGGTGGAGGTATAAGGATTGAATTTGGAATCCTGGTGTGAAGCCCTTCCGAACGGATCGCTCAGAGCATCACCTCGCCGCGCTGGCGTAGAGCGCCCGCTCGAACTCCTCCTCCGCCGCTAGCGCCCCATCGTCGCTGAACGGTATCGTCTGCATCAGCACCACCCCGCAGGTTTTCCCGGAAACATCAATCCAGAAAAACGTATTGAAGATGCCGTCCCATGCCAGCGACCCCGCTGCGCGCCCGCCTTCCACCGCCCGGCTGTTGATTCCGAATCCCCATCCAAACTTGTCGGGCGAACCCGGCAAGCGAACGGGATTCTTGATCAACTGCGGAATCGTGCTCCTCAGCTCCGCGAGCTTCATCTCGCCGATCTGGTTATGACTCATCTCCGCCACTGTCTCCGCCCGCAGAATCCTCTTGCCGCCGAACGTCCCGCCGTTCAGCACCATCTGCTCGAACTTCAAGTAATCCCCCGCCGTCGAGTAGAGGCCGCCGCCGCCGCTGAAGAACTTCACCGGCTTCATTGGCTGCGGCGGCGGTTCTACAAAACTCCCATCCGCCTGCCGCAGTTGAAGTGCCACCACCCGCACCTGCTTTTCCGCCGGAACGTTGAAGAACGTGTCCGCCATCCCCAGCGGCTCGAAGATGTGCCGCCGAAAATATTCCTCCAGCGTCTCCCCGCTCACCTGTTCCACCAGTTCTCCCAGCCAGTCGTAGCTGATTCCATATTCCCAGTGCGTTCCCGGATCGAACATAAGCGGTGCCTTCAGAAACGCGTCGCTATCCCCCGTAATCGCGGGAGCCAGTCCCGCCTCGACGTACTCGTGCAGCCGCGCATCGAGAAAGTCGTAGCCAAACCCCGAAGTGTGCGTCAGCAATTGCCGCACCGTCGGCGGCGTCTTCGGTGGCCGCAGCTTCGCCTTTTTCGTCGCCGGATCGAATTCCTCGAGCACTTGCACCTTCGCCAGTTCCGGGAGATAGGTCGCCGCGGGCTCGTCCAGCTTCACCCGCCCGCTCTCAATGAGTTGCAGCACCGCCACCGCCGTCACCGCCTTGGTCATCGAAGCGATGTGGAAAATCGAGTCCAGCGTCATCGGAACATCTCTCGTGCTGTCGCGCTTCCCGAACGCCCCTTGGTAAATGACTTCGTCTCCCCGCGACGCCATCGCCACCACCCCCGGTGCCTTCTTCTGCTCCACCGCCTCCCGCAGCACCAAGTCGATCGAGTTCCCCGGCTTCGTCCCGCTTCCCGCAGCCAGCGTCAGGATCACCATCCCCGCCAGCGCCGCTGCCGCGAGCAAGCCTCGCCGCACCGCCCCTCGAACCGCCTTCATCCTTTTCATTCCCGTCCTCTCAGTTACGTTCAGTTGCTCGCGCATGACGATCATCAAAGCTTCAGCTTCTTATTTCGCCTGTGTCAGCCCCGCAACAACTGCGGCAAGTTTGTCGAGTATCTGGTTCCAGCCCTCTAATTGACCGCTATTTTTCGCGCTCTCCATGGGTTCATTTCCAATGAAGGTGAGTTTCGTCTGGCCGTTTCCTAGATCCTCAAAGATGGTCACGTCGTACGCACCCTCGATGGCCTCATGTTCTATTCCTAGCTGCGCCGGATCAATCTTGTTTCCCTTCGAGTCGGAAAAGTACATCAAGGAAACGATCTTCTCGTGCGGAACAATCTCGTGGTATTCAACCGCATTCCAGAACTCCTGCCCATCTGGAGATCTCATGCAGCAGAGGAATTTCCCCCCAACGCGAAAATCCATCTGGCAAACGGGCGCAGAAAAGCCCTTCGGTCCCCACCACTGCATCACATATTTCGGGTCTGTCCACGCCTTCCAAACCAATTCGCGTGGGGCATCAAAAACTCTGGTGACAACCATCCGCT
>DASYWT010000413.1:0-6228 GCA_035935775.1 Terriglobales bacterium
AGCCCCGATCGCAATCAATGTTTTCCGCATCATTTCGCTCCTCATCTGAATGCGGCGACATTATCCGCGATAGGCAAGATGGTTTGCAATCCGGCGCATCCCAACAGGCTCGAGGGTGGAGCCTGCCTTCAGTCCTGTAAAAAGGTACTGAATTGCCGCTCGGCTCCCCGGATAATGCAGCGCTA
This sequence comes from Terriglobales bacterium, assembly GCA_035935775.1. GTDB lineage: Bacteria > Acidobacteriota > Terriglobia > Terriglobales > Acidobacteriaceae > JAICWP01. Next base: position 186 of record DASYWT010000413.1, read on the forward strand.
AAGCGCTGCTCCACCCAAGAACAAAGAACCTACGCGGTCACATATTTTCCGGCTTCAATCACGCGGGCGGCAATCTGCCGCCGCAGGGCAACCGTATTTACCGGTTCGTGCTTACCCAGGCGCCGCAGGATCGCCATCTGCGTGCGCAGCATGTCGCCTTCGGCAATCGCGCTAATTACCTTGCGCCCCGCCGCTTCGATCTTCTCCATGCCATGCGCGAGGTAAACCTGCGCCATGGCCACAGCCATAGCCGACGCTGCTTCGCCGTTGCGCTCTACCATCTTCTGCGCCCGCAGCACCACCGACTCCATGGCGTAAATTTCCATGATCATGTCGGCCAGCGCGCCCATGACTTCCTGCTGGTCCACCAGCGACTGCATGTACTTTTGCGACGCCGCGCCGGCGGCGAACAGCGCCAATTTCTTTGCGTTGCTCACCAGCGTGCGTTTCGCTGCCAGCGACCCTTCCAGGCCGTCACCGAGGCTGGGCCCGGCCAGCACTTCGTCCATCAGCTTCTTAATGGCCGGCAGGAGCGGCAACTGCCCGGTCATCGCCCGCTTCAACAGCCAGCCGGTGATGATCAGCCGGTTGATCTCGTTGGTGCCCTCGAAAATGCGGTTCACCCGCGCGTCGCGGTAGGCGCGCTCCGCCGGGTATTCCTCGACGAAGCCGTAGCCGCCATAGATCTGCACCACCTCATCCACCACGTGGTCCAGCATCTCCGAACCCCAGACCTTCAGGATCGAGCACTCAACTGCATACTCCTCGATGGCCTTGCGAACCTCACCAATGGCGTTCGCGCCAGCCTTGTTAATCTCGCCCAGGGCTACGTCCATCATGCCCACCGTGCGGTAGACGATGGACTCACCCACAAAAATTTCCGTCGCCATATCGGCCAGCTTCTCCTGGATGAGACCAAACTCGGCGATGGATTTCCCGAAGGCCTTGCGCTGCCTAGCGTAGCCGATCGCGTGGTCGAGCGAAGTGCGCGAGCCGCCGACACACATGGCGCCCAGCTTATAGCGGCCGATGTTCAGAATGTTGAAGGCAATTACGTGCCCCTTGCCGACCTCGCCCAGCACGTTTTCCACGGGCACCTGGCAGTCGTTGAGAATCAGAGGGCAGGTGGACGAACCGCGAATTCCCATCTTGTGCTCTTCCCCGCCAATCGAAAAACCGGGAAAAGTTTTCTCTACCAGGAAAGCGGTGAACTTCTCGCCGTCCACTTTGGCGAACACCGTGAACAGGTCGGCGAAGCCGGCGTTGGTGATCCACATTTTTTCACCGTTCAGGATGTAATGCTTGCCATCTGAGGAAAGTTGCGCACGGGCGCGGCAATTCAGCGCATCGGATCCGGCGGAAGCTTCGGAAAGCGCGTAGGCGCCGATCATCTCGGCCGTGGCCAGCCGGGGCAGGTACTTCTTCTTCTGCGCTTCTGTACCGAAGAAAACGATGGGCAGCGTGCCGATTCCCGTATGGCCGCCCCAGCTCACCGCGAAGCCCGCGTACTTGGCCATGTGGTCGGCCAGGATGCAGGAGCTGACTTTGTCCATCTCCGCCCCGCCATACTCCTCGGGAATATCCACCGAGGTGAGCCCCAGCTCCGCCGTCTTCTTCAGCAGTTCGCGGGTGAGCGCCCAGTCCTTGTGCTCCATCCGGTCGGCCGCGGGCAGGACTTCATTCGTGGCGAAGTCGTCGGCCGTCTGTGCGATGAGCTGATGCTGCTCGCTGAAATCTTCCGGAGTAAATACTTCGCTGGTGGGGCGGTCTTCCAGCAGGAAGCTGCCGCCGGGAATTTTCGTCTTGGGTACCGTCGTTGTCGTCGCCATAAACTCCTTTTTTCAAACCAATACCGCAGAGGACGCAAAGGACGCAGAGTTCATTTTAGATTCATGGATGGGTACCTGTGAATTGAACAACAGTACCGTCCCTCGCATTACCTCTGGCCTGCTAACCATCGTCCTATTTTCAAAAGCCTCTGCGTCCTCTGCGGTGTTAATTCAGGCTTTCAAAAATTCCCGCCGTGCCCATGCCGCCGCCCACGCACATGGTTACCAGCCCGTAGCATGCATTCCTTTTTTCAAAGCAATACTGCAGAGGACGCAAGGGACGCAGAGCGCATTTTAGATTCATGGATGGAAACCTGTGAATTGAACAACAGTACCGTTCCTCGCATTACCTGTGGCCTGCCAACCATCGTCCTATTTTCAAAAGCCTTCGCGTCCTCTGCGTCCTCTGCGGTGTTAATTCAGGTTTTCAAAAATTCCCGCCGCGCCCATGCCGCCGCCTACGCACATGGTTACCAGCCCGTAGCGTGCATTCCGCCGCTTGAGTTCGCGGATGATGCTGGCCGTCAGCTTGGCGCCGGTGCAGCCCAGAGGATGTCCCAGAGCAATTGCGCCGCCGTTCACGTTCACCCGCTCCAGGTCCAGGCCGCCTTCCTTGATCACCGCCAGCGCCTGCGCCGCGAATGCCTCGTTCAGTTCGATCACGTCAATTTGCGAGAGTTGCAGGCCGGCCATCTTCAGGGCTTTGGGAATGGCGTACACCGGGCCCACTCCCATTTCCTCCGGCTTATAGCCTGCTGTGGCAAACGAAATGTAGCGCGCCAGCGGCTTGATGCCCAGCGCCCGCGCCCGCTCCGCCGACATCACCACGCTGGCGGCCGCGCCGTCCGACATCTGCGAAGAATTTCCCGCCGTCACCGTGCCCCTGGCATGAAACGCCGGTTTCAAGGACGCCAGTACTTCCATGGAAGTGTCGCTGCGCGGGCCCTCGTCGGTCTTGAACGTGATTTCCACGCGCTTCGGCTTAGCGCCGTTGGGCGTGGTGAAGCTCACGGGCACCGGGACAGTTTCTTCCTCGAACTTGCCCGCCTGGATGGCGCCAATCGCGTTTTTGTGGCTGCGCAGAGAGAATTCGTCCGCCTGCTCCCGGCTGATGCCGAAACGCTTGGCTAGACGCTCAGCGGTAAGGCCCATGGACAGATAGGAGTCCGGATAGTTGTCCACCAGCCAGGGGTTGGGCGAAATCTTGTGGCCGCCCATGGGAATCATGGTCATGGACTCGGCCCCACCCGCCACAATCACCTCCGCGCCGCCCGCCATGATGCGCTCCGCCGCCATGGCAATAGACTGCAGTCCGGAAGAGCAGAAGCGGTTGATGGTCATGGCCGAAACTTCCACCGGCAGCCCGGCCCGCAGCGACGCAGTGCGCGCTATGTTCATGCCCTGCTCCGCTTCCGGCATGGCGCAGCCCAGGATCACGTCCTCAATCTCTTTGCGGTCCAACTGCGGCACGCGCTCCAGCGCGCCTGAAATGGCCAGCGCCGCCAATTCATCCGGCCGCGTGCTGCGCAGCGTACCCTTGAACGCCTTGCCTACCGGAGTGCGTACTGAACTTGCAATCACCACTTCCCGCATAAAAAACCCCTTTTCACCACGAAGGGCACGAAGGAGAACCAATGAAATCCTGCCTGTTCCTTCGTGTCCTTTGTGGTTAATTTCTTAAAGTTTTCCCCGTCTTCAGTGTGTACTGAATCCGTTCCTGCGTTTTGCGCTCGCCGCACAGAGACTTGAACGCCTCCCGCTCCAGGTCGAGCAGATACTGTTCGCTGATCGGGGTCCCCGGCGTAACCCTGCCCCCGCACAGCACTTCCGCGACCTTGTTGCCGACCTTTACCTCGTGGTCGCTGATGTACTCGGCCTGCCGCATTAGATGTACGCCCAGCTTCAAAGTAGCAAGCATGCTTTCGCCGGGAGCGGGTATGGCGGTGCGCGGCACCGGGGGCTTGTATCCGGCCCGGGCCAGGTCCAGGGCGCGCTGCTTGGCGTCGGCCAGCACCCTCTCCCGGTTCATCGTCACTAGGTCGCCGTCGCTCAGGAAGCCCAGCCCGCGCGCCTCTTCCGCCGATGTAGAAACTTTGCCCATGGCGATGATCTCAAAGGCGCGCTTCATTGCCTCCACCAGCTCCACCGGCTCACCGCGCCCACCCGGGCGTACTGCTTCGGCGCTGTCAATAGCGCGCAGCAGCATCTCCTTGCAGCCTCCGCCGGCGGGCAGCAGGCCCAGGCCCACCTCTACCAGGCCCATGTAAAGCTCGGAATGCGGCTGGCGCACCGGCGCATGCAGCGGGATTTCGCAGCCGCCGCCCAGGGCCATGCCCAACGGCGCCACCACCACCGGTTTAGGCGAGAACTTGACCGCCTGTGCCATCCCCTGAAAGCCGCGAATGGCCATATCAATTTCGTCCCAGTCGTCATCCTGGATGCCCATGAGCAGCAGCATCACGTTCGCGCCCACGGAGAAGTTCTGCGCGTCGTTGGTGATGACGAAGGCGTCGAAGTTGGCGTCCAGCGCGCCGGAATCCGGCCGCCCCGGGACGCCCAGCGTCTGCGTGACCAGTTGCACGATGTCGCCGCCCAGAGCGTTCATCTTGGAGTGGAACTCGATGCAGGCCACGCCGTCCCCCACATCTACCAGCGACGCACCGGCGTTCTTTTTGACGATATGGCAGGCCTTTTTGAGTGCTGGCAGCAGGATAACTCCTGCCGGCACCGGCTCTGGCCGGTAGCTGCCTGCGCTCAGGTCGAAATAGTCCCGCCCGGAGGGCGCTTCCCGGGCGTCGCTGTACCAGGATTTCTTGCCTGAGGCCAGCAGGCGCTCTGCATTGGCGGCAACCGGGCGGTTCTGCTTCTTCAACTGCGCCACCGTTTGCTCCACTCCGGCCGCGTCCCACAACTCGAACGGTCCCAGCTCCCAGTTGAAGCCCAGGCGCATGGCGCGGTCTATGTCGGCGATGGAATCAGATATCTCTCCAATGCGATTCGCCGTGTACGTCCACAGGTCGCCCAGCGCCGCCCACATGAATTCCGCCGCCTTATCGCCCTTGCGGGGCCCGGAGCCGTCCAGACCCAGCAGCATCCGCAGGCGCTGAGCGCTGTCGTCCACATTGCGCGCCATTTCCAGGGCAGGGAAGCTGGCCTTCTGCCGCGGCCGGTACTCCAGCGTGCGCCAGTCCAGCGCCAGCCGCTCTGCTTTTTCGCCCTTGCCGGACTTCTTGTAGAAGCCGCCGCCGGTTTTGTCGCCCAGCCAGCGCCGTTCCAGCATGATCTGCACAAACTGCGGCACCTGCAGGTCGGAACGCTCGTCGCGCACATTCTGCTTCAGGTTGCCGACCACGTGCGCCAGCACGTCCAGGCCGACCAGGTCGGCGGTGCGGAAGGTCGCCGATTTGGGCCAGCCCACCGCCGGTCCCGTGAGCGCGTCCACCTGTTCGACCGTGAGGTCCATTTCCTGCATGATTCGCATCACGTTGAGCGCGGAAAAGGTGCCGATCCGGTTGGCGATGAAGTTAGGCGTGTCCTTGGCGAACACAATGCCCTTGCCCAGGCGCACATCGGAGAAATGGCTGATGGCGTCCAGCGCGGCGCGGTCTGTCTGCGGCGTGGGGATAATCTCCAGCAGCCGCATGTAGCGTGGCGGATTGAAGAAGTGGGTGCCAAACCAATGACGCCGAAAATCCTCCGAGAAACCCTCGGCGATCTTGCTCACCGGCAGGCCGCTGGTGTTGGTGGTCACGATGGTTCCCGGGCGGCGTGCAGCTTCCACCTTGCGCAGCAGGGTGCGCTTGATTTCCAGATCTTCCACTACCGCTTCAATGATCCAGTCCACGCTGGCCAGTCGGCTCAGGTCGTCTTCGAAATTGCCGGTCGTGATCAGCCGCGCCAAATCGGGCTCAAAGAAGGCCGCAGGTTTGGATTTCCGCGCTCCCTCCAGGCCCATTTCCGCGATGTAGTTGCGCGGTTCCTTGCCCGGCGCCACGATGTCCAGCAGCAAGCACTGGACGCCGGCATTGGCCAGATGGGCCGCGATCCGGGAACCCATGGTCCCCGCGCCTAAGACTGCGACTTTTTGAATATTCTTTCCCATAATGGTCCAAGAGGCTCTCCAACTCCGCCTCAGGCCTCTCTCTATTCTCGTATTTTGTATCACTCCCGGAGGGTTCCCGTCCGTGAGCGATCTGTCGAATGGATTCGCGCGT